>CAZRKS010000004.1:0-40617 GCA_964600315.1 uncultured Steroidobacteraceae bacterium | reverse complement strand
GAAACCGCCGCACCAGCTTCACGATCGTGCGCGGCTCCAGCCGCTCTTCCTCGAAGCCCGACGGCACGTGGCTGGTCGACGTGCTCTTCGACTCGGGCATCGCGTTCCAGGAACTGCTCAATCTGCACCACAACGGAACCGTGACCGAGAACAACACCGCGCTGAACCCGATGAGCGCCGGCGCGCCGCCGTTCCTGACCGGCCTCGACGGGCAGGGCACCTGGCAGCGCACGCCGGGCGGCAACATCGACGTCTATTTCTACAAGCTGGTGTTCTGCGGGAATGCGGTCAATGCCGGGCAGCTGCCGGCTGATTCGCCGCCACCGCCCTGCGCCGCGGCGAACAAGCAGCCTGGAGAGTTCTACGGCTTCCTGCGGGTTCGCTTCACGGCGAACGTCGCCGGCAACGACATCGACAGCCCGCACGGCAGCGGCGAAACCGTGCTGATCGCCGGGGCTGACCCGCTGGCGGCGCCGGTGCTCAATTTCGGGCCATTCACGGCAACGGGCATGCGCCTCGAGCCGTGATACGCTGCACGCTCCCGCCCGGAGCCAAGTGAGTCATCGCGATGACCCGAGGTTGACGCTGCGCCGCGCACGAGACTCTCTTCAGTCTGTGGCTGACTAGCAATATTGAACTGATACGCTATGCTGCCCCGAGTTCCCCGGGGCGGTCACATGGCAATCAACCTGATCGGCGGCTATCAGACGGACTTTGCGCGAGTGTGGGCCCGGGAAGGCCGCGACTACACCGACATGATGCGCGAGGCGATCGACGGCGCCCTCGAGTCCTGTCGCCTCGACGCCGGGGAAGTCGATTCGATCCACGTCGGCAATGCGTTTGGGGAACTGTACCGCCGCCAGGGTCACCTCGCTGCTGTGGTGGCACAGGTGAAGCCGGAGTTCTACGGCAAACCGGCGATGCGCCACGAGGCGGCCTGCGCATCGAGTTCGCTCGCCATCCTCACTGCCTCGGCCGAGATCGAGGCAGGCCGCTACGACTGCATCCTCGTGCTCGGTGTCGAGGAGGAGAAGAATTTGCCGGGCGACCAGGCCTCGGAGGTGCAGAACGCGGCTTCCTGGCAGGGCCGCGAGGACCTCGACTGCCGTTTCGTGTGGCCTGCTGTTTTCGGCCGCATCGCCATGGAGTACGGCGATCGCTACGGCCTCGACCGCCGACACTTGAACCGCATCGCCGAGATCAACATGGGCAATGCGAAGCGCAACCCACGCGCCCAGACCCGTGGCTGGACGTTCCGTGCCGAGACCTTCACGGACGACGAACAGTACAACCCGGTGATCGAGCCCGGTACGCGGCGCCAGGACTGCGGCCAGATCACCGATGGCGCGGTCGCGGTGGTGCTGGCGTCGGACGCCTTCATGGCGCGCTATGCAGCCGCGCGCGGTGTCGAGGCCCGTGAGTTCCCGCGGATCCTCGGCTGGGGCCACACCAATGCCGGTATCCGCTTCAAGGACAAGCTCGAGCGTGGTCGCGGCGAGACCTACATGTTTCCCCACGTTCGCAAGGCCATCACGGATGCTTGGCGCCGGGCCGGCATCGCGGGGGTCGGGGCACTCGACGGAATCGAGACGCACGACTGCTTCACCTCCACCGAGTACATGGCGATCGACCACTTCGGTCTGACGCCTCCCGGCCAGAGCTGGCGGGCGGTCGAGGAGGGGACGATCGAGATGGGCGGGCGCTGCCCGGTGAATCCGTCGGGCGGGCTGATCGGTGTCGGCCACCCCGTCGGAGCCACCGGCGCACGGATGCTGCTCGACGCAGGGCGCCAGGTGACCGGAACGGCGGGCGAGTACCAGGTCGGGGGCGCGCGTACTTTCGGCACGCTCAATATCGGAGGCTCGCTTGGCACAGTCGTGAGCCTCGTCGTGGGCTGTCGCGACTGACGGCGGGGCGAGACGTGCAGGCCTACGTCTACGACGTCGTCCGCACTGCGCGCGCCAAGGCCCGTCCCGACGGCGGATTGGCGCAGCTCAAGCCACAGGAACTCGTGGCCGGGCTGACGGACGCGCTCGATGCCCGCGGTCACGACGCCCGCGACGTCGAGGCCCTGGTGCTCGGCTGCGTGGGCCAGGTCGGCGACCAGGGTGGCAACGTCGCGCTCGTGTCGAAGCTGCACGCCGGGATCAGGGATCCGGCCTACGCCATCACGCTGAACAACTACTGCGTGTCCGGCCTGTCGGCGATCGGGCACCTCGCGGCACGCGTCGCGGTGGGAGAGGTCACGCGTGGACTGGCGGGCGGCGTCGAGATGATGTCGCGAGTGCCGTTCCTGGGCGACCAGGCGGCGTACTACACGGACAGGAGCTTTCCGAAGCGCACGCGCTTCATTCCCGTGGTGCTGGCTGCCGACCGGCTGGCCGAGTCCGAGGGCATCTCGCGAGACGAACTCGACACGGTCGCGCTCACCTCGCAGCAGCGCGCGGCCGCTGCCGAGCGTACGCCGGCCCTGTACGCATCCCGCATCGCGGTCGGCGGCCTCGCGCTCGACGAATGCATCAGGCCGCAGACCACGCTCGAGTCGTTGCGATCCATGCCCCCGTCGTTCGTCGCCCTGTCGGAGCAGTACGCCGACGCCCTGGACGGACCGATCGACCATCGGCACACGATCGGGCACGCGCCGCCGGTCTGCGATGGCGCGGGGCTCGCGCTCCTGGCCGGCTCCGCACGAGGCGATCCACGGCCGCGCGCGCGGATCCTGGCGTACGCAGAGAACGGTGGGGACCCGCACGCGTCGCTGCTCGCAGGGTTCAGCGCCATGGAACGCGTGCTGCGTACGGCAGGCCTCACGCTCGCCGACATGGACCGCATCGAGTTCATGGAGGCGTTCGGCGTGACGATCGCGAAATTCCTGCGCGACCATCCGGTGGATCCCGCGCGCGTCAACGTCGCCGGCGGCCACATCGCCCGGGGCCATCCGTTGGGTGCATCGGGCGCGATCCTGCTGTCGACGCTCCTCGACTTGCTCGACGCCGCCGACGGGCAGCTCGGACTGGTGGTCTGCTCGGGCGCCTCGGGAATCGGCGCGGCGATGATCGTCGAGCGACTGGACTGATTTCAGCCGAAAATCAGGTCGACTTCACTTCGCGCAGGACCGCGGCCTGGGCCGGGTCCACGTACTCCTCGATGCGGCGGATGCGCCCGCCCTCGAGCGTGATCACGCAGCAGGCGTAGAGCTTCATTTCGCGGCCGCCGGGAAGCGGCGCCTCGAGCACGTGCTGCTGGAACCAGCCGCCCGGAACGATCTCGCGACGGAGCACGCGATAACGGCGCTCCGGAGCCTTGCGCACCATCCACTCGAACAGCTTGAGGTTCTCGTCGAGCGGCTGGTCGCGGTCGTCGAAGTTGTGCCAGACGGTCGCCGCGGGCGCGTAGAACTCCCGGACACGGGCCGGGTCGCCCGCGTTGAGCGCGTCCATGAAGCGGTCGGCGAAGGCGAACAACTCGTCGGTGGTCGGCATCGATGGGTTCCCGCGCTGGCATTCCAGTCTGCCCCCGACCCTAAGCCGATTCGTCCGGCACGGCAACCGCCGGGCCTCCTGTCGGTCTGATTGTGCAATTGACCGGGAGGGGCTCACCCTCTTAGGCTTCGCGCTGCACCGCAACAGCGCGGACGAGGGCGACATGCAGCTCGATTTCACTCCCGCCGAGCAGGCGTTCCGCGACGAGGTGCGCGCGTTCATCGCGGGGAATTACCCGTCGGAGGTGCGCGCACGCCAGGTCCAGGGGCTCGAGCTCCGCAAGCAGGACTACCTCGAGTGGCACCGAGTCCTCGGCCGCAAGGGATGGTCCGTGCCCGCGTGGCCCGTGGAATACGGGGGGACCGGCTGGTCTCCGGCGCAGCGCTATATCTGGGAGGAGGAACTCGCGCTCGCCGACACCGTGCCGATCATCGCGTTCTCGACCGGGCTCGTCGGGCCCGTGATCTACACCTTCGGGACGCCGGAACAGAAGGCTCGTTTCCTGCCGGACATCGTGGCCGGCAACACCTGGTGGTGCCAGGGCTACTCGGAACCCGGGGCGGGCTCGGACCTCGCCTCGCTCCAGACACGCGCGATCCGCGAAGGCAATCAGTACGTCGTCAACGGGCAGAAGACGTGGACCACGCTCGCCCAGCACGCCGACTGGGGCTTCTTCCTGGTGCGCACGGACCCGACGGCGCGCAAGCAGGCAGGCATCAGCTTCCTGCTGATCGACATGAAGAGCCCGGGTGTCAGCGTCCGACCGATCATCACGCTCGACGGTACGCACGAAGTGAACGACGTCTGGCTCGAAGACGTGCGCGTGCCCGTCGAGAACCGCATCTTCCAGGAGAACAAGGGCTGGACCTGCGCCAAGATGCTGCTCGCCCACGAGCGCAGCGGCATTGCGATGGTCTCCCGCTCGAAGGTGGCGCTCGCCCGACTGCGGGAACTCGCTGCCGGCGTCAACGAGCGCGGCCGGCCGCTCTCCGAGGATGCCGTGTTCCGCCGCAAGCTGACCGAGGTCGAGGTCGACCTGCTCGCCCTCGAGCACACGGAACTGCGCATGCTGGCGGCCGAGACCGCCGGCCGGCCTCCGGGCGTGGAGGCCTCGATGCTCAAACTGCGCGGCACCGAACTCCAGCAGCGGCTGAATGAGCTGGCCCTCGAGGCGGTCGGTCCACACGCGGCGCTGCGAGTCGCCCGCGCGCTCGTGCCGGGCGAGATGCCTGTCGCGGTCCCCACGGCGATCGACGTCGCTGACACGTACTTCAACATGCGCAAGACCTCGATCTTCGGCGGCTCGAACGAGATCCAGCGCAACATCCTCGCCCGGGCCGTGCTCGGACTCTGAGCGCGGACCGGATCAAGGGACATTCCCCATGGATTTCGATTTCACGCCCGAACAGGACATGCTGCGCGCGAGCCTCGCGCGCTATTTCTCGGACAACTACGACTTCGCCCGCCGGCAGTGCACGGTGCGTTCGAAGGACGGATGGCGCCCCGACGTCTGGCGTGGACTCGCCGAAGACCTCGGCGTGATGGGTGCATCGTTCGACGTCGCGCACGGTGGACTCGGCGGAGGAGCGGTCGAGAACATGGTCGTGATGGAGGAGATCGGTCGCGCGCTCGTGATCGAGCCGTACCTCGAGACCGTGGTGATCGGCGGCGGCTTGCTGCGCCGCTGGGCCGCACCACGCGCCATCGAGTGGATCGAGCGGATCATCGCCGGCGACGTACGCTTCGCGTTCGCCCAGCTCGAGCCGGGCAGCCGGTTCGAACTCGCGCACGCCACGGTGAGAGCCGAGCGCTCGGGCACCGGCTGGCGACTGCACGGGCTCAAGGACGGCGTGCGTGGCGCACCGTTCGCGACGCACCTGCTCGTCACCGCCCGCACCGCGGGAGGCCCGCGCGACCGGCAGGGCCTCGGCACCTTCATCGTGGCCTGCGGCTCGCCGGGCGCCAGGCTGCGCGAGTACCCGACGGTCGACGGCTCGCGGGCAGCGGACGTGCACCTGGATGCAGCCGAGGGGGAACCGCTCGGCGAGCCGGGCGAGGGATATGCGTCGCTCGAAGCGGCCGTCGACGAGGGCATTGCCGCGCTCGCCGCCGAGGGGGTGGGGGTGATGCGGCGAATGCTCTCGGACACGGTCGAGTACACGAAGCAGCGCCGGCAGTTCGACGCTCCAATCGCGGCGAACCAGGTGCTGCAGCACCGGATGGTCGACATGTACGTGACCGTCGAGCAGGCCTACTCGATGACCTGCCTCGCCACGCTCAGCCTGGCGCGACCGCGAGCCGAGCGCGTTCGCTCCGTCGCTGCAACCGCTGTATACCTGGCCAGGGCGGCCCGTTTCGTCGGCCAGAGCGCCATCCAGCTGCACGGCGGCATCGGCATGACGGACGAACTGGCCGTGAGCCACTACTTCAGGCGCGCGACCCTCATCGAGTCGCAGTTCGGCGGCGCGGACCACCACGCGAACCGCTTGGAGTCCGACGCCGCCGCCTGAGGATACGGAAATGAACATGCGCTTCGACGGACGAGTTGCGATCGTCACCGGTGCGGCGGCAGGGCTCGGCCGCTCTCACGCACTAGCGCTGGCGGCCCGCGGCGCCAGGGTCGTGGTCAACGACTTCGGGGGCGACGTGCACGGCACGGGCGGGTCGTCGGCGCCGGCCGAGCGCGTCGTCGAGGAAATCGCGCGTGGCGGCGGTGAGGCGCTGGCTCACGGCGCCGATGTCTCGAACTCCGCGCAGGTGGCCGACATGGTCGAGCGCACGATGGAGCGCTGGGGCCGGATCGACATCCTGGTCAACAACGCGGGCATCCTGCGCGACGCGAGTTTCGTCAAGGGCACGCTGGCGGACTTCCGCAAGGTTCTCGACGTGCACCTGGTCGGCTCGGCCGTCTGCTGCCAGGCCGTCTGGCCACACATGCGCAGCGCGAATTACGGTCGCATCCTGATGACGACATCGACCTCCGGCCTCTATGGCAACTTCGGCCAAGCCAATTACGGCGCGGCGAAAGCGGGCCTCATCGGCCTGATGAACGTGCTGCAGATCGAGGGCGAGAAATTCGGAATCCGCGTCAACGCGCTTTGCCCCGCCGCCGCGACGCGCATGACCCAAGGTCTACTGCCGGCGGCGGCGCTCGCGCTCATGAACCCGGAGTCGGTGACGCCGGCCGCGGTCTTCCTCGTGAGCGAGGCGGCGCCCCGTCGCACGATCCTGAGCGCAGTCGCGGGCGGGTTCTCGCGCATCGTCATTCAGGAGACGCAGGGCGTGTACCTAGGCGCAGGCGAGCGCACGCCGGAGGCAGTCGCCGCCCGCTTCGTCGAGATAGCCCGCCTCGACGGCGCGATCCACTGCGAGGATCCCGGTGGTCCCGGAATGCGCTTCCTCGAACTCGCGGCAGCCGAGGCGGAGTCCGCCGTCAGCCGCTGACACGCTCGTCGCGCAGGGCGCCGCGACGGACCTTGCCGGAGTCGTCGCGCAGGTGCTGCGTGGTGACCTCGATGCTGCGCGGCCGCTTGCAGGGGGCGAGGCGGTCCGCCAGGAATGCGCGCAACGCGTCGAGGTCTAGGCGGTACCCGTCGTCGCGCGTTTCCACGATCGCGTGCACACGCTGCCCGAGGTCGATGTCCGGCAAGCCGATGACCACGCTCGCCAGCACGCCCGGGAACGCGTCAATCGCGGCCTCGACCTCGGCCGGATAGATGTTGGCGCCGCCGCTGATGATGAGGTCGGTGCGGCGGTCAGCGATGTACAGGTATCCGTCGGCGTCGATGCGCCCGAGGTCTCCGAACGTCTCCCACTCCCCGCGCAAGCGCGGCTCGGCGCCGAGATAGTGGTAGGTCGAACCGGGACCGCCGGCGGGGCGAAAGTAAATTTCCCCGACCTGCCCCGGTGGCACGTCGTCGCCGGACTCGTCGAGGATGCGAACGCCCGAGCCCGGGGTGATGCGTCCCACCGAGCCCCGCCGCTCGAGCCACTCGCGCCCGCCGATGGCCGTTGCGCCGATGGCCTCGGTCCCGGAGTAGACCTCCCAGATGCGGTCCGGGCCGAGCCACTCGATCCAGCGCTCCTTGAGCCATGGCGGGCAGGCCGCCGCGATGTGGCAGACGATCTCGAGCGAGGATAGATCGTAGCGCGCGCGCCCGCCGTCGAGGCGCCAGATGCGATGCATCATCGTCGGAACCTGGTAAAGCCAATGCGCGCGATGGCATTCGACGAGCCGTAGCGTCTCAGCGGCGTCGAAGCGCGACATCAGCACTACGTGGCAACCCCAGCAGAGCGCCTGGTAGGCGAGTCCGAACGGCGCCGAGTGATACATGGGACCGGGGATCAGTACTGTGTCCCCGGCCTGCATGCCGACCGACGGCGCGTCCGGGTCGAGCAGCGAGCGCGCGTGATCGACGATGATCTTCGGCCGCCCGGTGCTGCCGCCGCTCGCGATCGCCTTGACGTGCAATGCGACGCGGACCGGCCGCCTCGCGTCACCGGCGGCGCTGGCGACCAGAAGTTGATCGTCCACGACCGTGACGCCGGAGAGGCTCGAGTCGCCGACGAGCAGTCGCGGGCGAAGCACGTCGACCAGCGCCTGTAACTCCGGGCGCGGCAACCGGTGCGGAAGCGGCGCGGGCGTCGCGCCGAGCATCCAGCAGCCGAACGCCAGCTCGATGATGGCCGGCCCGTTTGGCAGTGCGAGCGCGACGAAGTCACCCTGCTGGACGCCAGCTGCGGCCAGCGCCCTGGCCCGGGCCAGGGCGCGCGCGTCAAGTTCCTCGCGCGACAGCGTCGTCGATCGGAAGGAGAGCGCCGCACGCCCGGGGTCGCGCCTGGCCTGCAGGTCGAGCAGCGCGCCGATCGGCTGCGGGTCCCGGGGCGGGACGAAGGCGAACGCGCGGGCCATGCCGGTCGGACGGTCAGGAGCCGGCGGGCGGCGCTGACGCCATGCGCATCAGGTCGCCCCGCACCACCTTGCCGACGCTGTTGCGCGGGAGCTGGTCCACCAGCATCAGCCGCTCCGGTTGCTTGAACGTCGCGAGCCCGGCCTGTGTGAAGTGAGCGCGCACGTCGTCGAGCGTCGGCCGCGCGCCCGGCCGCGGCACCACGAGGGCGCAAATGCGTTCTCCCATGATGGCGTCCCGATAGGCCGCAACCGCACCCTCGAGGACTTCCGGCATGTGCGAAAGCACCGAGTCGAGTTCCTCCGGCGCGATCTTCATGCCGCCGCGCACGATGATCTGCTTCAGCCGGCCCACGAAGCGGTAGAACGCTGGCGGATCGCCGTCTCCCGCGAGCTCGAACAGGTCGCCCGTACGGAACCAGCCGTCGGCCGTGAACGACTCCGCCGTGATCAGCGGCGCGCGGAAATAGCCGTCGAAGACCGACGGCCCGGTGATCTGCATCTCGCCCGGCCGGCCCCGCTCGAGGACCTCGGCACCCGATTCCGGGTCGACGATGCGCGTGCGAATCTGCACGGGCGAAGGGGGGTCCCACTGCACGTCTTCGCGTCCCCAGCGCGGGAACAGGCGCGCGCGGAGCATCGGGTCGGGGGCATTGTCCGCGTTGCTGAGCAGCGAAATGCCCTCGTTCGAGCCGAAGATGTTCACGATCTCGATGCCGAAGCGGTCGCGATAGCCGGCGATCATCTCCGGGTCGAGCGGCGCCGAGCCCGAGCCGATGCAGCGCAGGCAGGAGACGTCGACGGCCGCCAGCGTCTCCTCGTCCTTCAGCAGCATGTTGAGTACCGCTGGCGGTGCGATCGCGTACTGCGGGCGTTCTTCGGCGATCTGCCGCAGGTACACGGCTATGTCGAGCGGGTGGTGCAGCACGAGCGTGCCCGCCGAATGCAGCCAGCTCATGAAACAGCCGCCGATGGCGGCCATGTTGATGAGCGGAAACGGATTCAGGAGCCGCTCGCCGCGCTGGATTCCCGCGCCGCGGAAATGCCCATGGCTGATCGCCACCCAGTGGTTGTGCGAGCGAGGCACGCCTTTCGGCATGCCCTCGGTCCCGGAGGTCCAGCAGATCGTCGCGATGTCGTCCGCGTCCACCGGGTACGCCGCAACGTGCGAGCGCAGCCGGTCGCCCGCCTCACCGGTGAGCGCGGCCGGAGTGAACGCCGTGGTGCCCGGAACTTCTTCCCCGCCCAGGCACCACGCCTGCACCGGCCGACTCGCCGCGAGTTCCACCGCGGTCGCGGCGTAGGGCGCTCCCTTCAGCTCGCGCACCGTGAGCAGCGCACGCGCGCCGGTCAGGTCGACGATCTGCTCCAACTCGTGACGGCGGAACTGCATCGGCACCGGACTCACGACGACGCCGATACGCATGGCCGCGAGATAAAGTGCCGCGTACTCGACGACGTTGGGCAACTGCGTGACCAGAATGTCGTCACGGCCGAGGCCGAGTTCGATGAGACGCAACGCATACCCGTCGGCCAGTGCGGCGACCTGCGCGAAGCTCAGCCGGCGCGGGCCGTCACCTAGCAGAGCGGGTCGGTTCGGCGGATCGAGCAGGGCGAGTTGGTCGGGCGCCGCACGAACGGCCGCGTCGAACAGGTCGGTGATGCGTGTGTCAGACCACCCGCCGTTGCGCCTGTACTCGCGAATGAGTGCGTCGCTCGTCGTGCGCACGCCCGGGTCCCCCATCGTCTGATCCGGCTCGAGTATAGGTAAGGCACCGCGCCCCGGCAACGGAGCGCCGAACTGCTTCCACGACGGTCGCAGGCTATGGTCCAATAGCACAAGCCACGAGGAGACCGCCATGAACCGTCGACACTTCCTGCAGGCGTCCGCCGTCGCGGCCGCCGCCACCGGCCACTCGGAAGGCGCAGCAGCAGCACTGACCGCACCCGGCGGCCTCGAAGTCGTGCGCGGCGTCATCACGTCCTGGCGCCGTAAAGACCTCGACGGCATGCTGTCGTACGTCGACGACGACATTGTGTGGCACTCGCACGTCGGCAGTCCGCCGATCATCGGCAAGGCGGCGATGCGCGAGTTCGCGACGAAGCTCACGGCGCAGATGGATGACATCCGCTGGCGCATCTTCTCCGCGGCGCCCGACGGAGACAGCCTGCACGTGGAAGGCGTCGACGACTACGTCGCCGTGGCCGACCGGCGCCGACTCGTGCTGCCGTACGCTGGTATCTTCGTGTTCCGCGCCGGGCGGATCACCGAATGGCGCGACTACTTCGATCGCGCGCTGTTCGATCGCCTCAAGGCCGGCGAGGCCCTGCCCGCGTACCTCGAGCCGCTCGTGAATCGCGCGGCGCTGTTCTAGGCGCGCAGGCCCCCCGCTCAGCGCCCGGTGCGGATCACCTGGGCGTACAGCATGCGGGCCATGCGCTTCTCGAGTCCCTTCGGGTCGAGTTGCAGCGACGCGCGGACCTCCACGGCCATGCGGTCGGTGTCCATTTCCTCGATGCTGCGTTCGACCGCCTTCAGGCCGGCCCTTGCGATATCCTCGGGTCGCTCCTTTGCACCCTGCACGTGCGACGCCATGCGCGTGTCGACCGAGCCCACGATGAGGGCCGTGACCAGCGTGCCCTGACCGGCGAGTTCGGCGCGAACCGCGCCCGAGAGGCTGCGCGTCGCCGCCTTCGCCGGGCCATAGCCTCCCATGTTCGGCACACTGACGATCGCGGCCGCGGAGAGCACGTTGACGATCGCTCCCCCCCCGTTCCGGGCAAGTACCGGCGCGAAGGCACGGCACATCGAAAGGGTGCCGAAATAGTTCACTTCCATCTCTTGCCGCGCCGCGCCCAGGTCGGGCGAGCCGATGAGAAGCCGATTCGCGAACAGCCCGGCATTGTTCACCAGCAGAGAGACGTCGTCACACTGTCCTGCGGCCGCCGTGACTTCGGCGGGGTCCGTGACGTCGAGCTCGATGGCGACGCAGCGGCCCGGAGCCTCCTCGACGAGGTGCGCGGCCGCGGCGGCCTCCCGGCTGCCCGCGTAGACCTTGCGCGCTCCGGCCTTGAGCAGTTCCCGCACGAAAGCCTCGCCGAGGCCGCGATTGGCGCCCGTCACGAGGCCGACGCATCCGTTGATGTCCATGCTTGCTCCCCTATGGCGTTGACTCGGAGCGCGCGCTTCGGGCCGACGGCAGGACCACGCCGGGGTCCTGCGGCTCAGCATAGATCCGTGCGACGTCCGCTGCGCGCCGCTGCAGTACGACGCGCTGGTTGATGGTTCCCTTGTCCGAGACCTCGTGCTGGTCCGCTGACGGCGGCTCGATGAGCAGCGCGAGTCGCGCGATGCGCTCGCCGAGCCCGCGCCCGGCGTTGAACGCAGCAAGGCGCACCGCGAGCTCCGCGACGAACTCCGGCCCCGGGTCTGCCTGCGGCCAGGCGAGGAGGCCGAGATAGGGTCGGTTCTCGCCGCATACCACGACGTCGTCGAGCAGCGGCGCGGTGGCCTCGAGCACCTCCGTGCGCAGCCGGCCCGCGTGGACCCAGGTTCCGGTGGCGAGCTTGAAGTCCTCTGCGAGGCGCCCCGCGAACTTGAGGCCCTTGCCGATGTCCTCCGGGTCGTGGAGCTGCGCCGTATCGCCAGTCCGGTAGTAACCCTCCTCGTCGAAGATCCCGCCATCCGGCCCGGGCTGGCCGAGGTAACCGGGCGTGACGATCTGCCCTCGGATGCGGACCTCGAAGCGCGGCCCGTGCGGCACGAGCTTGAGCGACATGCCGGGCATCGGCAGGCCGATGCCGACTTCCTCAGTGGGAAAGTAGATCGACATGCATCCCGAAGCCGTCTCGGTCGCTCCGTAGCCAGTCGTGAAGAAGATCCGCTCGCCGACCGCTTCGACCGCGAGGCGCTGGAACCGGTCATACAGTGCCTGCGGGAGACCGGCCCCGCCATAGAGCGCGAGCCGTAGCCTGCTGAAGAATCGCACGCCGAGGTCCGGGTCGGCCTCGAGAGCCTCGACGAGCATCGCGTAGCCGAAGGGCACGTTGATGTAGAAGCTGGGCGGCATCTCGCGGATGTTGCGCAGCGATTCCTCGAACAGGCCGGGCAGCGGACGTCCCGCGTCGATGTAGAACGTGCCGCCGCTGCAGAGCGTGGCGAACTGGTTGCAGGCGCCGGAGACGTGACTCCAGGGCAGCCAGTCGAGCATTGCTTCCGACCAGCCCGCGGTGTCCGCGAGTACCTGCCGCGCCTGCGCGACGTTCGCCGTCACCATGCGCTGCGTCTGGATCACGGCCTTCGGCATGCTGGTCGAGCCGGAAGTCAGCATGTAGAGCGAGTGAGCGTCCGGGTCGAGCCGGTCAACCGATTCCGCCACGGCCGGAGTCACCGGCGTCGCCAGTACGTCGGTCCAGGCCACCGCCGGTCGCGACAGCACGGACGGATCCGTCGTAACCACTATGGCGTCCCCGAAGTCGACGGTCTCGAGCGCACGCCTGAAGGCGACGCTGTGCTCCGCAAAGACGACTCCTGGCCGCACGAGCGCGACGACGTGGCGCAGGCGTCCGAAGTCTCCGGGCATCAACGAGTAGTTGGTGCTGACCGGGCAGACGGGCGTGCCGGCCGCCATGCCGCCGAACTTGACTGCGGCGTGCGCGACCGAGTTGCCGGACAGGATCAGGACCGACCGGCCGCGAGGAATGCCTTGGGCGAAAAGCCACTGGGTGACGGCGTCCGCGGCGCGCTTGAAGCCGCCGAACGTATGGGTCACCCAAGGGCCACCCGGCCCCGCGCGTTCCGCGATGCACGGACGCTCGGGGTCGCGTGCCGCCCAGTCGGTCAGTTGTGCGGGGAGGTTCGGCACGAACGCCTCGAGTTCCGCGACGGGCTCGACGACGAGCGTGCCGTCGCCGCGGCGTTCGACCCGCATGTCGGCCGGCGGGAAGTGGGTTGCGCGAAATGGCGCCCGGTTGCCTGGCATCGACTGTGGCCGCGGCAGAATCAGGACCGGTCGTAGGACAGGTCACCCTGGCCCTTCTGGCCGAGGTTCATGCCGGGCCGCCCGGGCTCGAACATGCCGAGACACCAGCCTTCAGACGATGGCGTGTCACGATTCCAGTCGAATATCGTGCGGCGCCGCGCGATCTTCCACTGGCCTGTGCGGCGCTCGAAGCGGTCGAAGACCCGGCCGGCGGTGAAAGTGTCGACGTTCTGCCCGTCACGCACGAAGCGTACGAACGTCCACACGTATGTCTCGACCCAGGCCACGTCGCCGTCGAACTCGATGTGGCTCGAGCCGAGCAGGTGCTGCATCGGACCCATCTGGCGGATGCGCGGCACGGCTCCGTCCACGTAGGCGTGCGCGTTGCCCGTGTAGTTGCCGCCGTGCTCCTCGATGGCGTCCAGGTGGTAGCAGGACTTGAGCAGGTCCGCGTCTCCGCGGTCGACGCCGCGCGCGTACCGTGCGAGCACCTCACGGATCTCGTCCTTGGCGAGCATCCGCTCAATTCGTCCGCGTGCGTCGTCGGCGCCCGTGCCGTTCGCCATGTGGGCTTCTCCCGCCTGATGGTGCATGATTTTGACTTGCTCAATAAGACTGAAAGGAACCCGTCCGATGGTCAAGTCCGAATCCCCCTCGGCGGCGCGCGTCGCCATCGTCACCGGGGCCGGCACGGGTCTCGGCCGCGCCTACGCATTGCGCCTCGCCGCGGACGGGCTGCGCGTCCTCGTGAACAATCGCCGCCGCGAGATTGATGCCGCCGGCCGGGGGAGCGCGGACCGCGTCGTCGACGAAATACGCGCCAAGGGCGGCACGGCGCTCGCCAACCACGAAGACGTCCGTGCCGACGGTAGCGGCGGGCGCATGGTGGCGCAGGCGCTCGAGACCTGGGGGCGGCTCGACGTGCTCGTGAACAACGCGGGGATCGAGCAACACGCGGCCTTCCATGCGATCGACCTGGACGAGTTCCGCGCGGTCTTCGACGTGAACTTCCTGGGCACGCTGCTCGTGACGCACGCGGCATGGCGCCACATGCGGGCGGCCGGCCACGGCCGCGTGCTGGTGTCCAGCTCCTCTGCTGGCCTGCACGGACTGCACGGACTGTCCGCCTACGCCGCCTCCAAGGCCGCGCTGATCGGGCTGATGCGTTCGCTGGCCGCCGAAGGCGCGAGCCGGGACGTTTATTGCAACGCAATAGCGCCCTACGCCGCCACACGGATGACCGAGCCGTATGTGACGGACCCGGGCCAGCGGGAGGCACTGTCCCCGGAAAGTGTGGCTCCGCTGGTCTCCAGGCTGGTGAGCGAACGGTCGCGGGTGAATGGCCAGACATTCGTCGTCGGAGCGGGCTGGGCGCGGCGCGCGACAACGGTGGAACTCGAGGACTGGCTGCCCGTGCCGTCGCACCCGGACGGTGATGCGCTGGAGCGACGCCTGGAACCGCGACTGCGGGTGCCAGGCGCCTGCCGGGAGTTCGCGGACGGGCTGAATTCCTATGCCGACTTCCTGGCCCACCTCTCCGCGGCGAAGCCGTAGCAGGGTGTCGCTGAGTCGCAACACTCTTTCAATCTCCACTTGCGGGCGTCGTCAGGGCGCGGTAGCTTCTGCAAGTCTGTTTAAGCAAGTGACTGCCGCCCCGACAGGCGGCTGCTCGCCACCAGTATGGCTCGCCGATAGGGGGACTCACTCGATGCGACTCGTACCAGCAACCACCGTCGTTCGCCCGGTTTCGCCCGTCGCCTGCGCCGTGACCGCCGCGCTCTCCATCGCGGCAGCGGCACCGGCCTGGGCACAGCAGGGACTCGAGGAGGTCGTCGTGACGGCGCAGCGGCGCGAGAGCGCGCTGCAGACGACTCCGATCGCGATCACGGCGTTCGGCGGGCAGCAAATAGCCGAAGACAAGATCTTCTCGGTCTCCGAGCTGGCTGACAGCGCGCCATCGTTCTCCTTCACCGCCGGCTCGCCGCTGGACGCCGAACTGAACATCCGCGGCATCACCAACACGCGCCTCGACTCACCGACCTCCGATCCGTCAGTGGGCACCTTCGTCGACGGCGTCTACGTCGGCCGCACCGGCGACTACAACTTCGATTTCTACGACCTCGAACGGGTGGAGGTCATCCGTGGCCCGCAGGGCGTGCTGCTCGGCAAGAACGTCGTGGGCGGCGCGATCAGCGTGATCACCAATGCGCCATCGCAGGAGAACGCCGCGGAATTGACCTTGTCCTACGGCAACTACGACTCCCAGCTCATCTCGGGCTTCGTCAACGGCGGGCTTTCGGACACCGTCGCCGGGCGCTTCTCGCTCCAGTACCGGTCGCACGACGGGTACGCCGAAGACATCCTCCACGATCGCGAGACTCAGGACCTTTCGTCCATGCAGGCGCGCGGACAACTGCAGTTCGAGTCTCCGGAGAGCGGCTGGAGAGTGCGCGGCATCCTCGACTACAGCGACGACAGCAGCAACGGCCTCAATGTGGTGGCCGTGAAAGGCGGCATCAAGAACTGCGAGCAGACCTACCTGCGAAGCAACTGCTCGAGGCCCTGGAGCAACCTCCGCGAGTACCTCGGCATCAACGATCCCTGGAAGAACGTGGCGAGCAGCGTCAATTTCGCGGGCACGACCACGCAGACCCAGCAGTTCCTGGATCGCGAGGGCTGGGGCCTGACGCTCGATATCCAGAAGACGAACGATGCGTTCGACTTCAATTCGCTCACGGGCTACCGCCAGGTCGATACCAAGCAGCTGTATGACCAGACCGGCGCCGGGCCGGAGGCCCTCGACTGGAACACGCAGCAGTGGGCGGCCTACCGGGCCTGGATCGACGCGAAGTATGGGCCACGCCCCGCCTCCTCGAACAACGGCCTGTTCCTGTTCTCGCAGCCGGTGAACGAAGACTGGGAGGGCGACAGCTTCAGCCAGGAGTTCCGCCTCACCTCCCGGGACACGGGATCGCGCTGGGACTGGATCGCCGGCGCGTTCTACAAGCAGGACAATGGCGACAAGACCGACCGGTTCGTCGGCGAGAACTTCCTCGGCACGATCTTCCCGGGCGGCAACAACCCGCTGTCGACGCTGAGCGGCCAGAGCCAGTGGCACAACGACGGTGAGATGATCAATTACGCGTTCTTCGGTCAGGTGGGCTTCAGGTTCACCGACAGCGTGAAACTGAGCGCCGGCGTCCGCTGGACCTCGGACGAGAAGAAGGGCACGGTCACGGCGCTCGTTGCCGAGTCCGGCGATCGTTTCAGCCCGAACGACCCGCGCGCCAACGTCACGATCGAGTCGTTGTGCCGGCGGCCCGACGGGACGGTGGTGTCGCCCACACCGGCGACCTGCGCCGCGCCGAACAAGTGGACCTACGGGGAAGGCGAGGGCTTCACGGCCCACTACGACGAGAAGTGGACGAAGGTGACGCCGCAGGTGACGCTCGACTGGAAGATCAACGAAGACGTCTTCACCTACCTGACGTACTCCGAGGGGTTCAAGGGCGGCGGCTTCGACGACACCCCGGCGAATCCGGCCCAGGCGACGACGCCGTTCGACCCGGAGGAGGCCACGAACTACGAGCTCGGGGTCAAGACGACGCTGCTCGACCGGCGCATCCGTTTCAATGCGGATGTGTTCTACATGGACTACACCGACCTCCAGGTCACGCAGACGAACGCCGCCTGCCTGTGCAATCTGACGGACAACGCCGCCAGCGCCGACATATGGGGTCTCGAGGGCGAGTTCACCTGGCGCGTGATCGACGACCTGCTGGTCTCGCTGTCGGGCTCGTACGTCGACCCGGAGTACAAGGACTTCCTCGAGTCCGCCATCGATCCGACGACCGGCAAGAACCTGGACAGCTCCGGCAACCGGCTGCAGCGCACGCCGACGACCCAGTTTGCGGGCATGATCGACTACCAGATGCCGATCGCGAACTGGGGCAATGCGCTGAAGATGAGGCTGTCGTACACGTGGCAGAGCGACATGTACTGGGCGACCGACAACGTCGCGCGGGAAGGCTCGTACGGCTTGCTGGACGCCCGGGTCGCGCTCGCTCC
This sequence comes from uncultured Steroidobacteraceae bacterium, assembly GCA_964600315.1. Classification (GTDB taxonomy): domain Bacteria; phylum Pseudomonadota; class Gammaproteobacteria; order Steroidobacterales; family Steroidobacteraceae; genus RPQJ01. The sequence goes on along the minus strand of CAZRKS010000004.1, from coordinate 23,176 downwards.
GGACGACCAGCCGTGGACCCTGGCGGTCTGGGGCAAGAACCTGACCGACACCCTCTACCGCACGAACATCATCCCCTTCTTCGGTGAGGAGGTGTCGCAGTTCGGTGCGCCGCTCACCTTCGGACTGGATCTCACCTGGAAGTTCTGAACGGGCGGGGACGGCGGCGCCGGCAGGGCGCCGCCGCCTCGACAGCGACAGCCTCCGACAATTCCGCTACGACAGCTGCTCGCGACGCAGGCGAATGCCGGCGCGCTCCCGGTCCCAGGTGTCGGCCGTCACGCCCTGCTCGCGGAAAGCGACCTTGCGCACCTTGTTGGTCTCGGTCTTCGGGATCGCGGTCACCATGCGCACGTAGCGCGGCACCATGAAGTGGGGAAGACGCGGGATCAGGTATTCCGTCAGTGCCTGCGGATCCACCGGTCGTCCCGCCCGGGAAGTGACTACGACCATCACTTCCTCCTCCTCGACGTCGCTCAGCACGCCGAAGGCGACCGCCTCGTCCACGTCCGGGTACTGCCGCACGGCATTCTCGACCTCGAACGACGAGATGTTCTCCCCACGGCGTCGAATCGCGTCCTTTTTCCGATCGACGAAGAAGAACTCGCCGGAGTCGTCCTGGCGAAAGAGGTCGCCGGTGTGGAACCAGCCATTGCGCCACGCTGCGGCCGTCGCCTCGGGTTGGCCGTTGTAGCCAGCCGTCATGGTCCAGGGCGCATCGCTGCGCAGCACGAGCTCGCCGGCCGCCCCGTGCGGCACCTCGAGGTCGTGCTCGTCGACGATGCGCGCATCCACGCCGGAGCGGGGCCGGCCGCAGGAGCCGTAAATGGTCGTGTTCAGGTCCGTGACGAGCGGCGCAGACACCTCGGTCATGTTGAAGCCGGTCTGGTAATCAAAGCCGAAGCGCCGGGCGAACGCGACCGTCTCGTCGTTGACCGGGAACATCGTCATGCAGCGCAACGGGTTCTCGCGGTCGTCAGGGCGCGCCGGCTCGCGCGCCAGAAACGCCGCCATCACGCCGATCAGGCCGGAGGTCGTGGCGCAGTTGCCCGTGCGGACCTGGTCCCAGAAGCGGTCGGTCGTGAACCCGTCGACGAGGTAGATGCCGCCTCCGCGGACGAGGGCGATGTACGCCGCGCTCGTTCCGCCGACGTGAAACATCGGCAGGTTGACCAGAATGGTCTCGCCCTCCCGGAGATAGCCGTAGACGACGCACGCAGTCGTGTAGAGCTGCAGGTACGGCGAGAGCACCCCCTTCGAATGGCCAGTCGTTCCGGATGTGTAGATGATCGACTGAATGTCCCAGTGATGTACCTCCGTGGAGTCGTCGAGTGTCGCGCCATCGCCGCGCAGGGACGACTCGTCGAGCAGCCGAAGCGCCGGACGCGAGGGGGTGGCGGCTCCGCCGACCGCGATGACGGTTTCGAGCTGCGGCAGCACGAGATCGTCGAGTCTCGGCACGAGCGCATGGTGCGCCACCATGAGACGCGCGCCCGCGGCATTCACGACGTGCGCGAGGACGTCACCCCGGTACGCCGTGTTGAGCGGCACGAAAACCGCCCCGAGGTAGTTGGTCGCGAACCACGTGAGGACCATCTGGCGACCGGTCGGCAGCCAGGCCAGGACCCGGTCGCCCTTGCGCACGCCGAGCCTCTGCAGGGCGGCGGCCGCCGAGCGCACCTCGTCGCGGCACTCGGCATAGGTCCACTCGGTGCCGTCCTCGAACAACGCGAAGCGCCGTCCCGGATGCCGCACGGTCCGCGCATCGAGCATGGATTTCAGGACGCAATTCTCCGGGGCTGGAACGGCCGGATCGAACCACGGCGGCCGGTGCTCCGTGGCGCACATCGGGTTCAGCCGCTCGAGCCCGCCTGGGCACCCGGCGAGCCCTCGTATGACAGGCCCAGTTGCGTCTGTACCGTCCGCAGGTCGAAATAGTCCCGCCACTCGCAGATCAGGCCGTCGCGGAACAGGAAGGTCGACATGTAGGGGAGGCTGACGGCCCGCCCGTCCTTCACGTAGTTCTCGACGCCCTCGACGACGCAGCTGTCGGCGTCAGCGATGATTCGCTGCACGTCGTAGCGCTTCTGCGACATGCCGCGGCCGAACTTGTCGAAGAAGCGCTGCACGGCGGGCTTGCCGCGGATCGGGCCGATCGGGACATTGACGGCGACGACGTCCTCGGTGCAAAGGCGCATGACGCCGTCGAGGTCGTCGGCGAGCCAGGCAGCGTAGTAGGCGCGGACGGTGGCGGCGTGGTCGGTCACGGTCTCGGCCCCCCTGCTCGTCAGACGGACTCTTGATCGGTCGGACGGAAGCGTACAGGATACGATCCCGTAAGTGCAATTGTGCAAGTGACCGGCCAGCGCCGCGCTGTGGCGCCAGCGCGCCCTGACCGTACCACCCGCACCGGAGGGACCATGCTCCAAGACCTGATACGCCTGGCCCTGGCCGACGCCGTGCTGGTGTTCGGCTCATTCGTCCTGCTGTGGGGCGTGAGCCTGGCGGCGCGCGACTCGAGCCTCGTCGACATCTGGTTTGCGCCCTGCATTGCGGCGGCTGCCGTGCTGGGCGTCTTCGTCGCACACGGTGCCGAACCGCGGCGCGTGCTCGTCGCGGTGCTGGCCAGCGTCTGGGCCCTCCGACTCGGGGGGTACCTGCTGTGGCGCAACTGGGGACGCGAGGACCCGCGCTATGCGCGCCTTCGGCGGCACGTCGAGGAGCGGGGCGGCAATTTCGCGTGGCACAGCCTCACGCGCATCAACCTCTACCAGGGAGCAACCGTGTTCGTGTTGCTGGCGCCAATCATGGTCGCCCAGACGGCGCCCGTGCCCGCGGCACTCGGATACCTCGCGGGCGTCGGCACGGCGCTGGTGCTCGCAGGCGTGGTCTTCGAGGGCGTCGCGGACCTGCAGCTCGCCCGATTCAAGGCCGACCCGTCCAGCGCCGGCAGAGTGCTCGACTCCGGCTTGTGGCGGTATTCCCGGCACCCGAATTACTTCGGCGAAGTTTGCGTCTGGTGGGGATTCTGGCTCATCGCCTGCGAGCACCCGTGGGGCTGGCCAACCGTGTTCTCGCCCGCGCTCATGACCTGGTCGATCCTCGGCATGATGGGCAAGGAGCTCCTGGAGCGGCGCATGCTCAAGAAGCGTCCGGGCTACGAGGACTACGTGCGGCGCACAAGCGGCTTCTTTCCGTGGCCGCCGCGCCCGTGACGCGCGGCACCGGTCTTCTTGGCACGGATCTCCACGTCGCGCGGATCGACGTCACTGTCGCAGCTGCCGCACACGAGCTTCGACCGCAGCCGGTGGCCACAGGGCAGGTGACGCAGCACGAGCGCCGGCCCGTGGGGCGGCGCGAGCCACTTCCGGCCCCAGTCGTGCGTCGCGACCGTGAAATTGAGGAAGTCCCAGCCCTTTTCCGTCAGGTGGTATTCGTAACGGGGCGGATTGTCCTGGTAGGGTTTCTGCTCGAGGACGCCGGCGGCCAGCAGCCGTCGCTGGCGGTCGGCGAGGATGTTCGTCGCGATTCCAAGAGCGGCGTTGATGTCGTCGTAGCGATGCAGTCCAAAGAAGAGGGCGCCGATCAGGAGCGCCGTCCAACGGTCACCAACCGTGTCGATGCAGTGGAGAAGGGTCGTGTCCACGCCGTCGTCGGCGTCCGACCGCGTCTCCCGCCGCCGCGTCGTGGACCGTGCCGAGACGTATCTGCGGGCGCCGGAGCCCGGTCCGTAGGCGATCTCGCCGCGTCGCAGCGTTTGCCCGCAGTGGCTGCAGACCATGCGCGGATCGAGCGACTCGCCGCACACGGCATGCACCAGCCGGGGTGGCAGGGCGTGACCGCCGCCCCAGCGCCTTTCCCACAGCCACATGCTGACGGCGACCGGATAGAAGGCCAGCCCCTTCTCCGTCAGGCGATACTCGAAGCGGCTCGGGGCATCGCCGTACGGACTGCGGTAGAGGATGCCCGCGTCGACCAGCGCATGCAGGCGCGCGGTGAGCGTGCCGCGCGAGGCACCCGTGCGGCGCCGCAGGTCCTCGAAGCGGCGCACACCGAGGAACGCGTCACGCATGATCAGGTACGACCAGCGGTCGCCGACCACCTGCTGCGCCCGCGCCACCTCGCTGCTGCGAAGCAGCGTGCGGATCAGGGCGACGCGGTCGTCCGACGTGGAGGTCTTCTTCTTTCCTGTCGTTGGCATGCCGGTCCCGGGCGTCTTGAACCGTTCGATATTAGCATTGCGCCGTCGGCCGCCCTGCGGCAGCGGCTCGTCAGGTCCGCGAGGTACAGCGCATGAATCTCCAGCAGATCAAGAAGATCGTTGCGTTCTACGGCCGATTCACCGCGAGCTACACACAGATTGGCTACCGCTGGCGCAGCCTCGGCTGGCCGAGGTTCACGCCCGACTTCCGCGGCCAGCACTGGGTCGTGACCGGTGGCTCCGGCGGCCTCGGTCGTCACACAGCGCTCACGGCGGCGCGCGCCGGGGCGACGGTGACCGCCGTCGCGCGCAGCGAAGCCAAGCTCGCGCAACTGCGAAGGGACGCGGACGCGGCGGGCATCCGCGGCATCGACACGGAGTGCTGCGATTTCACTCTGCAGTCCGACACCCAACGCCTGCTCGAACGCCTCGTCACGTCCGGCCGCAGGATCGACGTGCTCGTGAACAACGTCGGCGTGCTGAACGACGCGCTCATCGTCACGGCGGAGGGACGCGAGGCCTCGTTCGTGTCCAACGTGCTGAGTCACTACCAGCTGACCGAGGGACTGCTACGGCACCACCTCCTGAGGGAACCTGGCGCGACGGTCGTGAACGTGGCCTCGGGCGGCGGTTACAACGTGCCACTCACCGTCGCGATGCTGAACGTGACCGACCCGCAGCGTTACAACGGCGTCTTCGCCTACGCCTTTCACAAGCGGGCGCAGATCGTGCTCAACCAGTACTGGCGCGGGACGCATGGGGCGCGCGGCATCGCGTTCTACGTGATGCACCCTGGCTGGGCGGACACCGATGGCGTCAAGCGCTCGATGCCGCGGTTCCGCAAGATACTGAAGTCAATCCTGCGCGACGAGGCGTCGGGCGCCGATACCGCTCTCTGGCTCGCGGGCACGCGCCCGGCGCAACCCGAACAGGAACTCGTCTGGTTCGACCGGGCCGCCCGCCCGGCGCACATGTACGAGCGAACGAAGACGAGCCCCGATACGGCGCAGACCCTCGTCCGGTACCTCGACTCAGAACTCGCACATCAGGCCGCCGCCCGTGCCTGAGCGCCCCAGAGGTTCTCGCCGGTGAACCACGCCGCGTGGAAGCCGGCGGGAACCCTCGAGGGCAGGGTGATCTTGGTGATCGGCCCGGCCGTGATGCGCTTCGCGTCGAAGATCCAGGCTTCCGAACGATAGTCGGCGATATTCGTCGCGAGAGTCATCACGTAGCCATTGTCCTCGTCGCCGCCCCGCGTGCTCTGCGCGAAAGGCGCCTCGCTGGGGAACCAGCCGGCAGGGTAGCGGTACACCTCGCGCGAGCCGTTCTCGTGGTCGTACTTCACGAGCCCCTCAAAGGCGAGCGTCTGCAGGTCGGTTGGGATCAGCTGGTGATAGGAGTACCGCGTCTTGACGCCGTACTTCTCCGCGTCCGGCAGGCAGAACTCCACGTTGAGGTCATCGAGCTGCTGCTCGCTCTTCTCCCCGGTGCGCAGGTTCATGCGCCAGCGGCGCAGGTGGCCGGTGTAGCGCAGATAAGCCAGCATCGAGGCGAGAGGGCCGTGCTCCTCCGGGTGGCGGCGGATCGTCGGGTCGGGCTGGAAGCAGCCGTCCATCACGATCCAGTCGCCGTCCTCCCAGGCGTTGACCATGTGCAGCACGTAGCCTGGCTCGAACTCGAACCAGCGGACTTCGTTCTGGCGACCGTAGCGCGGCATCACGCCGAAGCGCGAGGGGAGGTCGCGATGGAAGGCCACGATCCGGTGGCCGGTCCTGCGCAGCAGGTCCATGTCGTGGAACAGCGGGAAGTCGTGCAGGACCGTGTAGTTCGGCGTGATCGTCGTGTCGTGCGGCAGACGGGGCCCCGGCGTGTCCACGCGCTCGCGGTGACGGACCTTGCCGTCCTTGCCGATGACGTAGTACGTGAGCCAGGGCTGGAAGTCGGCGTAGCCGTAATTGACGTACTCGCCGGTGCGCGGGTCCGTCTTGCCGTGCGCGTTCAGCGACGTGTCGAGGCCGCCGCAGAAATCCTCCTCGCACTGCGTGTGGAGGGTCAGCGGATCGAGTCGGTAGACGCGGCCGGAGTTGTACCAGGCCGAGAGAAGCCTGCCATTCAGCAGGTTCAACGTCGTGTTCGACGTGTCCTTGCAGTAATCGGGGTTGATCTGGAGATCCTCGCGACCAGTCACGCACGAAACGTCGAAGGGCCCCATGATGCCGGGGACCGCCGAGCCGCCCCGCGCGATGTCGTCGTGCAGCCCGCGGGTCTGCACCCACTTGCGGATGTAGCTCGCCTTCCCGTCGCGAAAATAGAGCGCGTGGATCATCCCGTCGCCGTCGAACCAGTGGTAGAGGCCGGGGGGCTTGAACACCGGATTCGGTCCCTGGCGCATGTAGGCGCCGAACAGGTCCTCCGGCACCTCGCCGAACGAGCACTCGAGGTCAACCGCCGTGACCTCGGAAACCACCGGAGTGTACGGTCCGTGCAGGTACGGGTTGTCGACGCCGTCCACCCAGGTCGGGCGGTCGACGGGATCGACGGAACTGAGATCGGTGTACTTGCGCATCTGTTCGCTCTCCGGGCACGAACCGTGCGACGATGCACGGTGGCGGCGCTGTGATAGTCTCATGGCGCATCCCAGTACGATAGTGCAAGTAACTGCCGGAGGCCAGATGACGCCGCTCGATCCACGACGCCTGGTCGGCAGCTGGCCGCTCGCGCGCTGGTACATCACCTACGAGGACGGCGGAGTCTCGGAGCCGCTCGGGCCGGGCGCGGAGGGGCTGCTGGTCTATGGCGCCGACGGCTGGATGAGCGTCGCGACGATGGCGGCCGGATCGACGCGGTCGAGTTCGGCGACGCCTTCGCCCGGGCCATCACGCTCTTCGTGTACTCGACGGATGTCGGGTACGTCGAGCGGTCCGTGGACGCGTTCTCGGCGTCGGGTGCGCAGCTCACCTGGAATCTCACCGGGCCGATGCCGCTCAATTTCGCCGCGGCCGCCAGCGACTACCACGTGACGGGCCTCAACCCCACGGGCAACGCGACGCCGACGGACCTTGCCTTCGTGGCCTCGCGCTTCCGCATCACCCAGTTCCGGGCGCCGGCTGGCCGGGCGGCCTGACGCGCCCGGGGGGAGGGGATCCGCAGTGCGCAGATATCGTGTCGTGCAATGGGCGACGGGAGGCATGGGCAGAAACTGCCTGCGCGCGATCATCGACCATCCGGCGATGGACCTCGCTGGCGTGTACGTCTACGGCGCCGACAAGGCGGGACGTGACGCAGGCGACCTGGCGGGTCGCCCCGCGACGGGCATCTTCGCGACGAACGAGATCCGGCGCATCCTCGATCTCGAGGCCGACGTCGTCGTGCACGCGGGGAGGATCGTTCCGCCCTACGGCGCGCATGACGACGACATCATTCCACTGCTCGAGTCCGGCAAGAACGTCATCAGCATCAATGGCTACTCGCACCCCCTGCACTGGCGGGGCGCGCGCTACGAAGCACTGCAGGACGCCTGTGCCAGGGGCCGGTCGAGCGTGATGGGCGCCGGACTCAACCCGGGCTTTGCGGGCGAGCAACTCGCCGTGGTCGCGTCCGGAGTGTGCACCGCGATCGACAGCATCGAAGTCGTCGAGTGCGCGTCCTGCGTGCCGGTGCGCAATCCGGCCTACGTCTTCGACGTGCTCGGATTCGGCGCCGACCCTGCGTCCATCGATCCGAACCGGCCCGACTACGGACCGGCACGATCGTTGAACGGCATGTACGAGGAGGTGCTCTCCGCGATGGCCCACCACCTCGGCATGCAACTCGAGCGCGTCGAGACCGGCCACTGCGTGCACGTGGCGACGACCGACTTGCGGGTCGCCGCGGGCACCATCCCGCGCGGCCGCGTGAGCCACTTCCACTGGCGCTGGCACGGCATCGTGCACGGCACCCCGCGACTCACCATGTCGATTCACTGGTACATGGAGACGACGCACCTCGACGAACCGGAGCCGCCGCTGTGGCGCATCCACGTGCGCGGACAGCCGGGCGTTCGCATGTCCGTCGAGTTCGAGAAGCGGGCGGACGACACCACGCCGACGTCCCCGGAGCAGATCGCACTGGCGGGTGCCGTCATCAACGCCATTCCATTGGTGTGCGCCGCGCCGCCCGGAGTGATGACGCGGCCGTTGGCGACTCCATTTCGCGACGACTGGTCGACACCGGGCGATTGACGCGGGCCTGCGACACCGGGCCCCGCGCGCGGCGGACATGATACTTGTATAACGCAAGTAACAATGCTAGCGTCTCGCCTGGCCGGCCGTTACCAGCGCCGGGTGCGAGGCTTCCATGTTCGACCTGACGGGACAGGTGGCGGTCATCACCGGCTCCAGCCGCGGCATCGGCCGCGCGATCGCCGAAGCCATGGCGCGGGCCGGCGCCCGCGTGGTCGTCTCGAGCCGCAAGCCCGCGGCATGCGAGGCCGTGGTGGACTCGATTCGCGGTGCCGGTGGCGAGGCGATCGCCGTGCCCTGCAACGTGGCGGAGCGCGCCCAGCTCGAGGGTCTCGTCGATGCCGCCGTCACGCAATGGGGCCGCCTCGACATCCTGGTGTGCAACGCCGCGGTGAACCCGTACTTCGGGCCGATGGCGAGCATGCCGGACGAGGCGTACGAGCGCATCATGAACACCAACGTGCGCAGCAATTTCTGGCTCTGCAACCGGGCGGCATCGCTCATGGCGGAGCTGGGCGGCGGCTCGATCACGATCGTCTCGAGCATCGGCGCCAACCAGGGCAGTGCGACACTCGGTGTATACGGCATGTCGAAGGCGGCGGACTATGCTCTGGTTCGGAACCTGGCGGTCGAGTGGGGCCCGCGGGGCATCCGCGCGAACGGCATTGCTCCTGGACTGATCAAGACGGACTTCTCGCGCGCGCTCTGGGAGAACGAGCAGCTGCTGCGAGCGGTGGAGGGGGAGACGCCGGCGCGGCGCATCGGCCAACCGGACGACATCGCAGGAGTGGCCGTGTTCCTCGCGTCGCGGGCCGCCGCCTACCTGACCGGCCAGACGCTGGTGGTCGACGGCGGAATCACGGTGAAGGAGCCCGCCTGACCGCGGCCGTGCCGCGGCGGAAAAGCACCTCGTGCGGGTCGAGCCGGTCGCCGCAGCAGTCGCACACCACGGCGGGCTCGAGCCGATGTCCGCAGGGCACGTGATGCAGCACGAGCGGTGGGCCAGCGCGCGTTGCGAGCCAGCGATCGCCCCAGTCCATCAATGTGAGGATGATCGGGTAGATGTCCATGCCCTTGAGCGTGAGCCCGTACTCGGCGTGTGGCGGCTGCGAACGACTGGTGCGATGCTCGAGGAGTCCGTGTTCGACCAGCAGTCGCAGCCGATCCGCCAGCAGGTTGGTCGAGATCCGCGTCTGGGCGCGGATCTCCTCGAACCGGTGCGCGCCGAGGAAAAAGGCCGCGAGCACCTGCTGCGTCCAGCGATCGCCGAAGTAATCGATCGAGTCGCCGACCAGGAGCTCGAGTTCAGCCCCGTCGTCGAGCCGAATGATCGAGCGCCGCGACAGCTTCGGTGGCGGCATCCTGTCTCGACCCGCGCCCGGGCCGGGTGTGAATCGCACCTCCCGCGCGTGCAGCGGCCGCCGGCAGGCCGAGCACACGAGCGTCGGCATCATCGTCGCCGCGCAACGCTCGTGCACGAGCGAGCCTGGCTGCAGACGCCGGCGACGCGACCAGCGCCGATCGAACCTCCAGAACATGAGGGCGGTCGGATAGACAGCCTCGCCCATGCGCGTCAGCCGGTACTCGAAACGTCGTGCGCCCGGCTCGATCGCCGTCCGCGTGAGAAGGCCGTGCTCGACCAGCCGTTCGAGCCGCTCGGCGAGCACGTTGGTGGCGATGCCGATCCCGCGCCGCCAGTCATCGTAGCGCCTCGCGCCCTGGAACGCCGCTGCGAGGATCAGCAGCGACCAGCGGTCCCCGACGACGGCAAGCGCCCTCGAGACGGAGTTCGCCGGTACCGTGCGCGACGCGGTCGGACTCTTCCTGTGTGTGGCCACTTCGGCTCCAGCATGCCGGATGAACGAATTATAGTTGCGCAACGCAAGTCCGGGCAGGTCCCCGGGCGTGGAGACGGAGCATGGATTTCGGATATTCCGCGAAGGTCGATCAGCTACGGGTCGCCGTGAGCGACTTCATCGAGGATCGCGTGCTGCCGGCAGTGCCGGAATGGCAGCGCGACGTGGCCGCCGGCAATCCGCACCCGCCGTGCATGGAGCAACTCAAGGCGCTGGCGCGGTCCGAAGGCCTCTGGAACCTGTTCCTGCCGGGCCTGCGTGACGACGAGCCCGGCACGCGGCTCACGAACCTCGAGTACGCTCCGCTCGCCGAGATCATGGGGCGCGTGCTCTGGGCGTCGGAAGTGTTCAATTGCAGCGCGCCCGACACCGGCAACATGGAGATCCTGCACCTCTTCGCCACCCCGCAGCAGCGCCAGGAGTGGCTGCTGCCGTTGCTGAACGGCGAGATCCGCTCGTGCTTCGCGATGACCGAGCCCGACGTGGCGTCTTCGGATGCGACCAACATCCGCACCTCGATCCGGCGCGAGGGTGGCGACTATGTCGTGAATGGCCGCAAGTGGTTCATCTCTGGCGCGGCGCATCCCCACTGCCGGGTCGCGATCGTCATGGGCGTCACAGACTCCGCTGCCGAGAGGCACCGCCAGCACAGCATGATCCTCGTGCCGATGGACGCGCCCGGCGTCCAGGTCGTGCGAAACGTTCCGGTCATGAATCATCATTCGCCGGAAGGCCACTGCGAAATCCTCTTCCGCAACGTTCGCGTGCCGGCGACCAACATCGTCAAGGAGGAGGGCGCGGGTTTCGCGATTGCACAGGCCCGCCTCGGTCCCGGGCGCATCCACCACTGCATGCGTTCCATCGGGCAGGCCGAGCTCGCTCTCGAACTCATGTGCGCCCGTGCCGCCGAGCGACAGGCGTTCGGCCGCTATCTGCACCAGCACGGCACGGTGGCCGAATGGATCGCCCGCTCGCGCATCGAGATCGACCAGGCTCGCCTGCTGGTACTCAAGGCAGCCTGGCTGATCGATCGGCACGGCACCCGGGCCGCGGCGCGCGAGGTGGCGATGATCAAGGCGCTGGTGCCGCGGGTGCACACGACGGTGTGCGACCGGGCCATGCAGGTCTTCGGGGCAATGGGCCTGAGCAACGACACGCCGCTCGCGAATCTCTGGACCTGGGGGCGCGTGCTGCGCATCGCCGACGGACCGGATGAGGTGCATCTGCGCACGGTCGCGAGGCAGGAGATGGGCATGGCGGCCGAACGCCGCACACGGGTCGGCCGCTGGATGACCCTTCAGTGAGACGACGCAGCCGGCGCATCAGTCATGGCGCGGACGACGTCATCGACAGGGTGCTCCAAGGCTCGCCGCAGACGACGGACCAGCCCGCCTCGGCCACGCGACGATAGCTCTCTCCGAACAGCCGGGCCGTCGGCGAGGACGCATTGCCCTGCAGGGCCCGCGCGTAGACGCCGAGCTGGATCGCGGCGACGCGGAACAGGCTGAACGCCATGAAGAAGCGCATGTCAGGCAGCGTCTCGAGCCCGGCGCGCCGTGCGTACGCTGCGACGTACTGTTGCTGCGTCGGCAGGCCGAGCCCTTCGAAGTCCGCGCCGACGAAGCCGGCCGCCACGGCATCGCCCGCCGGCAGGTGATAGGTCATGCAGTTGTAGGCGAGGTCGGCCAGCGGGTGACCCAGCGTGGCGAGTTCCCAGTCGAGCACGGCCACGACGCGCGGCTCGTGCTCGTGGATGATGAGGTTGCCGATGCGGAAGTCCCCGTGGACCAGGGCAGTCGTCTCCGCGGGCAGCGACTGTGCGCGGAGCCAGTCACGCAGGGCGTCCAGCGTGGGCGTGTCCTCGATGCGTGCCGCGTCGTACTGTCGGCTCCACAGGGCGAGCTGCCGTGCGAGGTACCCCTCCGGGCGCCCGAAGTCCGCGAGTCCGCGGGCGCGCCAGTCGACGCCGTGCAGGCGCGCGAGGACCGAGTTCATCGAGTCGTAGATTGCGGAGCGCTCGGCCGGCGTGAGGCCGGGAAGCCTCGGGTCGGTGAAGATCCGTCCCGGCTGGTAGTCCATGACGTAGAACGCCGTGCCGATGACCGCGTCGTCCGCGCAGTAGCCGCGCACACGCGGCACCGGAACACCGCTGTCGGCGAGCGCGGCGAGCACGCGAAACTCGCGGTCAATCTGGTGCGCCGTGGGCAGCAGCGTGCCCGGCGGGCGCTTGCGCAGCACGTAGCGGCCGGACGATGACTCGACCAGGTAGGTCGGATTCGACTGCCCGCCCTCGAACTGCCGCAGGCTGATCGGTCCGGTGTGCGGCGCCACCTCGAGCCGTAGCCAGCGCTCCAGCGAAGCGACGTCCACCCGGTGGCGCTCGGCCACCGGCCGCGTGCCGGGTGGTGGCCCGTTCATTTGGCCGGCAATCCGAGCCGGCTGGCGATGTTGTTCAACTGCATGTGCGACGAGCCGCCGACGATCGGCATGCAGAGGAGGTCGCGCACGTAGCGCTCCATGTCGTAGTCACGCGCGCAGCCGTAGGCGCCCAGCACGCGCTGGCAGGCGAGCACGATCTCGACCGCGTTCTCGGCCACGAAGAGCTTGGCCATCGAACTTTCGACACTGCAGTCGCGGCCCTCGGTCGCGAGCCAGGCCGCGTGGTACAGCATGTGCCGGCAGGCGGCGAGCCGCGTGCGCGCGTCGACGAGCAGGTGACGCACGGCCTGGTGAGCACAGATCCGCCGGCCGAACTGACGCCGCTCCTGAGAATAGTTCCACGCGTCGTCCACAGCGATCGACGCGATCCCGAGCGCCACCGCCGTGATCTCGAGCCGCTCGATGTCGAGGGAGCGGCCGGCCAGTTGCGGCCACCCCTGGTTCCACTTCTCCGGCCCGCCCATGACGTTCTCGACCGGAACGCGCACGTCGTCGAAGATCACGTCGGTCGTCGCCGCGTAGCGAAGCCCGGAGTGCTCGATGTCCACGATCGTGACCCCGGGGGTCCCGGCCGGCACCAGCACCAGTGACAGGTTCCGGTAGCGATCGTCCGCCGGCCCGCTGCGCACCAGCGTGTAGATGTAGTCGGCGATGCGCGCGCCCGTGCACCAGCGCTTGGTGCCGTTCACGATCACCGTGGCTCCAGCGTCGGCGAGCCGTCCGGAGACGGTGGCGGAGGCGAGGTCGCCGCCCACGTCGGGCTCGCTCAGCCCATAGGCAAAGAGGATCTCGCCGCGGGCGAACTGAGGCAGCAGCCGTCGCTTCTGCCCGTCGCTCCCGTTCTCGAGCACGTTGAGCGCACCGTAGAACGCGCAGTGAATGTACGGTCCGGCGAGCGAAGTTCCCCGCCGGGCGAGTTCCTCGATGCACACGACCGCGCTCAGGATGTCCACGCCGCTGCCGCCGTACTCCTCCGGCACCGTGAGACCGGCGACGCCGATCTCGCACAGCCGCGCGAAGATGTCTGGCCGGTGCGTGGCCGCGACGTCGAGGCGCCGCGCTTCCTCGCGGGTCAGTTCGCGGTCGAGGAAACGCCGAAGCGTATCGCGCAGCAGGATGATGTGTTCGCTTTCGTCGAAATTCATCGCGCTTCCGTCCTCGTCACACGGTGCGTCACACCCCGCGGGCCCGTCCGACCCAGTAGCGGCTGCGGATCGCCTTGCGGTCGATCTTGCCGAGCGGGGTGAGCGGTATGGCGTCCACGAACTCCACCGACTTCGGCGCGCACAGGGCACCCTTGCGGCCGCGGACGAATTCGATGAGCGCGGCCGGGTCCGCGGCTGCGTCCTGGTGCAGCACGACCAGCGCCCGGACTTCCTCGCCCCATTTTTCGTGCGGCGCACCGACCACGGCCGCCTGACGCACAGACGGGTGCTGGAACAGCACGTCCTCGACTTCCCGCGGGTAGACGTTGAAGCCGCCGGTGATGATGACGTCCTTGCGTCGGTCGACGATGGTGATGAGCCCGTCGGCGCGGCGTCGCGCGACGTCACCCGTGTACAGCCATCCGTCACGCAGTGCGGTGTCCGTCGCTGCCGAGTCGTCCAGGTAGCCACTCATGACGTTGGGTGCGCGCACGATGAGCTCTCCCGGCTCGCCGTCCGGCACGTCCAGGCCGTTCTCGTCCACGAGGCGGATCGCGGTCGGATACGTGGCCCGGCCGGCGGAGGCGAGCACGTCGTCGCCGGCCGGATGGTCGCCGGTCATGTGCGCCTCGCGCGGCAGGGCCGTCAGGGCCATCGGCGCCTCGGTCTGGCCGAAGAACTGCGTGAACACCGGTCCGAACACGCCGAGTGCCTGGCGCAAGCGCTCGGGAGCGATCGCGGCAGCGCCGTATAGCACGTTGCGCAGGCTGCTGCGGTCGTGCGCATCGCGCCGCGGGTGGTCGAGCAGCACGTAGAGCATGGTCGGCACGAGCATCGTCGCCGTGGCGCGCTCCGCGGCGATCGTGGCGAGCAACGCCTCGGGCTCGAATCGCTCCAGCAGGACGCACCGTCCCTGACGCAGGAGGACGGGCAGCAGCAGGCAGCCGGCGGCGTGCGTCATCGGCGTCGCGAACACGAACACCTCGTGCCAGCCGATCGAGAAGTCGAGCAGCTCGGCGTAGTAGGTGTGGAACCACGAGCGGTGCGAGAGCATCACGCCCTTGGGCCGGCCCGTCGTGCCGCCCGTGAAGTAGATCCCCGCGATGTCCTCGGGATCCACCGTGGCGCGTGTCGGCGCCGGCCAATCGCGGGCCAGCAGCTCGGCGAGATCGACATGCCCAGGGGGCGGCGGCCCGTGGCCGCCGACGCGGACGAAGTGCTCCACCTCCGGTAGTCGCGCCGCCATGCCGGCCACTCGAGCTGCCAGCTTTTCGTGATAGACGAGCACCCGGCAGCGCGCGGCCTTCATCATGTAGACGTGGTCGTCGTCGCCGAGCAGTACGGCGAGCGGCACGCGCGTGGCACCGATGCGGGCCACCGCGTACTCGCACGCGACGTACTCGGCGCAATTGACCATCAGAAACGCGACACGGTCACCGCTGCCGACCCCGCGCGCCTGCAGGGCCGCCGCCAGCCGCAACGCCTCCTCGCCGAGCTGACGGTAGGTGAGGCTGCACGGGCCGTCGGTCACGGCGACACGATCGCCGCCGGCGGCCACGGCCCGGTCGTACAACTCGCCGACGGTGAGGGCCCGCACGCTCACGGTCGCGTCGTCAGCCGCGCAGGTGGAACATCAGCTGGTAGTCGAACACCAGCACCCGCTCGTCGCGCTGGTTCAGGACCGAGTACTCCCACACCTGAACGCCCTTGCGCGGATCGCGCGTGACCCGGGTGTCCTTGACGAGGACCTCGACACGGACGGTATCGCCGATCTTCACGGGCGCGAGCATCCTCATGCCGTCGACGCCTAGCCAGGCAATGGCGGCCTGGCCCGCGAAGCCCGCCTGGGCCACCAGGCCCACGGCCAGTGCGAAGATGAACGGCCCGTGGGCGAGCCGCTCGCCGAACTGCGTCCGGGCGGCGTACTCGCGGTCCATGTGCAGCGGATAGAAGTCGCCCGTGAGCCCGGCCCAGCCGACGACGTGCGCTTCGGTGACGGTGATGCCCTGCGTGCGGAAGCGGTCCCCGATCCTGAAGTCGTCGCCGTACTTCTGCTCGTCCATGGGAGTCTCCGGGTCAGCGCAGGAGTCGGAATTTCGGCAGCGTGAACTCGTCGTCGAGGCGCTCGAACACGACTTCGACGGGAAGGTCGCAGCGCAGCTCCCCTGGGTCGCTTTCGACGACGTTCGACAGCATGCGAACGCCTTCCTCGAGTTGCACGATCGCGACGACGTAGGGCATGTCGGCGATGAAGGCCGACGGCGCGTTCGACTCGACGACGGTGAACGAATACAGCGTGCCGCGGCCGCTCGCACGGCGCCAGTCCAGTTGCGCGCCGCCACAGTGCGGGCAGGCGACCCGGGGGTAGTGGATCGCCCGGTCGCAGCGTGTGCAGTACTGCAGCAGCAGCTCATGACGGCGAGCCGCGTCCCAAAAGGGTCTCGCCCACGGTTGCACCACGGGGCGCGGTCTGGCCGGCCGGTCGGTCGCGTCGCTCATGCGTCGCTCCTGCTCGGCACTTCGCAGCCGAGGATCGTGACCTGCGCGTCCATGTAGGTTCCACCGACCGCGGTCTCGACCGCGAAGCGGCAATCCGGCACCTGCCGGAGCCCGGCGCGGCCCATGACCTGTCGCGCGGCCTCGACCAGCAGGGACACCGATCCGCCCGCACCAATGTGGCCCTTCGACAGCATGCCGCCGTCGGTCGTCGTCGGAATGCGGCCGCCAGGCGCGGTCGCGCCCTCGAGGTGCAGCTGGCCGGCCCGCCCCCGCGGTGCCAGGCCGATTTCCTCGAACGCGATCAGCTGATAGATCGGGTAGGAGTCGTAGATCTCGGCGACGTCGATGTCGGCAGGCTCGAGCCCCGCTTCGGCAAACGCCTGCCGGCCTGCGCGGGCCCAGCCGAAACGGGTCAGGTCGGGTTCCTGATGGTAGGCGAAGTGCGTGACGACACCGCCTTCACCCAGGACGTAGGCGGGCCTCTCGGTGAGTTCGCGGGCACGTTCGGCCGAGGTCACCACGAACGCGGCACCGCCGTCGAACAGCATGTTCGAGTGCTTCGCCCGCAGCGGTGTCGACAGCATCTTCGAGGCCATCACCTCCTCGAGCGTGAGCGGCTTGCGGAAGAAGGCATTGGGATTGAGTTCCGCCCACCTGCGGTTCGACACGCATACCGCCGACAGTTGCTCGTCGGTCGTGCCGGTCTCGAACTTGAAGCGCTGCGTGGCCAACGCGGCGACGGTCGAGTAGTGCTGCCCGAACGGCACCTCCCACTCCATCGAGATACCGGCAGTGGAAAACAGGTCGATGCCGCCCTGGGCGGACACGCCGGTGCCGAGCTTGTCGCAGTGGACGAACAGGATGTTGCGCGCGCGGCCCGTCTCGAGCAGTGCGCTCGCGATGCGCAGCGCGTTGGTGCTCGAGGAACCGCCCGAGAACACGTTTGCGTTGGCCGTGACGTTCTTCAGGCCCAGCTCCTCGACCAGCCTGCAGGTCGTGAGTTCGTTCGAGAACTGGAAGCTGAACACGGCCGTCGTGGGGATGACGAAGTCGATCTCGTCCTTGCCGAGGCCGGAATCGTCGATTGCGAGCCGCGCCGCCTCGAGCGCGATCTCGATCGCGCTGCGATCGGGAAAGCGACCCGTCGGCACCTCGCCCGTGCCGACGATCGCGGTGCGCCCGCGGCGGTCGCTCATGCGGCGATATCCGGAAGTCCCCGGTGGAAGGGCGGCATGATGCGCTCCTCCAGGCTTGCGCCGAGAATCGCATCGACGCACATCACGGCCGAGAGCGCCGCGCCGTCCACGCCGCCACCCCACATCCGGCGGCCGTACTGGTCGCCCGCGAAATACAGGCCGCTCACCCAGGGCGAAACGACGTCGGGCCGGTCCTCGCCCACGGGGCGCCACAGTCCGTAGGCCTCGGGGGAGGGGGTCCAGAGAATGAACTCGCAGTCCTCGTCCCAGGTCGGGAACGTGGCCCGCGCCCAGTCCTCGCACAGGTCGATGACACGATTGACGCGATCCGGGTTGCGCATCTCCTCGTCGGTGAGTGCGGTGGAGAAGAGGAACTCCCGCTTGCCGGCCGGACCACGCCGTGCGCTGCCGTCGCCCCATGCCGTGAAATCGCACATCACCATGTCCACTGCGCCGATGTACCCCTCGCCGCGAATCACGCCCGGCATGTAGACGAAGCTCCCCTCGGCGAGCCCGATGTCGGGCAGCACGCTGCGCTTCATTCCGCACCACCCGGTGAGCAGGCCGGCGCCCCAGAACTTTCGCTCCAGCAACTCCACCCACTCACGCGGAAACGCGGCCCGCGGCAGCACCCGGAATGCGTACTTCGGCGGAATCGTGCACACGACCCGACCGGTGCGGATCACGCGCTCGCCGTCGTAGGCGTTATCGTCGCCCTTGATGCGCACGCCGCGCACGGCGCCGTCCTCGATCAACACTTCGAGCGCGCGCGTATCGCGCAGCACCGTCCCGCCGTTCTCGAGCACCACCTGCTCGAACATCTGCGCGATGGCGATGCAGCCTGGCTCGTCGGCGGTCGCCACCGAGCCGCTCACGAGATTCATGCGGATCTGGCCCGCGATCGCCATGTAACCGAGGAAGTCGCCGGTCGGCGTCATGGCCGGCTCGGCCTGCGCCGTCTGGGACGCCGCGAGCACTTTGATGTAGTCGTAGGCCTCCGGATGGAGCTGGCGCTGCTCGAGCCAGCTCTGCAGGGGCGTGCGCATGAGGCGCGCCATGTCCTCGAAGCTGCTCCTGCTCATCGCCTGCAGCTGGTCCATGGTCGAGGCAAATCCGTCCGCGCTCATCCAGGGATACGGCTTGCCCTTCTCGACCTGATAGGCCTTTCCGGGCTTGCCTTCGCCTTCCCAGACCACGAAGCCGAGGCCGCGGTTGAGCGGCAGGTTCCAATGCACCCCGAGGTGCTGCATGAGCGCGTCCACGCGGCTGCGGTTGCCCCAGAACAGACCGTGGCCGCCGGCTTCGAACGTGCGCCCGTCGAGCAGCCCACGGTCGAAGATCTCCTCGATGGACGGCGTGCACTTGCCCAGGTAGCAATGCGCGTAGGGCAGGGACTTGCGAAAGGCCCGCGCGTCCATCTCGACGCCGTCGGCGACCACCTTGTTGCCGCGGCCGACATACGACAGGGTGCGCCCGCCGATGAAGGGCGCGCGCTCGAGGACCAGCACGCGCTGCCTGGCGTCCCGGGCGAGAAGCGCGGCCGTGGCGAGACCGGCCACGCCGGCGCCGATGATCACGGTGTCGAACTGCTGCTCTGAGCTCATGTCGGACCTCGCATTCTTACTTTCGTTACGATAGTCCTCGGACTTGCGTTATGCAAGTTATGCCCGGACGGGTGCACGGGCGCGGAACCCGGCGCCGCCCCTTGCTCCTTGCCGTCCGTATCCTGATCCCGTCAGCGGAAGGTCGTGCCGCCGGGCCGGAGCTGCGCCAGCCCGGCGACCCGGTCGAGCGCCGCCGCATACTCGCTCGCCAGACGGTCGACGACCGCGCTCACGGGCTCGATCGCGCTGACCGCAGACACGCCCTGGCCCGCCGTCCAGACGTCTTTCCAGCGCTTCGGCCCTTGCCGGCCGCTGTCGTAGTTCCGCTCTGGCTTGTCGGGCATGCGGTCGGGATCGTAGCCGACGCGTCGCAGGCTCGGCTTCAGCCACGAGGCGGGCGTACCCGTGATCGCGGCGCTGACCAGCAGGTCGTCGACGTTCGCGTCCACGACCATGCGCTTGTAGTCGTCCACCGCGCGGCTCTCGCGGGTCGCGATGAAGCGGGTGCCCATGTAGACGAGGTCCGCCCCGGCCGCGATCGCGCCCGCCACGCCCTGTCCATCGGCGATGCCGCCGCCGACGACGACAATGCCGTCGGTGAGACGGCGCACGGCCGAAATGAATGCAAACGGCGACAGGAAACCGGTGTGCCCGCCGGCGCCCGCCGAAACGCAGGCCAGGCCGTCCGCTCCGGCGTCGAGCGCCTTCTGCGCAAGGTGCAGACTGACGACGTCAGCAATCACGAGGCCGCCGTAGGAATGCACGAGATCGATCGCCGGCTTCGGGCCGCCGAGCGCGGTGATCACGATCTTCGGGCGGAAGCGCGCAACCATCTCGAGGTCCTGCGCGAGCCGCTGGTTGGTCGAATGGGTGATCAGGTTCGCCGCCCACGGACCGATCGGTGCGCCGGGGTGCTCCCTGGCTTCCGCGTCGAGCGTCGACGTGATGAGCGTCATCCATGCCTCGAGTTCCTCGACCGTACGGGCGTTCACCGTGGGGAACGCGCCGACGATGCCAGCACGGCATGCGGCGATCACGAGTTCCGGGCCCGTGACGAGGAACATTGGCGCCGCCACGACCGGCACCCGCAGGCCAGGCACGCGGCGGCGGGATTCTGAGGGCTCGACGGCGGTGTTGTTCAACGCGGGAGTCACTTGCTAAACTGGACTGACTCTAGCGCGCGGCGTCCGGGCCCGTCAATCGACCTCGAGCCGTTGCAGCCGCGGCAAGCGCATCGACCGAGGCCCTCGCCACATGCCGGGTTCCGCGCCTGCTTCCGCAGCCCCGGACTTCGACGGCCTGCGGCCGGTCTCACCTTTAATGACGCCGGCCCATGGCGAGTGACGCCGTCTCGCCTCAGCCTTTCGATGCCGCTGCCGTCGGGTCGCGGCTGGTTCGCCGCGGCCGGCGCGACTCGACTTCCAGCGGCCGCAACTCGTCGCCGCACTCATCGCAGACCACGATTCCTTCCGCGACCTTGCCGCAGGGCCGATGACGCAGCCGGATGGGCGCGACGCGTCCGCGCAGCAGCCAGCGGCCGGCCCACTGGTGCATCGTGAAGGTCGACAGATACAAGGCGCGACCCTTTTCGGTCAGGTGATACGCGAAGCGCGGCGGGCTGTGCTGGTAGAGAACGCGCGCGAACACGCCCGCCTGTACGAGCAACCGCAGGCGATCCGACAGCGTGTTGGTCGGAATCCCGAGCGCCGCCTGAATGTCGGCGAACCGATGCAGGCCATAGAAACTCGACGCCTGCACGAGCGATGTCCACCGGTCACCCACGACGTCGAGGACGTGCACCTTGCTGCCATCGACGTCGCGCCAGGAGGCGTCTCCCGTGTGCAGGCAGTGCTTCGGCAGGCTGGCCTGTCGCTCATCCGGCTCCGCGACCATCTCTACGTCGATGCTGCGGATGTCGATCGACTCGCGGCAGAAACGGCACACGAGCAGTGGCCGCATCGACGCGCCGCAGGTCCGATGCACCAGCTCGCGGGGCAGGCCCGACCTGCCGCCGTACCGGCGCTCCCAGAGCCAGTACATGAGCGCGGTGGGGTAGAGGTCCAGCCCGATGCGCGTCAGGCGATACTCGCAGCGCGCCGGCCGCGTCTGGTAGGGAAGACGATGCAGGATTCCCTCGGCCACGAGCGCGCGCAGCCGCTGCGTGAGCGTCGCGCGGCTAGCGTGCGTGGCAGCCACCAATTCCTCGAATCGACGGGCGCCAAGGAAGATCTCCCTCAGGACGAGCACCGACCAGCGCCCGCCGAGGGCCTCGAAGGCCATGGCCACCTGGCTGCTGCGCAGGATCGCGCCGGCATTTTCAGGCCCGACGCTTGCGGCAATTCCCGTGATGCGCCCCCGGTCGTTCGCCCGGGCAGGCGGCAGGGGCGAACACGGACCCGACGTGGACTGCCTCGCGGCCACGTTCGACGACCTCCTGACGACGTAGTCTCGGAACTATATCTAGCGCGCCACTTTGACACGAAGCAGGCAGCGAGTCCGGGGCGCCGACATTTCGATGACAGAAGCCGTGTACCGGCCGGGGCCGAAACGCTGGGCGCCGTGCCCCGTCTCGGCATTTGAGAAGTACGCATAATGTATATCGTGGGCATCTTGCCCTCCTTGTAGCAAAGTCACCACACAGGCTCCATAGCCATTTAACAGAACGCCGTCAGGAACTCGTGCAGGGGCCTGCCCCCGTGGGTCCACAGCCGCCTGCGGCCCCGGCCCCGTGGCGGCTGGGGGCCGCCGGGCCGGGCTCCGGGCTGTGGACTACGGGGACAGCCCCGCGCGGCGAGCCCTTTGTTTCCAAAGGCTCACAGGGCTCCGTGCAACTGACGAACATGCCGAGCGGGATGCGCTGATAGGCGCGACCGCGCAAGGCGACGATCACCTGCCAGCCGCCGCGAAGGAACTCCACAGCCTTCACCACGCCCACCATGCGAGCCGTGAGCAGGGGACTGATGTACTGCCGTGCCCGGAACCAGCAGCCGGGCAGGGCGAGCAGGGAGCCCGCCACGCTCTCATGGCCGTACGGGCCGAGTGCGGCCACCGGGACGAGCTCGGCAGGGACCGTGGTCACCGGGACATCATCCGGGACCGTCAGCCCGGCACAGCGCAGGATCTCGAGCAGCCGCCCCCATTGCCGCTCCGTCAGGGTCTCCTGCGCCGACGGCCAACCGTACTCCTGCGCCAGCCACCAGGTCGCCACCGCCGCCCGGGCCTCCAGGCACGGATAGCCGGCCAGCGCCGCCGCGTTCTCGACTTCGAGGAACGTCCGTTGCAGGGTCCGGGGGGTCATGCCGCCACCCCCTTTTGTGGAAATTCCTCGGGGATTCTCAGTCGCGGCCCTTTTCGCGCGGCCTTTGTTTCTAATCTGACAAGCCCAGCGCCCGCGCCGCCGCCTGCGGCGGCGGCTGCGGTCGCGGCCTCCAGATCGTCACCCACGGGGCGATCAGCGGTACTGTATGGACGTACAGTCTTTCCGGGCGATCGCCCGCCCGTCAGGCTCGCCGACGGACTTCCTGCCAGCTCGCCAGCAGCGCCCGCAGTCGCTCGACCTCCTGCCGGTAGCCCTGTGCCGCCTGACTCCACAGGGGAGCCGCCAGCAGGTCGCCGGGCAACCAGCCGTCGCGATCCATGCCCGGCGGGAACAGCCGGTCGCCGTGCACCTCCCAGCCGCGCCAGGTCGGCCACGGCAGGTACCCGGCGCGGATCGCCAGCAACCGGATGGCGGTCCGGTTCGGCGGTCGGTCGGTTCGCCAGCGGCGGTAGGTCTCGGGACTGACGAGGCAGAACGCCGCCGCCTGCGCGTCGTCCAGTCCAGCCGCCACTTGCAGCAGCCGCAGCGTGGGCAGATCGCCCGCGAAGCCGTCGGCGAGCAGGGCGCTCGAAAGGCTCAAATTCCCGGCCTCCGGGCCTCGGTTCGGCCCTGACCTGAGTACGCATAATGTATATTATGTTACCTCACAGCACGCTAATCTCGCTAGCGATTGGCATATGCTCGGCATATCCACCCTTT
>CAZRKS010000003.1:56617-67765 GCA_964600315.1 uncultured Steroidobacteraceae bacterium | reverse complement strand
CACCTGCCGAACGACGCCTGGATCGACCTCGAGGCCGCGACCGAGGGACTGCATCGGGCGGAGTCGGCGGTCGCCCTCGGCGAGTGGACGCGAGCCTGGGGACCGGCCCGCGTCGCCCTGCACATTGCGCAGCGCAGGTTTCTGCCCGGACACGACGCCGGCTGGATCGACGAAATCCGCGTTACCGTGGAAGACGTACTGCAGCGCGCACACGAATGCGTGGCCGCCGTCGGGCTCGGCCTGCGCGGGCCGGAGCTCGCCTCCGCGGACCGCTCGGCGCGGGCACTCATCCGGCGCGCGCCGTACCGCGAAAGCGGCTACCGCCTGCTGATGGAAGTGCTCGCCGTCCGCGGCAACTTCGCCGAAGCCCTGCTCACCTACGAACGACTGCGCAACCGCCTGCGCCAGGATCTCGGCGCGAGCCCGTCCCCCGAGACGCGAGCCGTTCACGCTCGCCTGCTGCAGGGTCAGGCGCCCGGGGGGCCGACCCCCTAATCGCCGCAGTCGAAGCAGCCGCGGATGATATGCTCCTGCAGGTCGCGGGCCGCAGATCTCCAGACCCGGAGACGGATTTTCCCCGCGTCCGTTCCTGCTGAAATCCGTTGCGTCCCTGGTGGCGGCCCGATGAGCACGCGACCGACGCACCGCCGCTGGCGAGAGAGGGAGTTCTCATGAGCCGACAATCCGTGTCGACGATTCGTGCGGGCGCACTGGCCGCGTTCGGTTCGGTGCTCGCGGCCGCGTCCCTTGCGGGCGGCCAGGCATTCGCGCAGGACGTGCTGCCCGCAGCCGCGGCTCCGTTCAAGGGCCAGATCGGGCTCGACGTGAAGGACTCCAGGCCCGACTTTCCACTGCCCGTGCAGGCACCGAAGGACGCGCCGAACGTCGTGCTGATCCTGCTCGACGACGTGGGCTACAGCGCGTCGAGCACGTTCGGCGGGCCGGTCGAAACGCCGACGCTGGAGCGGCTGGCGCAGAACGGCCTCCGGTACACGCAGTTCCACACGACCTCGCTCTGCTCGCCCACGCGCGCGGCGCTGATCACCGGGCGCAATCATCACTCGGTGCACACGGGCGCCATCACGGAGATGGCGACGGGCTACCCGGGCTACGACAGCCTCATGGGCGGGGACACGGCCACGGTCGCGGAGGTCCTGAAGCAGCACGGGTGGAACACCGCGTGGTTCGGCAAGAACCACAACGTGCCGGACTGGCAGACGAGCCAGGCCGGGCCGTTCGACCTCTGGCCGACTCGGCTCGGCTTCGACCATTTCTACGGTTTCGTCGGGGCCGAGACGAACCAGTGGCGGCCGGCGGCGTTCGACGGCACGCGCCCCATCGAACCTTACCTCGGCAAGCCGGACTACAACTTCGACTACGACATCGCCGACCAGGCGATCGCCTGGGTGCGCAATCAGAAGGCGGTCGCGCCCGACAGGCCGTTCTTCATCTATTACGCGCCGGGCGCGACGCATTCGCCGCACCACCCGAAGAAGGAATGGATCGAGAAGTACAACGGCAGGTTCGACCTCGGGTGGGACCGGACGCGTGAGCAGACCATTGCGCGCCAGAAGCAACTCGGCCTGGTCCCGGCGAACACGCAGCTCACGAAGCGTCATCCCGAGATTCCGGCCTGGGCTGCGCTCAATGCCGAGCAACAGAACCTCTTCGCCTACATGATGCAGGTCTACGCGGGCTACCTTTCGCAGACGGATTACAACGCGGGACGCCTGCTCGATGCGATCGCCCAGCTCGGGCAACTCGACAACACGCTCGTCATCTACATCGTCGGCGACAACGGCGCGAGCCAGGAAGGCACGATGCAGGGCACGCTGAACGAGATCGCCGGGATCAACGGCATCGTGGAGACCTACCAGCAGGTTCTCGCGCAGAAGGCCGAGATCGGCACGTGGAAGACACACAACCATTATCCGATCGGCTGGGCCCACGCGTTGGACACCCCGTTCAAGTACGCGAAGGGCTATGCATCGCACTACGGCGGAACGGCCAACGGGATGGTCATCTCGTGGCCGGCGCGCATCAAGGACCGTGGTGGGATCCGCCCGCAGTGGCACCACACGATCGACATCACACCGACGATCTACGAGGCGACCGGCATCGGGCAGCCTTCGATCGTGAACGGCGTGGCGCAGAGGCCGATCGAAGGCGTCAGCATGGCGTACAGCTTCGCCGACGCGAAGGCGCCCTCGACTCGCCATACGCAGTACTTCGAGATGTTCGGCATGCGAGCCCTCTATCACGATGGCTGGATCGCCTGCACGACGCCACCGACGCCGCTCGGCGAGATCGCCGATCCGACGGTGGACATCATCACCGGTTACCAGTGGGAGCTTTACGACACCACGACGGACTTCAGCGAGGCGGTGAACCTAGCGGCCAAGTACCCGGACAAGCTCGAGGAAATGCAGCTGCTGTTCTACTCCGAGGCCGCGAAGTACAACGTGCTGCCACTCGACAACCAGCGCATCCCGCGCACCGACGTCTCGATCCGCCCCAGCCTCACCCGCGGTCGCACCGACTTCACCTACCACGGGACGATCGCGCGGATTCCCGAGGGCGCGGCGCCGAACGTCAAGAACAAGTCGTTCCACGTCACGGCGGACGTGACGTTGCCCAAGGGCGGCGAGAACGGTGTGCTCGTGACCCAGGGCGGGCTCAGCGCCGGCTGGGCACTGTTGCTGATGGGCGGCCGGCCGATGTTCCACTACAACTTCGGAAACGTCGCGCACTACAGTGTCGCCGCCGATGGCGCGGTCGCGCCGGGCAAGCACACGATCGCGTTCGACTTCAGGTACGACGGTGGCGGCATCGGCAAGGGCGGCACCGGCACGATCACGGTGGACGGCAAGCAGGTCGCGCAGGGACGCATCGATCACACGATGCCGTACCGGCTGTCGCTCGACGAGACGTTCGACGTCGGCGAGGACACGGGCACGCCCGTGAGCCTCGACTACGAGGTGCCGTTCGCCTTCGACGGGACGATCGACGAGCTGGTGGTCCACCTCGACGATGCGAAGCTGACGGCCGCGGACGACGAGCGCGTGCGCAGTGGCGAGCAGGTCGCTCGGCGCTCCGTCGATTGAGAGGGGCTGCGGTCGGGCGCCTGCGCCATATGCACCCCGGACACTACGAACCCGGCGCGGTTGTGCGCGGGAGGTGAACCGTTCATGCTCCCGGCGACCTGTACAGCGACCGCCTGCCAAACGTGACCGCCGACGAGTTCATCGAGCATTCCGCGACCTTCCGAGTCCCCGCAAGCCACCCTGCGCTCGCCGGCCACTTTCCAGGCAATCCCATCGTCCCGGGGGTCGTCCTGCTCGATGCCGTCATTTCGGCCGCAGAGACGTGGCTGGCGACCAGCCAGTCGGTACGAGGGCTTCGCCAGGCGAAGTTCCTCGCCCCGTTGCGCCCCGAGGAGACGACCCGTATCGGCATCGTGCTGCGCAAGGGGCGGCTCGACTTCACAGTCACGCGTGACGGCACGACGATCGCCAGCGGGACGTTCGAGGTGGCGGCGGAGACGGCGCCGTGACGAACGACTGGCTCAGGCGTCCTGAGGGCGGCAGCGACCTCGCGATGCGATTGCTTGCAGCAGTCGCGCTTGGCCTCGGCCGGACGGTGGCCCGCCTCGTCCTGCCCGCCATTGCCGTGTATTTCGTACTGCGGCGAGGCCCCGAGCGCCGCGCCTCGCGCGAATACCTGGCTCGCGCGCTCGGCCGCGAACCGAGCTGGTTCGACGTCGCGCGGCATTTTCACGCGTTCGCCACGGTGACTCTGGATCGCGTCTTCTTTCTCACCGAATCGCTGTGGCGTTTCGACTTGCGTCTGGTCGGCATCGATGAACTGCACCGCGCCATGGACCTCGGCCGGGGCGTGCTGCTGATCGGAGCGCACGTCGGCAGCTTCGAGGCTCTGCGTGCCGCGAGCACGCTCAGGCCGGACGTGACGGTGCGCGTCGTGCTGGACGCCGAACACAGCCCCGCGCTTTCGACCATCCTCCGGCAACTCAATCCACGGATCGCCGCCGGAATCATCAACCCGCGCCGGGATGGGACGACGGTCGCGCTCGAGATCGCGGCGGCCCTCAACCAGCGCGCGCTGGTCACGATGCTCGCCGACCGGGGCCGACCGGGCAATGCGACGGCCCGCGTGGACTTCCTCGGCCGCCCGGCCGAATTCCCGACCGCGCCGTGGCAGATCGCCGCGGCCCTGCACGTGCCCGTGGTCCTGTGCGCCGGCCTGTACCGCGGCGGAAACCGCTACGACCTGCATTTCGAAACGATCACGACGCGACTCGAAATCGACCGCAAGCGTCGCCAGTTGCAGCTGCGCGACGTGGTCCAGGACTTTGCCAACCGGCTGGCGGCACTCGTGCGCGCCGCTCCCTACAACTGGTTCAACTTCTATGACTTCTGGAACGAGCCCGCGCCTGGCGGGCCTGGTGCTGGCGCTGACGCCATGCGTCGCGCCGGCGGCTGATCTCGATACCGATGCGCTGCTCGCCCAGCTGGCGCGCCCGGCGCCGCAGGCGACGACATTCGTCGAGGTGCGCTATTCCTCGCTGGTGACCGAGCCCCTCGTGGCCTCCGGAGAATTCGAGAAGCGCGAGGACGGGGCGCTGGTGCGTCGCGTGACCGATCCCTATCGCGAGACGACCGTGCTCGGCGGAGAGAACGTGCGGGTCGACCGCGAGGGCAGCAAGCCCCGCAGCTTTTCGCTGGACCGGGCACCGGAGCTGCGTGGCATGTTCGCGAGCTTCGGCGCGCTGCTCGCGGGAGACCGGGCTGCGCTCGAGCGCTACTTCGAGGTGAGCCTGCACGGCAGCGAGGCGCTCTGGTGGATCGAACTGCTGCCCCGCGACCGCAAGCTCGCCAGCCGGCTGGCCATGATCCGCGTCGACGGCGCCGATGATCGTCCGCGCTGCTTCACGCTGGCCGAGCCCGATAACGACGCGAGCGTGATCGCTCTCGACGTGCGGGACCGCGCCGGCATTCCGGTGCAGCTCGAGCGAGCGTCGCTGCAGGCCTGGTGCGCCGGCGAGACGAGGCCCTGACCATGTCGCGAACCGGCCGGGGCCTGCTGTTCGCGGCATGGATCGCAGCTATCGCTGCGCTCGGCTGGGTCGTCGATCGCAATCTCGTCGTCGGCACCGATCTGCGCCTCTTCATGCCGTCCCCGCAGACGGCGCAGGAAAGGCTGGTTCTCGAAGAGATCGGCGAGGGTCCGGCCTCGCGCATGCTTTTGCTCGCCATCTCCGGAGCCGACCCGCAGGCGGCCGCCGCCACCTCGCGCGCGCTCGCGGAAGCTCTGTCGAATAGCGACCAGTTCCGCTGGGTCGCCAATGGCCACAGCGAGACCGACGCGATCCCGGAACGGCTGCTCTCCTATCGCTACCTGTTGTCGCCGACTCTGGACACGCAGCGCTTCGATGCGCCGTTCCTGCGCGCCCAGCTGCAGGAGCGGCTTCACGACCTGACGTCGCCAGCGGCCAGCTTTCTCGAAACGTGGCTGCCGCGCGATCCTACGCTCGAACTGCTGAAGCTCGCGGAAGCCTGGCAGCCGGCACGCCAGCCGCAACTGCTGTACGACGTCTGGTTCGACACTGCCGGTCAGCAGGCGCTGCTGGTCGCCGAGACCCGGGCGGCAGGATTCGATCCGCAGGGCCAGGGCGACGCTGCCGACGCGCTGCAGCGAGCTTTCAAGGACACGCGGACCGACCCGAAGCTCGAACTGGAGGTGAGTGGACCCGGGGCGTTCTCGGTCCTCATGAAGGAGCGGACCCGCGGCGAGGCGCAACGCCTGGGCACGATCGCCTCGATCGGCATGGTGCTCCTGCTGCTCGTGGCCTACCGCAGCGTGCCCGTTCTCGTGCTCGGGCTCCTGCCCCTGGCGAGCGCCGGCCTCGCAGGTCTGGCCGCAGTCAGCACCATCTTCGGCACCGTCCACGGCATCACGCTGGCCTTCGGCTTCACGCTGATCGGCGTGGCGCAGGACTACCCGATGCACCTCTTCAGTCACCAGCACGCCGGCCTCGACCCGCGCGACAACGTGCGCGCACTCTGGCCGACTCTGGCCACGGGCGTGGCGAGCACTTGTGTCGCGTACCTCGCGTTCCTCTTCTCCGGCGTCCGCGGACTCGCGCAGCTGTCCGTCTTCACGATTGCGGGACTGGTCGTCGCCGGGCTCACGACGCGCTATCTACTGCCACCGCTCGTGCCGGCCCGTGGCCACGACGCCGCGAAGGATGCGCGGCTCGGACGGCTGTGGGACCGGATCGCCTCACTGCCTCGACCCTTGTGGCTCGGCGTGGCCATCGCGCTCGCGTGCGCGGGTGCGCTCTGGCTCTCGCCCCGGCCACTCTGGCAGGACGAACTCGGCGGCCTGACGCCAGTTCCCCGGCACCTGATCGAGAGAGATTCGAAACTGAGGCACGAACTCGGGGCACCCGACGTCCGGTACCTGCTCGTGATCCAGGATCGTGACGCGCAGGGCGTGCTGGCGCGCGCCTCCGCGCTCGACGGCAAGCTCGGCACGCTGGTCGCCTCAGGCGCCCTGGCCAGCTTTGACCATGCGGCCCGCTATCTGCCGACCCGGGAAGCTCAGGAACGTCGCCGGGCAGTTCTGCCGGACCCGATTCACCTGCGCTCCGCGCTGGACGAGGCCGTGCGCTCGACGCCGTTCCGGCCCTCGGCCTTTGCGCCGTTCCTGGACGACGTGGAGCGCGCGCGACACCTGGCACCGCTCGGCCCCGGCGACCTTGCAGACACGCCGCTCGAAGCGCGGGTCGGCGGGCTGCTCCTCAAACGGGAGGGACACTGGACCGGGCTCGTCACGCTGACCGGACTCCGGGATCCGGCTGCGCTCGCGCAACTCGTCAGTGCGACCGACGGCGTGACGTTGCTCGACCTGAAGCAGGCCTCGGAAGACCTCGTGGCACATCAGCGCGAGCGGATCCTCTGGTGCCTAGCGGGCTCGGCAATGCTGCTGGTGATCGTGGTGTTCGTGGCGCTGCGCCGACCCGCTCGCGTGGGTCGAGTGCTGGCGCCCATGGCGCTCACCACCCTCGTCGTACTCGCCCTGCTTCACCTCTCGGGCGTGTCGCTCAATCTCTTTCACCTCATCGCACTGGTGCTCGCGGCCGGCCTCGGCCTCGACTACGCGCTCTTCTTCGAGCACGCAGCGGACGATGCGGCCGAGCAGCGTCGCACCCTGCACGCGGTGCTCGTCTGCTCCCTCTCGACGCTGATGGTGTTCGCGCTGCTGGCGTTCTCGAGTCTCCCGGTGCTGCGCGCGATCGGCGTCACCGTGGCGCTGGGGGTCGTGAGCAACTTCGTGCTCGCGCTGCTGCTCACGCGGCCGGACACGCCATGACCGTGGACTCGCGAATCTCGGCGGTCATACCCCATGCCGGCCGCATGTGCCTGCTCGAGCGCATCGTCGCCTGGGACGACGACCGCGTTACGCTCGCGACAGCGACGCACCTGGATCCCGTCAATCCGCTGGCGCGCGACGGCAAGCTGCGGGCCGTGCACCTGTGTGAATACGGTGCGCAGGCCATGGCCGTGCACGGCGGCCTCGTCGCACAGTCGCGCGGCGACCGGGCGCTGCCTGGACTCCTGGTGTCGCTGCGCGACGTGGTGCTGGCGCGCGATTTCATCCACGACCTCCATGGCGAGTTGACGATCGAGGCGCGCCGCCTCCACGCCGGCGACTCGGCCTGGCAGTACGAATTCCGCGCCTGGCACGCCGGCGCCCTGTTAGCTCAGGGTCGCGCCACCGTGTCCGTGCCGTCGCGGCCCTGAATCCCGTTTCTGCCCGCGAACAGCGTGAGCAACGGACCCGTCATGAACGTGGTGACGATCGCCATCACCATCAGCATCGTGAAGAGATCCCGGCCGATCACGCCCGCGTCCAGCCCGACCTTCATGACGATCAGCTCCATCAATGCCCGCGCATTCATGAGCGACCCGACGGCGAACGCCGTGCGCCACGGATAGCCGGCGATGCGGGCGCCGGCCGCGCCGCCGAGCACCTTGCCCGCCACGGCCGCGACCATCACGATCAGCAACGCCGCGAGTCCCGTGCCCACGAACGCGGATGGGGTCGTGTTGAGCCCGGCCAGGGCAAAGAACACCGGCATGAGCACGATGATGGCGACGTGCTCGACCCGCTCGATGAGTGCCTCGAGCAGTCGATCGTCACGAGGCAGGGCCGCGCCGAACAGGAACGCGCCGAAGACCGGATGCACGCCGAGCCACTTGGTCGCGTAGGCGCAGGCGAACGTGCCGATGAGGAGCGTGGCGAGCAGGGATCCTTCCGGCCGGCCGTCGCGCGAGAATCGCGCGATCAGGCGCGCGAGCAGCGGCCGCCCGACGGCGAGCAACGCAGTCGCGAGCACCAGCAGTCCGAGCATCATGGTCCAGAAGCGGCTCCAGTCCTCGCGCGCATCGGCGAGCACGACCACGAGCGCGAGCATGATCCAGGCGAGCACGTCCGCCATCGCAGCCGAGGCGAGCGACAGCCGCCCGATCACCGAATGGGTCATGCCCCGCTCCTTAAGGATCCGGGCCATGATCGGAAATGCCGTGATCGACATCGCCGACGCCATGAAGAGCGCAAAGGCCGGGAACGCCACGCCGGGCGGCGCGAAGCGCCCGGCCAGCAGGAAGGCGGCACCGAAGCCAAAGGCCATCGGCACCGCCACCGACATGCAGCCGACCCACGCGGCGGCGACCAGCTGCCGGCGGGCCCCGTGGGGTGCGCGCAACTCCGCGCCGACGATGAACATGAAGAGCACGAGCCCGACCTGCGAGAGCCCCTCCAGCGCGGGCAGCGTCGACCGCTCGAAGACGTACGCGTGGAATTCCGGCAGCAGCGCGCCGAGCACGATGGGTCCGAGCACGATGCCGGCCGTCATCTCGCCGATGACCGGCGGCTGCCCGAGGCGCCGCAACACCAGGCTCAGCAGGCGAGCCGTGCCCAGGATGAGGACCAGTTGCAGAAGCAGAGGTGAGTGAGGCATGGGGCCGGGGTTCACGCGGCCGAGTCGAACAGCATCGGCGCGCCGGCGCCGCCGGGGTGCTCCTGCAGCAGCGCCCTCAGGGCACCCGCCTCCAGGTCCGCATGCTCGGCGGTGGCCACGGCGAGAATCTCGCCCGCGAGCTGTCGCAACTGCCCGGTCGTCTGGCGCACCCGGGCCTCGAACGCCTCGTCGCCGAGCGGGTCGCGCAGGCCGCGATTGAGTTCCGCGAACCACGCGAGGCGAGCCTGGTCGAGCAGGACCGGCCGGTTGCGGCGCAGGCTGCGCGCCGACCAGTCCCTGAGGAAATGCTGCACGGCGAGGTTCAGGGTCTTGCTGAAATTCAGCTCTACGCGCAGGCGGCCGAGCATCGCGACATCCGTGAGCCGGCGCTGGAAGAAGAGCTGGCACAGCACGCCCCAGTAATAGGCGTAGTCCCAGATCACCTTGACCGGCAGCACTTCGGGGTCGCCGAACAGTCGGTACTGGTCGAGATACAGCGACAGGGTGCTGTCGTAGAACGACATGAAGAGCTGATCGTAGAGGCGCGCATGGCCGGCGAAGGACTTCCCGGCCCGGTCGAGCGCGATCAGCTCGGTGACGTAGGTGTTGGCAATGGCGATGAAATCGCCGCCCGGCGAGTAGAACGGGTCGAGGAACACGCCGGACTCGCCCGTCATCGCCCAGCGTTCGCCCGAGAAGACCTGCCGACACCCGTGCGAGAAGTGCTTCAGGAACACGAAATCCTGCAGCCATTCGCGCTTCGACTCCACGTCGTCCGCGAGTCGCGGCTGAAATTCGCGCAGCCAGTCGAGCGCCCGCGGGAAGCTGTTGATGCGCCGGAGCGGGTGGATGCGCCCGTCGGCGACGATGCCGACCGAATGCGAACCGGAAGAGAGCGGAATGAGCCAGACCCAGTAGCCCTCGCCGACCAGGTGGATCGTCGACAGCCAGCGGTCCGGCGGCTCGCACCGGCCGAGCCACTGCGCGTCGTGCGACCACTCGTTGACGTCGATCCGGGCACCGATGCGGAACCATGCCGCGTTCACATCGTGATCGTTGTCGAGACCGAGACCGAGCTTGCGTTTCAAGAGACCTGCCCGCCCCGACGCGTCCACGACCCAGCGCGCCGTCACCTCGAGCGGCTGGCCCGCACGCTCGCAGCGCACGTGATGCGTCCCGCCGTCCGCCGCCAGATCGATCTCGCGCGCCGTGACTCCGTCCAGGAACTCGATGCGAGCCTCCCGCGCCGTTTGGCCGAGGAAGTTCTCGAAGATGCCGCGATCGATCTGGTACCCGGGCGTCGCGAGATAGGAACTCGCACCGAGTTCGAGGACCGACTCGATGTCGCGACGCCCCTCGGAGAAGAAGAACCGGAAGCCGAACTTCTTCAGCTGCTGCTCTGACATGTGGTCCTTCAGGCCGAGGACCGTGTCGAAATAGTTCGCCGCGATCTCGACCGAGGACTCGCCCACCTTGTGTGCGGCCTCGGGGACGGGATGCCGCCGCCGCTCCAGCACCACGATGCCGAGGTCCGGGCAGCGCTGCCTCAGCTGCAGCGAGAGCGTGAGGCCCGCGAGGCCGCCGCCGAGGATCGCAACGTCCGTCCGCACGCCGGGTATCTCGTCCGCCGCTGCGGCCGGCTACTTCGGGTCGTAGCCCGTGGGGCCGCCGACGGCCTGCTCGTAGTTCAGCTCCAGGTAGTGATCCATCAGCGCGACGATCCGGTGCAGCATGTCGTTGTCCTGCCCCCCGAAGGTCCACGCGCCGCTCATCGCCGCAGCCCGCTGGTAGAACTCCGGCTCCGCCAGCAGCGTTCCGCTCGGCTGCTCCTCGAACCGGACCTTGATCACGACGTACGAGTCGCCGGCCAGCGCGCCCACCCAGAACCGGGCCGCGCCGCCGATGAACTTGATCTTCTCGATCCGCGGCCGGATGAGCAGCGACTGCCCGCGAGTGCCGCCCGTCGCCGCTTCGTTCCACTTCGCGACGATCGCACCGGTTTCCGACGTCAGGTACTCCTGGATCTTCGCCTTGGCTTTCTCGTTGGCCGCCTGTCCCGCGTACGGCGCCTCCATGGCGAGCGGCGCCACTTCGTACTTGTCGTA
>CAZRKS010000003.1:52324-56517 GCA_964600315.1 uncultured Steroidobacteraceae bacterium | reverse complement strand
CCGCGGCTCGGCTGCATGGTCTCGAGCGGCCCGCGCGCCTCGATGTCGTAGGCCACCAGCAGCGTCGGTTCTCCGCTCGATTGCGCCTGCACGAGGGCTTCGAGCAGGCCCTCGCCGAACGTGTCCTCGTACGCGGTCAGCGCCGTGTACGGCTTCAGGCAGCCCGTGCCGATGGACCAGTATCCGGCGGCCGCGTTGAGCACGGAATTGTGAAAGCGGGTCGGCGACACCAGCAGCGGCGTGCGCGCCAGGGTCTCGGCCATGTAGTCGTTGATGGCGAGGTCGCCCTGGGTGCAGGCAAACACGCTCGCGAGATCCCGGGGATCGACACCGGCGCTCTCGCAGGCCCGGGATGCGACTTCGAGCGCGATCGCCACGGTGTCCGGTGCTCGACGCCGTTCCGTCGGCGCCAGGAGTGACGGCGCCGGACGCGGGGACGGCTGTTGCGGTGCCTCGACTTCGCCCCGCAGCACCGGCGCGGCGACCGTCCAGCCCGGCAGTCGCGGCGACCACAGCGCGACACCGTGAACGTAGGCGGTATGCGAGCGGTCTGTGGCCTCAGGCATGGCGCTCCCTGCCGAAGACGAGCACGCAATTGCTGCCGCCGAACCCGAACGAATTGCTGAGCACGACCTGCACCGGAACCGCCTCGTTCTCGACGCGGATCTGAGGACCGCAGGCCGGATCGATGTCGCGAGAATTGAGCGTGCCCGGCGCGAACCCCTCCTGCATGGCGATGAACGAGATCACGGCCTCGACGATGCCGGCTGCGCCCAGCGCGTGACCCGTCCAGCCCTTGGTGGAACTCGCCCGGGTCGTGGGCGGAAACATCGAGGCGACGACCTGCGCCTCGACTTCGTCGTTCCTCTGGCTCGCCGTGCCGTGCAGGTTGATGTAGTCCACCGCGTCGGCCGTGAGTGTCGCGCGCTCGAGCGCCGCCTCGATGGCGAGCCGCGCGCCGAGACCCGCCGGGTGGGGCGAGGACATGTGATGGGCGTCGCTCGACTCGCCCCAGCCGAGGAGCCAGGGCCCGCTCGCGCCATCGCGCTCGAGCAGGGCGAAACCGCCGGCCTCGCCGATGCTGATGCCGCACCTCGCGACGTCGAATGGCCGGCACGGCTCGGGCGAGACGAGTTCCAGCGAGTTGAACCCGAACAGGACACTGCCGCAGAGCGAGTCCACACCGCCGACGATCGCGGCATCGGCGACCCCGAGCTGCATGAGACGGGTGGCCTGCGCAAACACCTTGGCGCTCGACGAGCAGGCGGTGCCGACCGTGACGACGATGCCTTCGAGCCCGAGCGCCGCGCGCACGAAATCACCGAGCGAGTGCGGCGTGTGCACGATGGGACGCCGCAGGTCCTCCGGGTATTGCCCGTCCGGCAGCAAGCGGCGATAGGCTTCTTCCGTCGCACCGATGCTCGACGTGGACGTGCCGAGCACCAGGGCCACGCGGTCCGCTCCGTAGCGCTCGCGGGCGGCCGATGCGTGCTCCAGGAACCCGTCGCATCCCAGCGCGAGCCAGGCGAGGCGGTTGTTGCGGCAATCCCATCCACCGAGTCGTGCGGGCAGCTCGACCTGCTCGAGGCCTCTCACGCGGCCGACGAACGTCTCGAGCGGGGTCTCCGTGAAGTCGTTCGGACGCAATCCGCTGCGGCGCTCGTGCAACGCGCGCGTGAGCTCCGCCACGCCGATGCCGGCCGCACTGGCGACAGTGTAGGCCGTCACCCGTGCTGGCATCGGCGTTATCCGGTGAATGCGCGGGCTAGGCCGCCCGCCTGCTCTGGACGTAATCCGACAGGGAGCGCAGCGAGGCGAAGATCTTCTTGTTGTCTTCGTCGTCCGCCTTGAGCTGCACGCCGTAGCGCTTCGAGATCTCGAGGGCCAGCTCGAGGGCGTCGATGGAGTCGAGTCCGAGGCCCGAGCCGAAGAGCGCGCCGTCCGGGTCGATGCCGGCCGGTTCCACACCTTCGAGGTTGAGCGCGGTGACGATCAGTTCGGCGAGCTCGCTCTGCTCGCGGGTCTGGGCTGCGGGCATGTCTTGCGTCGGCGTCCTGTCGCGCTGCGTCGCGCGACCGCGAGTGTATCATGCGAGCCGCGGCAGCCGGAGTATGCCCGTCGTGTCAACGTCCCTGAATTTCCCGTCCGCCAGCCCGCCGGCGCAATGCGACGTGGTCGTCGTCGGCGGCGGTCCCGCAGGCTCCACGGCGGCCACTCTGCTCGCGCGCCGCGGCTGGTCGGTGGTGCTCCTCGAAAAGGATCGCCATCCGCGCTTCCACATCGGCGAGTCCCTGCTGCCGATGAACCTGCCGATCCTCGAGCGGCTCGGCGTGCTCGACGCGGTGCACCGGATCGGCATCGTGAAGCGGGGCGCCGATTTCCCGGCGCCGACGCCCGAAGGCTACAACGTCTTCCGTTTCGAACGGGCGCTCGACGACTCGGGCTCGCACGCCTACCAGGTGCGGCGCGACGAATTCGACTCCGTGCTCTTCGGCCATGCCACGGCGAGCGGCGTGCAGGCGTTCGAAGGTCATCGCGTCGAATCGGCCGCGCTCGAGCGGGCGTCCGTCCGGGTCGAGGGCCGGTCCGACGACGGCCGCGGCTTCAGCTGCACGGGGCGCTACCTCGTGGACGCGAGCGGGCGCGACACGTTGCTCGGCAATCAACTGCGCATCAAACGCAAGAGCACGCGACACCAGAGTGCCGCGCTCTTTGCGCACTTCCGGGGTGTCGAGCGGCGCAAGGGAGACGACGAGGGCAACGTCAGCATCTACCGCCTCGAGCAGGGCTGGATCTGGCTCATTCCGCTCCGCGACGGGATCATGAGCATCGGCGCGGTCTGCTGGCCCGACTACCTGAAACAGCGGCGCACCGGCAACCGGGAGTTCCTGCTCGAGACGCTCCAGTCCGTCCCGGCGCTCCAGCAGCGCATGGAGAAAGCGGAGATCGTCGGCCACCTCCACGCCACGGGCAACTATTCATATTCGTGCGATCGCATGTCGGGACACCGCTGGATCATGGCGGGCGATTCCTATGCCTTCGTCGACCCTGTCTTCTCGAGCGGCGTCTACCTCGGCATGCATGCCGCCGAAAAGGCGGCCGAGGTCGTGGATGGCGCACTCAGGGAACCGGCACGCGAGCGGACCCTGCAACGGCGCTACGCCAGGGAGGTCAGGCACGGCATCCGGACCATGTCGTGGTTCATCTACCGTTTCACCTCGCCGGCGATGCGCAAGCTCTTTGCGGATCCGCGCAACGTGCTGCAGGTCGAGCAGGCGATGATCTCGATGCTGTCGGGCGACGTCTACCGGGACAACGGCGTGCACTGGCGCCTCGGCGTCTTCAAGATGATCTACTGGATCACAGCGCTCGGTGACTTGAGGGAGCAGGTGGCGAGCTTCCTGTTGCGCCGCCGGCAGGCGCGCGCGAGCTTCGTCGGCGGGACGACGCAGCAGGACAGTGCCTGAGATGACGGGAGGCCTGGCGCAGGTCGCGCGTCTGCGTGCGGAATACTCGGCGCTCGACCCACGACAGCCGCTCGTCGACGACGTACTCGCCGCCGTCACTTTCGGTACGCGCGCGCCGGGCGCGTCCGATCCACGCTGCCTGCACCTCGACCTCGACACCCTGGGGAGTGCCGCCTGGTGCGAAGTCTGGAGAGGTCGCGGGCCGGTGCGGCTGCACACGGCCGGGCCGATACGCTACGCGGAGGACGGCGCTTTCCTCGCGGGTTGGCTCAGCGTCGACGAGAGCCGCTTCGGCGGCCTGCTCGAGGCGACGGAAGCTGCCTACCTCGGCCTCCTCGACCTTCACGCGGAGCTGCGGTACCGGCACGTCTGGCGGATCTGGAACTTCGTCGCGGCGATCAACGAGGGCGCAGGTGACGAGGAGCGCTACCGCCAGTTCTGTCTCGGCCGTGCGCGCGCTTTCGCTGCGTCGTCGGGCCGGACGTCGCTCTCCGGGTATCCCGCGGCCTCCGCAGTCGGCAAGCAGGGAGGGCCGCGCACGCTGCAGGTCTGCTGGTTTGCGGGTTGCGAGCCCGGCACGCCCATCGAGAACCCACGACAGGTGAGCGCGTATCACTACCCGCGCCGGTATGGCCCCGCGGCGCCGTCCTTCTCACGCGCGATGGCGGTGCCCGGAAAGTTGTTCCTGATTTCCGGGACGGCGAGCATCCTGGGGCACGAGTCCGT
>CAZRKS010000003.1:39986-52224 GCA_964600315.1 uncultured Steroidobacteraceae bacterium | reverse complement strand
CCGGAAAGTTGTTCCTGATTTCCGGGACGGCGAGCATCCTGGGGCACGAGTCCGTTCACCCGGGCGATGTGCAGGCGCAGCTCCGCGAGGCCCTGCAGAACGTCGACGCGCTGCTCGCGCGGGCGCACGCCTCGGGTCAGATCCAATCGGCACAGCTCGGGGCGCAGAGCCTCGTGAAGGCTTACGTCCGGCACGCTGAGGACGCGTCTCGGATCGAGCGGGGCCTCAGGGAGCACCTCGGCGCGGACGTGCCGCTCCTGCTGCTCGCGGCAGACATCTGTCGCTCGGACCTGCTGGTCGAGATCGAGGTCGTGCACGGCGCGTCGATTGGCCCGCACGGCCTGAGGCCCGGCATTTCACCGGTGGAGCGCGGCGAGTAGGCGATCGCGGGGCAGCTTGCCCACCTCGTTGCGCGGCAGTCGATCGACCAGCACCAGCGGGCGCGGCAGGAAGACCGGGTCCATGAGCGGCGCGAGCTGCTCGAGCACCTCGGCTGCCGTGAGCCCGTCGGCGACGGCCAGTGCGGCGAGGCGGCGCGTCGTTGCCTGGCCCGAGTCGTCGGGCTGGAAGAACACGGCGTCGGTGACACCCGGCAGCGAGGTCAGCCGCTGCGTGAGGTCCGCGAGCGACGCCCGCTTGCCGGCCACTTCGACCATGTCTGCGTTGCGGCCGCGCACGACGAAGCCGCCGTCCGCCGATTGCTCGAGCACGTCCTGCAACATCAGTTGCTGCGGCAACCACGGCGCGCTCACCTGCGTGCCCTGCTCCTGCGGCCGCAGGCTCACGCCCGCATAGGGCCTCCAGCGCTGTTCCCGGGCAGTGAATCGCGTCGCGATCACGCAAGTCTCCGTCGAGCCGAACAGTTCGAGCAGTCGGGTCCCGAACCGCCGCTCCACCTGCTGCGCCAGTTCCCGCGGCAACGGCGCCGTCGACGAGACGACGACGTCGAGCGCGGGCAACTCGATGCCGGACTCGAGCACGGCGCGCAGGTGCACCGGCGTCGTCACCAGGATTCGCGGCTGCGGCAGCTCGGCCAGCGCCGCGGCAATGTCCGCCGGGTAGAGCGGGTGCGCCGCGTGGAGGCCCATGGCGCCCAGCAGCGGCATGAGCACCGCCATTTCCATGCCATACATGTGCTGGCACGGCACGGTGGCCAGGATCCACGGCTGCGCGGCGCGCTCGGCGGCGACCGACGCTCGCACTCCGGCGGCGTTGAGCGCCGTCGAGGCGACGAGGCTGCCCCAGGCCTTGGGATTCGCCTTCGGCCGGCCCGTACTGCCCGACGTGTAACCGATCAGGACGACGCGGTCCGGAGGAATCTCAGGCAGTCGCTGGGGCGCAGCCCCCGCTGCCACGCCACAGCGCTCCACCGTCTCGTCGTCGAGCTGGAAGCTTCCTGGGTGTTCGCGCATGACCTCCGCGACCACGGCCGGGGCGCGCGACGGGGGCATCAGGCAGAGCTGGCCTCGAATCAGCAGGGCAGCGAATCCGGCCAGGAAGTTCTCGCGGCGCTCACAGAGGTTGAGCGCGGCCGGCGCCTCGGGCAACGATCGCGCGACGGCCATCGCCCGCGACAGCAAGTCGCGCTCGGTCCACGTGCCGCGACCGGTGCGGAGCAGTGGCCGGTCGACGTGGCTCACTCGGGCCAGCGCCGGAACACCAGCGACGTGTTCACGCCGCCGAAGGCGAAGTTGTTGTTCATGACGTACTCGACCTGCAGCGAGCGACCGGCGCCGGTGACGTAATCGAGGTCGCCGCAGCGCGGGTCCACGTTGTCAAGGTTGACCGTCGGGGCAAACCATCCCGCGCGCATCATCTGGATGCTGAACAGCGACTCGAGCGCACCGCAGGCGCCGAGCGTGTGGCCGAGGTAGCTCTTCTGCGAGCTCAAGGGCATGCGCGTCCCGAACAGCGCCGCAGTCGCCCGGGTCTCGGCGATGTCGCCGTGCTCGGTGGCCGTGCCGTGGCCGTTCACGTAGCCGATGGCCGCAGGCTCGAGACCGGCCGAGTGCAGCGCGAGTTCCATCACGACACGCATCGTCTCCTCCTCGGGCCGCGTCACGTGCGAGCCGTCGGAGTTCGTGCCGAAGCCCACGACCTCGGCGTAGATGCGGGCACCCCGCGCGCAAGCGCGCTCGAGTTCCTCGAGCACCAGCATGCAGCCGCCTTCTCCGATGACGAGCCCGTCGCGGTCACGGTCGTACGGGCGCGGGGTCGAGCCGGGATCGTCGTTGCGACGGCTGGCCGCATAGAGCATGTCGAAGGCCATTGCCTCGCTCGGACAGAGTTCCTCGGCGCCGCCGCCGAGCATGACTTCCTGGTACCCGTGCTTGATCGCCTCGTAGGCGAATCCCACGCCCTGGCTGCCTGACGTGCACGCCGTCGAGGTCGGGATGATTCGCCCCCTGAGACCGAAGAAGATGCCGATGTTTGCGCCGGTCGTGTGCGGCATCATGCGCACGTAGGAATTGGCATTGAGACCCGGCGAATCCCCGGTGAGCAGCATCTGTCCGAACTCGGCGATCGCCGCGGTGCTGCCGACGGACGAGCCGCAGGCCACCCCCGCGCTGCCCGAGCGCAACACCGGATCGCCGAGCAGGCCCGCGTCGGCGAGTGCGAGTTCGGCGGCCCGCACCGCGAGTTGCGACACGCGCCCCATGCTGCGCAACTGCTTGCGGCTCCAGTGGTCCGGCGGTACGAACCCTTCGACCGGCGCCGCGAGGCGCGCGCCGAGATCCTTGTACCTGTCCCAGGACGGCATTTGCCGCACGGCATTCCGGCCCGCGCGCAAGCCCGCCTCGATCGTCGGCCAGTCCGACCCGAGCGCGCAGATCCCGGCCATGCCGGTGACGACGACGCGACGCATCAGCACAGTCCTCCGTTGACGGCGATGACCTGCCGCGTGACGTAGGCCGCGTCCGGCGACAGGAGAAATGACACGGCAGCGGCCACCTCCTCGGCCGTGCCCATGCGCTGCGCGGGAATCGCCTTCAGGATCTCCTCCACGGGCGCATGGGCGTGCGACATGTCGGTCTCGATCAGGCCCGGGGCGACGCAGTTCACCGTGATGGACCGCTTCGCGAGCTCGACGGCGAGCGCCTTGGTCGCGCCGATCACGCCTGCCTTCGCCGCGCTGTAGTTCACCTGGCCCCGGTTGCCGATCATCCCCGACACCGAGGACAGCGTCACGATGCGGCCAGGCGCCCGGCGACGCACCATCGGCATCACGACCGGCTGCAGCACGTTGTAGAAGGCATCGAGGTTGGTGCGGATCACGGAATCCCAGGCCTCGCCGCTGAGCGCCGGAAACGCCCCGTCATGCGCGATGCCCGCATTGCAGACGACACCGTAGTACGCACCGTGCGTCGCGATGTCGGCGGCAATGACCTCCTCGCAGCGGATGCGGTCCGTGACGTCGAACTGGAGGCAGCGGGCCGAACGCCCGGCGGCGCGGGCCAGCGTCGCGACCGCTTCGGCGTCCTCGACCTGCGAGCGGCAGTGAACGACGACGTCGTAGCCGTCGCGCGCCAGGCGCAATGCGATTGCGCGGCCGATGCCGCGGCTCGAACCCGTCACGAGCACCGTCCCTGCCACTCCCTGCCCCTCACTCATGCCGCGCGAGTTCCGCTTCGAGGAATGAATCGTCGGGCGGCTGAAACACGGTCAGCCTCCCCGAGGCGATCACCTCGTGCCCGCGGCGCAGCGTGCCGTCGAACACGGCCCGGCCTTCCTCGTCTTCCGACGACTCGACGACCTCGACCACGAGCGTGTCGCCGCATCGGAACCGGGCCGTCGCCTCGTACGATCGTACGCCGAGCAGCAGGCCGATGGGTGCCGACCGGCCGCTCGACTGCAGCGATCGGCGGCCCGACAGCGCGGCGATCGCCTGCGCCATGATTTCGGGACCGGCCCACGCGGGAAGGTCGCCGGTCGCGTCGCTGAACGCGGTGCCTGGCCGCACGCGCAGACGCGCCTCGAGGCGCCGGGCGTCGACGGCGAGGATCTCGTCGAGCAGCAGAACGTCGCCCCGGTGCGGCATCAGCTCGACCGGAGCGGGCATCGGCCGCGCGCTCATGCGTCGGCCCTCGCGAGCGCCTCGCGCACGCAGGCGACGAAATCGACGGGCGTCGCGAACTGCAACTCGCCCGTGAGCGCATCGACGGCGACCTGCACGGTTCGCGCCCTCGCGATCCGCGCTTCGTCCGTCAGCCGGGTGACGAGGTAGTTCAGCACCAGGCGGCTCTCCCACTCCACGAGCGAGCAGCGCACGCGCAGGGGGTCGGCGAACCGCGCGGGTCCGACGTACTTCGTCTGCAGATCCACGATCGGCCACGCGTAGCCGGAAGACACCATGCGGTCGAATCCGTACCCGATCCGGTTCATGAGCGCCCAGCGGGCGTTCTCGAGATAGCGCAGGTAGTGGCCGTGCCAGACGACGCCGACCATGTCCACGTCGTGGAAGCTGACCGCGAGCTCGACGTCCGCGTAGAGCCGCCCCTGGGACCTCACGTGGCGACCCTCGATGCGCCGGATTGCGCCGACTTCAACCTCCTGATCAGGAGCGACGGCGCGCGGCGCAGCATGCCGAAGAAGAGCTTCGTATGCATGAGGGTGATGCGCCCGTTGTCGTGCAGCAGCCGGAAGTGCGAGATGCCGTCCAGCGGATAGCCGACCCGCGTCGGCAGCCAGCGCATCGGGACGCCGCACCAGTGCAGGCGAACGAGCACCTCGACGTCGAAATCCATCCGGCGGCCAGGGGGATGCGCTGCGATGACCGGCAGCACGACGTCGAGGGGGTACACGCGCAGGCCGCACATGGCGTCGGGGATGTCCAGCGAGAGCGTGTTCAGCCACACCATCGCGTGGGTGAGGTAACGAAGGTACAGCCGGTGACGCGGGATGGAATCATCGAACACCGGGCGACCGCAGACGAGGGCGCGCGGTTCGGCGAGCGCGGTCGCCACGAAGCGCGGCACGTCGGAACTATCGTGCTGGCCGTCCGCATCGATCTGCAGGACGTGCGTGTACCCGGCTTTTGCGGCGGCCTCCAGGCCCGCCATGACGGCGGCCCCCTTTCCCCGGTTCTCCGGCAATCGCAGCAGGCTCACCCCGGTGTCGAGCGCCGCGAGCCGCTGTAGCTCGGCCGCGCAAGCCGGGCCGGAACCATCGTCGACCAGGATGACCGGCAGGCCGTGCCGCCTCAGGTCCGCCGTCGTCCGGGCGACCGGGAGTTCGTGCTCGTAGACGGGCACTACGGCGCAGACGCTAGTCACGGTCGGGCTCGAAAAGGAGGCGGCCGACGGCCACGGTTTCGCCGCCCGACTGGTATTCGAAATGAAGCGGTCCGCCGCGTGCACTGGCTTTGAGACGCGCCGTGAGACGCGTCCCGGGTTGCACGAGGCGGCGGAACTTCGCGCTCGCGATTGCCGCGCAGCGGCCCTCGACCAGCTGGTGGGCCCGGGCCAGTTCCACCGCCCAACCGACGAGGGCAACTCCCGGCACGATCGGGGCCTCGGGGAAATGTCCCTGCAGAACCGGCATGTCGGTCGGTGCGAACACCTCGCAAATCAGGGAGCCTGCCCCGACGTCCACATCGAGGTCACCCACGACCGGACGGCACCCTGGCGAGAATTCCGGGACGACCGCGTCAGGCACCACCGTTGACACTGTCTCGCTCGACCGGCAGTCCGATCCCGGATTGCAGGAAAGTCTCCCGAGGGCAGTCACGCCTGCAGCACGGCATGGACCGCGCTGACGAGGTCGCCCACGGTCCGTACGGACCGGAA
Organism: uncultured Steroidobacteraceae bacterium; assembly: GCA_964600315.1. Classification (GTDB taxonomy): domain Bacteria; phylum Pseudomonadota; class Gammaproteobacteria; order Steroidobacterales; family Steroidobacteraceae; genus RPQJ01. The sequence goes on along the minus strand of CAZRKS010000003.1, from coordinate 46,438 downwards.
GTCGTCGGCCGAGATCCTGCGGCCCGTCTTCCGCCGCAGGCGATCGAGGAGATCGACGGCATCGATGCTGTCGATCTCGAGATCCTCGTTCAGCCGCGCCTCGAGGGTGATTCGTCCGGGATCGATCTCGAACAACTCGACCAGCGCGGCCGTCACTTCCTGCAGGATTTCGTCGGTCGTCTGCATGCGTGCCCGTCACTCTCCCTTTGTTTCATTATAACCACCGGGACGCGCAAGCTCGCGTTCGTAATGCTCGAGCAGCCATGCATTCAGCCGACGCGACGCGAGCGGTGCAGGGTCGCCGCGATACGCCCGCAGGTCGATGTCGGCCCCGACCACCAGCGACAGGCGGGGTCGGCGTGCCGGCACCCGGTACCAGGGCTGAAACTTGTGCAGGAACGGCTGGTCCACCCGGATATAGACGGGGGTCAGTGCAGTCGCGCCGTGCACGGCGACGGCGGCCGCCCCACGGTGAAAGCGCATTGGCTCGCCCGGACGTGTGCGCGTCCCTTCCGGAAACATCACCAGGCACTCGCCGGAGCGCAGTGCCTCGACCGAGCGTTCGACCATGGCGTCGGTCGGCGCATTGCTGATGTAGCCGGCCGCCTGGACCACCCGGCGCGTGTAGGGATTGGCGAACAAGGCAGCCTTCACGACGCACGCCGGGGCCGGCGTGAACGCCACGATGAGCACGACGTCGATGAGCGTCGGGTGGTTCGCGATGACGAGTTGCCCGGGGCGGCCGAGTCGCTCGCGTCCTTCGAACCGGTAGCTGAGGCCCCTCAGCCCGCTCATCACCGCGACGAATTGGCGGAACGAGTGGTGCACGAGTGCGCGCATGCGCCGGCGGCGACGAGCCTGGGTGCCCGGCAGCAGCAACAGCACGGGAATCACCAGCAGCCCTAGAATCAGCCCACCGAGGCCGAACAGGGCGAAGCAGGTGCCGGTGACGAAGATCCGCCATACGTATGACTGCCGTTTGCGCATGCGGTCCCGGACGGTCCGTCTCGCGGCGGCTCCCTGCCGCCGCCTGTGCCGACACCTTGCAGCGGACGGACAGGCGATGCAAGCCGCCGCCGGTCCGGCGCGCGACTGATGCCGCCTGGGGCCATGCTCCCGACCGTCGAGGTGTGGCTTGCGAGCCCCGACGCCGCAGCTTCGCTCGATCCGGCGGCCCTCGACGGACCCGACCGCGTCGAGTGGGAGACCATCCATTCAGAGCGTCGAAGGCGCGATTGGGCCTCGAGTCGGGCCCTGCTCCGCGCGGTGCAGTTCCCCCCGGGTCACAATCGAAGCCTCTCGCACAGCCACGGGTTCGCGGCCCTATCCCACGCGCCCACTCCGGTCGCCGTCGGTGTCGACGTGGAGTGGCTGTCCCCTCGCGACTACTCGGGAATGGCACGCGTCGCATTCTCGGAGGCCGAAGCCGACGGCCTGACGTCGCTTCAGCGCTCGTCCGACGGTTGCGCGGCGTTCTACGAACTCTGGACGCTGAAGGAGGCCTTCGCGAAGGCGCTCCAGCTGCCATTCCTGGACGCACTGCGGTGCTGCTGCTTTGGGGTCACGGCCGGCGAGGCGGCGGCGATCGTGCCCACCGCGCTCCCATGGCAGGCGACCGTCTTCGCCCCGCGACCCCGGTTGCGACTCGCGGTTGTGCGCGTCGCGCCCTCACTTGCGGCGCTCGCGGGCCTGGTGAAAACGATGGAGTGGCCGCCTGCCCGCGACGCAGACTGGCCGGTCGTGCGCAGCCTCGGCAGCAGCGGCGGCTCGAATCCGGTCGCGTGATAAGCTGCAATTCCGTGCCCTCTACCACCGACCGACGCCAGCTGGATCGCAAGCCCGCGCCTGCGGGCGCGATGGCTCTCCTGGGGGCGGCTTACCCGGTGGCGGCGCACATCGCGACGCTCACCGGCCGGCCGGCCCTGATCGCCGCGAGTCTGGGGCTGCTCGTGACGCTCGTGCTGCTGCCGGGACTGCGCAGCGGTCGTCCGCTGGCATGGATCATGTGGGTCGCCGCGGGCCTCGCGCTGCTGGCGGCCGCCAGGACGAATGACATCGTGACGTTGCTGCTTCTTCCACCGGTCCTCATCAGCGGCTTCATGGCCTGGGCCTTCGGCCACACGCTGCGACGGGGCGAGACGCCGCTCGTCGAGCGGTTTGCCCGCGCCGTGCACGGGCCGGACGACCCGCTGACCGACGCGATGGTCGCCTACGCCCGGCAGGTCACGGTCGTGTGGGCCTGCTTTCTCGCGACGCTGGCCGTCGTCAACCTGTTTCTGGCGGCATGCGCCCGCCCGGGCGGCCTGCTGCTGGCCGCGGGTGTCGACCCTCCGGTCGCGATCCCACTCGACCGCTGGTCGCTGTTCGCCAATGTGCTGAGCTACGGCCTGATTGGAGCACTGTTCGTTGCGGAACTGGCGGTGCGTCGCCTGCGGTTTCCACGGCGGACCCACGTGACGACCATCGATTTCGTGCGGCGCCTGGCGGGTCCCGACTCGCCGTTCCGTCTCGCCACTGGCGGCAGGCACGACCTGCGGCCGGACACGCACCGCCGGCCCTGAGCGCCGATCCCGATCCGGCCATGCGCATCGCGTTCATCTCGGCCAATCGCGAGACCATGCCCGACGCCGTCCTGCCGCTCGGCGTACTGCACGTCATGGCCGCCACTCCCTCGCGGCACGAGAAGCAGTTGTGGGATCTCTGCTTCGAGACGGATCCGCTGGCAACGGTTGCGGAGAACCTCGCCGACTACCGCCCCGACGTCGTCGCGATCGGCCTGCGCAACCTCCAGAACATGGACTACACGAGTTCCACGGCGAATGTCGACGCCTACCGCGATCTCGTCGGCACCGTGCGCGCGAACTCTTCGGCGCCGATCGTCCTCGGCGGCGGCGGCTTCTCCGTGGCCGCACAGGAGCTGATGGAGATGCTCGGTGCCGACTACGGCATCGCCGGCGAAGGCGAGCGGGCTTTTGCAAGCCTGCTCGACCAGCTCGAACTGCCCCAGCCGCGGCTCGAAAGCGTGCCGCAGCTCTACTTCCGTGACGCAGGCGGCTTGCACTTCACCGGTCACGACACGGACTTTCTCGACGTCGACGACCTGCCGAGGCCTGACCGCGAGGCAGTCGATGAACGCTACTATGCGAACTACGGCACGGAGTCGCTGCAGACCAAGCGCGGCTGTGCGCTCAAGTGCACGTACTGCACCTACCCCTTGATCGAAGGCCAGCGCGGACGCATGCGCGACCCCGCACGGGTCGCCGACGAGTTCATGCAGATCTGCGCGCGTCCCGGGGTGGAGCACGTGTTCATCGTCGACAGCGTGTTCAACCTGCCGCCTCGTCACGCCAAGGCGATCTGCCGCGAACTCGTGGCGCGAGGCAACCGCACGGCGTGGACGAGCTACGTCAATCCCATTGCCTTCGACGACGAACTCGCGGCACTCATGGTGCAGGCCGGCGCCGCGGGCATGGAGATCGGCTCCGACAGCGGTTGTGACGACGTCCTCGACCAGCTGCAGAAGGGGTTTCGCACGGACAAGATCCGGCGCCTGTCGTCCATCGCGAAGGCCCACGGCCTCAAGGATTGCCACTCCTTCATCCTCGGCACGCGCGGCGAGACGCTGGACCACGTCGAGCGCACGCTGGACTTCATCGAGACCCTCGACCCTTTCGCCGCGGTGATGCTCGTCTGGGTGGAGGACAGCGAGATCGTCGACACGCGGGCGCCGGCCGGACGCCGGCACTTCCGGGACGAGGTCTACGAGCGCATTGGCCGGCGCGCGGCGAGTCACCCCCGATGGGTCGTGCCGAGACTCGGGTTGCGATTCAACCCGCGGGCATTCGCGGTGCTGCGCAGATACGGCCTGCGCGGGCCGCTCTGGCAGCACCTCGATCGCGTGCCTGCCGGCTGAGCCGCAGCCGGCGCACGTCCGCCTCGACGGCGGACGCTACTTGAGCTTGACCACCGTGCCCTTGAGCGTCACGCCCGCCATCGTCGCGCCTGCGCCGCACTGGAATTCCGTCTGGCTGGTGAAGGCGATCTTCTTGTAGTAGCCGGTGATGTTGACGACGGCGTCGCCGCCCGAGCTGAGGGCCCGCTGGTGGAACGAGAGCAGCGCCGACAGGAAGGCCCACTCGCAGGCTTCCTTGTCCGACTTGTTGAACGCGTTGGTCTTCTTGTTCGACTGGAACTCGCCGAAAGACTGCGCGACCTGGGGGTGCGGCTGATCTGCAAAGAAGAACTTCACCCCCGCGAGGCGCGCCGCGTATTCCGGGTTGTTCATCACGTCCGCAATGGGGTAGGCACCGACGTCGTCACGGGCCAAGGCCGCCATCGACATCATCGCCAAGAGACCTGCTGCTGCAATGTACTTCATGCGCATCATCGCCGTAATCCCCTCCGAGGTGCGTGCCGGCCAATACTACGACAGCGTCCGCCTCCGGGCATCGCCTGGGTGTTCACGGGGTTCTGCGAGGACCTGGCCGCTGGATGATCACCCCGTGCTCTTCGAGCCAGCCGGAACCGGACTTGACTTCGGCGAATTCCGTCATGCGCGTACCGCGATATTTGACGGCATAGGCGTTCGCTCGCATCCAGCCAGACTGCGTTCTCTTCGCGGCACTTCGCACATCGGGTGGCACCATCAACTCACGGCCGGCAGCGCGGTTCGGTGTCACGACGATCCCAATGTTCATCGGACCTCTCCGGTGTGGGTCCGCCCTGCCTGACGATTCGCTCAGCGCAACGGATCGACCACGTTGAGAAACGCGAAGCGGTGGAAGTCCTTGTCGCGGGTGCAGATTCTGCTCACTCCGTGCTCGCGCATGAGTACCGCCGTGTGCAGGTCGTGCATCAGGTTGCCGCGCAGATCCACCAGTTCCGACAGCGTCTGCGCCAGCACGGCGGCGTGTCGCTTCGTCGGCCGCAGCACGCTGATCCCGGGAGCCGTCAGCAGCGCGTCCATGAAGCGCCACGCTTCCGCCGCCGTCCGGGGTGCTCGGAACACCCTCGGGTGGGTACTGATGCGCAGGAATTCATAACAGATGTTCCACGTGAGAAAGACCGGCGCCGGTTGCGCGCGCAGGCCTTCCAGGAGTCGCCGACAGGGCGCGTGAAATTCCGAGTCCTGGTCTGCCGCATAGAGCAGCACGTTCGTGTCGACGACCAGCACTCAACCGCCGTCCATCAGGGCGTACAGCGCATCGCGGTCGGCCACGTCGACGCGCGCGCCGCCGCTACGCCAGCGTGGCAGGGGCGTCGGCGCGCGGCGCTTCGATGCCGGCGCGTCTTCGGTCTGCAGCACGCGGCGCAGTCCGGCCTCGACCAGTTCCGACATCGTCGTGCCGCGTCGCACCGCTTCCTCGCGCAGGCGCTGCATGACGGTGTCGTCGATGTTGAGCGTGGTCTTCATATGGAAAACCATACATATGGTACGGCAATCTGTCAAACGCGGAGCCGGACGCGCCCGCTGAGCGAGGCGCGGGCCGTCACTCGCCCGGGCGCATCACGCGCGTCGGGTCCTCCATGTCCGCGAGAGGCAGCACCTCGTAGCGCGCGAAGTTGTAGACGGGCGCCATGGCGAGCAGCCGCTCGAGTTCCTCGTTCGAATCGACGTCGTAGATCCAGGCGCCACCGTGTCGACCGACGACGTGGTAGCGCACCAGCAGCTTGCGGTCCTTCAGGAGCCTTTCGGCGTATTGCGGCATGCGCGAGATCGCGGGAATAACTTCGGCCTTCAGTCCCGCCAGTTCGAACTGCCAGAGCACGAGGAATTTCATGTTCGGTCTCCCCTGGGCCGGTCAGCCGGCCCCGCCGACTATACGCGGGAGCGGGCACCCCGCGGCGCCCGCTCCGCCCGACCGAGCACGCCGAAGTTCAGTGGTGCAGATGCACGTAGCGCAGGTACGGCTTCGGCGCGCGCCAACCGTCCGGGTAGCGCTTGCGCGCTTCGTCGTCCGACACCGACAGCGGCACGATGACGTCCTCTCCCGTGTGCCAGTTGACCGGCGTCGCGACCATCTGCGTCGCGGTCAGCTGGATCGAGTCGAGCAGGCGCAGCACCTCGTCGAAGTTGCGCCCGGTGCTCATCGGGTAGGTCAGCATCGCCAGCAGCCGCTTGTCCGGACCGATCAGGAACACCGAACGCACGGTCTGGTTGTCGGCTGGCGTGCGCTGCGACGCGTCGCCCATGACGGTCGCAGGCAACATGTCGTAGAGCTTGGCGACCTTGAGATCACGGTCGCCGATCAGCGGATAGCAAAGCTGGTGGCCCGTGGCCTCCTCGATGTCTCGCGCCCACTTACGGTGGTCGTCGACCGAGTCGACGCTGAGCCCGATGATCCTGCAGCGGCGCTTGTCGAATTCCTTCTTCATCCCGGCGAGGTAGCCGAGTTCGGTCGTGCAGACCGGCGTGAAGTCCTTGGGGTGCGAAAACAGGATCGCCCAGCTGT
>CAZRKS010000003.1:15855-39886 GCA_964600315.1 uncultured Steroidobacteraceae bacterium | reverse complement strand
GTCGTGCAGACCGGCGTGAAGTCCTTGGGGTGCGAAAACAGGATCGCCCAGCTGTTTCCGATCCATTCGTGAAAGCTGATCTTCCCCTCGGTGGTTTCGGCGATGAAATCGGGAACGATGTCGCCCAGACGTAGTGACATGACTCGTCTCCTTCGACTTCAGATTGAGGGTGATCCCCGGGGCCGGCGGCGGCGCCTGTCGAGGCCGTCCCGTCCGCTGGGCTGCGCCGCGTGATCGCGGTCCCGGGCCCGCCCGGACCCGGGCAGGCACGCGGGATGGTACTCCCATTCCGGGACGGGGGTGCATCGGGCGGCGCATCGCTGTCGAGTGGACCCCCGTCTCCCCTGGCGCTAGATTTCCCGCGTGCACACCCTCGTACCGGAAATCCGCGCCCTGCACGCGGAAGGCGCGCTCGACGACGCCACTGCCTCGCGGGCCGTCGCGCTCGATCGCGGCGACGTGTTCTCCCTGTTCCAGGAATTGCGCCTCACGATGTACGCGGGCGTGCTGCTGGTGACGGGCGGCGTCGGCACGATCCTCGCGCGCAATCTCGAGCGGATCGGCCCGCTCGCCATCGTGCTCGCAGTCGCGCTCGCCGCGGTGGCCTGCGGCGTGCCGGCGCTGCGCGCGAAACGGGCGGACCGGCTGCTCTCGACCCCGGGCGATTACCTGCTGCTGCTCGGCGTGCTGCTGGTCAGCGCGGACCTCGCCTACGCGGAGCACGAGTTCCGGATGCTCGGCCCGCTGTGGTCGTGGCACCTGCTGCTGCTCGCGCTCTTCCATGCTGCGGTCGCCTACGTCTTCCGCTCCACGCTCGTGCTCGCCGCAGCGCTCACGGCACTCGCCGGATGGTTCGGCGTCGGCGGGGACTTCGGCAGCACGCGCTGGCTCGACCGCTCGACGCCGGAACTCGGTCTGCGCGGCCTGGCCTGCGCCGCCGTCATCACCGCCTGGCGTCACGGTGACCTGCGCCTCGATCGCGGCACGCATTTCACCGACACGTTCGAGCACTTCGCGATCAACATCGCCTGCATCGGCGCGCTCGCGTGGTGCCGCTCCATGCCGTGGCTCGCGGCCGGTCTCCCGCTGCTGGCGGTGATCGCGACGCTCGCCATCCGGCGCGGCCTCGCGACCGGACGGGAGGCGTTCCTCGTCTACGGCGTCGGGTACGGCGCCCTGGGCATCTGCTTCGCGGTCGTGCCGCGGATCGACGGCTGGCAGACCGCGTCGACCTTCGTGCTGCTGGTCGTGTGCCTCGCCGCCGCGGCACTGTGGCAGCTTCGACAGCGCGTCCGGGAGACCGGTACGTGAGCCTCTGGCGCCCGACGCCGGACGAGGAGCGCTGGCTCGAGGTCGAGGCGCGGCTGCGCGGCTCCATTGCGCGCGGTGCCGTGGGGAGCCGCGCAGGCGGCTGGCGGATCACCGGTCCGTTCGCACGCCTCGCGCTGTTCGTGCTCGGCGTGCTTGCGGCCGGCCTGACCACGGCGATCCTCGGTCTCGGCGACGAAGAGTCGCTGCTCGCCGCCGGTCTGATCGCCGCCGTCACGGCCGAGTGGCTCAAGGTCGGCAGGCGCCTGCAGGCATCGGGCATCGAGGAGGGCCTGTGTGCCGCCGGGTACCTGCTGCTGGGTCTCTGGCTCGTGAGCAAGACCCACGGACTGCTCGGAGTTTCCGGCTTCAGCGGATGGTCGCTGGCCGCAGTCGTTGCGGGCGCGGCCGCCGGATTCCGCGTGCTGAATCCTCTGCTCACCACGCTCGCCGCGGTCGTCTTCCTGGACTGGTTCGGCTCGACACCCGTCGCGCACGCAGTCGACGCAACGGCCGGCGAAGGCATGGCCGCCTTCGTTCTCGCGTGCGCCGCCACTGCCGCCGCGCTCGGCATCGGAGCGCGTGATTTCCGCCGACCCGCGCACGACCGCATGCTCGACTGGCTGGTGGTGGTCCTGCCGGTGTTCGGGTATTGGCAGCAAGCGAGCTGGCATGTGCTTTCGGTCGTGTCCGGAGCGCCGGGAACCGGCACGGTCCGGCTCCTCACCGCGACGTTGCTGCTGGTGCTCGCCGTGACTTCGCTCGTCGTGGGCGTGCGCCGGCGGCGCCACGCGCCCTTGCTTGCATTCCTGGCCTGCACGGCGTGCCTCGCGGCCGAATTGCTGCACGCAACCGAGTGGCCGCCGGAATTCTGGCTCGTGCTCTACGGGTGCGTGGCGCTCGGCGGCGCGGCCGTCGTCGACCGGTACCTGCGACGGCCCCGTGCCGGCATCACGTCTTCGAAGCTTACGGACCGGGAAGGACCCCTCGACCTGCTGCAGATCGTCGGTGCCGCAATCGCGACGCAGCAGTCGAGTCCGCAGCCCTCACCTGCCGAGCCCGTCGCGTCGCCGCACGAAGGTCGCTTCGGTGGCGGAGGCGCGAGCGGCAGTTTCTGAGGTGGCCACGGACTGCACGCTCGGCTTCGTCGGCAGGGTGTCGCTGGCCGCAGTCCTGCACGTCGTCGGCGCATCGCTTGTGCTGGCAGACGATGCGGTCCCCGCTTCCCAGCCACTGCCCGCCGTCGAAGAGGTGGTGGTGAGCGCCCCCGAGCCTCGCTACGTCGCGCCCACCACGCGCGACCGCATCGGCCGCATCTGGGCCCCGGTGCTCATCAACGGCAAGGGGCCGTACCGGCTCGTGCTCGACACGGGCGCCAGCCGCTCCGCCATCACCCGCGCCGTCGCCGAAGACCTCGGCGCGCCGATCCGGACCGGTGCGCTCAGGTTGCGCGGCGCCACCGGGTCGGCGGTGGCGGACGCGGTGCGCGTCGACACGCTCGAGGTGGGCGAACTGCTGATCGAGCGGACCACGGTGCCGATCGTCGCCGACGCCTTCGGGGGCGCGCAGGGCGTGCTCGGCGGCGAGGGCCTCCGCGACAAGCGCATCGTCATCGAGTTCGCGAGCGACCGCATCAGCATCATGCGCTCGCATCGCGAGCCCCCGCTGCCCGCGTACTCCGTCGTGCCGATGCGCTACGCGCCTTCGAGCGGCATGCGCGTCGACGTGCTGGTCGGCCCGGTGAGGGCGGTTGCCCTGATCGACACCGGCGCCCAGGTGACGGTCGGCAACATCGCCCTGCGCAAGGCGCTCGAGAAGCGGCGGGCGGAAGCCGAGGCCGAGCAACGCGGCATCATCGGCGTGACCGAGGACGTGCAGATGGCGGACATCGGGCACATCCCGAGCATCCTTGCCGGTGAACTCATCGTGCGCAACGCGGCGATCCAGTTCAGCGACCTGCACATCTTCGAGTACTGGCATCTCCAGTCGCAGCCGGCGCTGCTCGTCGGGATGGACGTGCTCGGCAAGCTCGACACGCTGGTCATCGACTACCGGCGGGGCGAACTGCACGTTCGCGTCCGACGCTGAGGCCGCGCCTCAGGCTGCGGGCTCCGCCGCCGCCGCGGGCGGCCAGAAGAAGTCGCGCGGCCGGTCGAGGAAGCGTCGCAGGACGCGGCCCCAGAGGCCCTCCGTCTGCTCGGCGGAAATGCCGCGCGAGCGCAGTGCGACCTTGAGCGCGAGCGAGAAGCTGACCGCGAGATTCACCAGGCCGATGAGCAGCACGCCGGCGAAGGTCACGACGACCGTCGCGGGCGGCACGGTGAACTGCAACCCGACCAGGCCGTAGGCGAGATTGGCGGAAGCGAACGCCACGTGCCGGATGTCGAGCGGCAGTCCGAGCGCCTCGCCGATCATGGGCGTGAAGCCGAGCATGCAGCCGAACAGGAAGTTTCCCGCGAGCGCGCCGAGGTTGTGCTCGACGTAGGTCGCGAGCCGCGCGAGCCGCAGCTCGCCCAGCAGCGCGCGCAGCCACCGCACGCGGCGCAGCCGGGCCGGGACACGATGGTAGAGCGACAGGTTGTCGTAGTAACCCGAGATCAGCCCGCTCAGGAACAGGTACACGCCGGCGATCGCCGCGTACAGCAGCGACAGGCTGCGCCACGGATGCAGGTCGTGCAGCAGGTGCGCCGCCTTCACCGGGTCGACCGCCTCCCAGCCGGCGAAACGGATCGCCGTCATCGCGATCGCGAAGGCCGTGAGCAGCGTGACGGATACGTTCCCGAAGATCGAGAGCCATTGCGTGCGGCTCACCTGCGCCGCGAGTTCCGCGAGCGCGTCCAGCCGCGCCTCGTGGTCGTCCCGTCCGTCGAGAGAGGCTGCGAGCGTCGCCGCCGTCATGGCCGGCTGCTTGGTGGCGATGGTGAGGTGCAGGACGTGGATCAGCACGAAGCCGAGGCCGTAATCGAGGCTGTAGGCGACGCCCTGCCAGAGCAACGGCAGGTGCAGCCCGGCGATGTGGAGCTTGAGCAGCGCGAGCACGGCGATGATGAAGCCCGCGCCGGCCGCGGCGCGGTACATCGCCAGGAACTCGGTGCGCGACTCGGTGATGTAGTGCTCTCCGGAACGGCTGGCCTGCTCGGTGACCCGGCGCGCGAGCAACTCGGACGACCCGCTCACGTGGTCACGCAGGCTGTTGCGCCGGTTCTCCTGGCGCACGAGGCCGAGGAAGAAGTCGATAGCGCGGGCGCGCACGACCGCCGCGCGATCGACGCCGGGGTCGGTCACCGGCGCGACGAGGTCGCGCAGCACGCGCATGCGCGCGACGATCTGCTCGATGCGCGCGAGCAGGAACACCAGGTTGACGCTCACACCCGCTTCGCGCGAGCGGCGGCGCACGAGCGCGACCTGGTCGAGGCACTGCGCGAGCATCACCTCGAGATGCCGGTCGTCCGCCAGATCCGACGACGCCGCCGCGTGGCGCGCCACGAATTCGCGCGTTTCGGCGGACTGCGTCAGAAAAGGCGACTCGTGTCGCGCGAGCGCCGGCAGGTACTGAAGCAGTGCCGGGTCGGTCCCCAGCGCCGCCAGTCGCGCGGACGCGAGCCGCATCGCTTCGAGCGCCTCGCGCCGGCACTGCCTGCGCGCAGCCGCGAACACCGGACCGTCCACGCCGATCGCGACGAACAGCGCGTCCCATGTCGCCCGTGGCACGGCGGCCAGCCACTCGTGGTCGTGCGCGCGATCGAACACCTCCGCCACGAGATCGCGCAGGTAATGCGTGTCGGTCGCGGGCGGCAACAGGTTGCCGAGCAGGCGTCGCGTCAGGCCGCCGACGAATCCCTCGCTCGCGAGGACGCCCGCGTCTGCATAGAGGATCCGATGCATGCGCGCGGCGAGCAACGCGGCAACGTGCGCGCCGAACGCCTCCGCGAGCTTCGGCTGCGATTCGAGGAACCGCAGCAGATCGCGCAGCCGCAGCGCGGCCGCGTCCATCGACTCACGGCGGCGCGGACGCACGAGATCGACCGTTCGCGCCAGCCAATCGCCCGACGTCGGGGAGCCGATCGTGCGCAGTTCCTGCAGGCGCGCGGCCAGCGCGTCGCCGGAATGTTCAGCCGGACGGGGTGACATGGCGGGTATTGTGCCTGCACCGCATCGCTGCGCCGGACTTCCTCCGACGGCCACCCGCCTCCATCCGAGAGGAGGAAAGTCACGCAACTTTATGATCTTGCATGCGTTTCAATCCACGATTAGACTCGACCCCGGCTCGGTCGGGGACGCAGGAGTGACGATGTGACGGCGCGCAGCAGGCAGTGGAATCGATGGGTGGCGACGCTCGCGGTGTTCGCCTTCGCCAATGCCGGCCTGTCGACCCCGACGACGTGCGCGGCGAGCACTGCGACGCGATCCGCGCCGGCGGCTTCGAGCCAGAAGGCGTCGACCGCTTCGACGCACAAGCCGCGCACGGCGACGAAGAAGAAATCGACGAAGAAGAAGTCCGCCCGCACGACGACGCGCAAGACGGCCGCGGCCGCGCCAGCGCCCCTGTCGTACGGCCAGCGTATGGGACTGCGCTCCACGCCGGATCCCCTCGCCCTGAAGTCGAGCGTCGCCCTGGTCGTCGACCAGGACACCGACGAGGTCCTGTTCAGCAAGAATCCCGAGGCCGTGCTGCCGATCGCGTCCATTACCAAGCTGATGACGGCGCTCGTCGTCGCTGACGCGGCCCAGCCGCTCGACGAATCGCTCACGATCACCCAGGACGACGTCGACACGGAGAAGAACAGCCACTCGCGACTCGGCGTCGGCACGCGCCTCACGCGGGCCGAGATGATGCATCTCGCACTCATGTCGTCCGAGAACCGCGCTGCGCACGCGCTCGGGCGCCACTATCCGGGCGGGCTGCCCGCCTTCGTCGTGGCGATGAACCGCAAGGCGTCGCAGCTCGGCATGCAGGACACCCGCTACGTCGACCCCACCGGCCTGTCGAGCAGCAACCAGTCGAGCGCGCACGACCTCGCGCTGCTCGTGAAGGAGGCGTACCACTACGACCTCATCCGCTCGCTGTCGACGTCGCCCGAGCATTACGTCGCGGTCGGCCCGCGGGAACTGCGATTCCGCAATTCCAACGCACTCGTGATGAGCCCCGAGTGGTCGATCGGGCTGCAGAAGACCGGCTACATCGCCGAGGCGGGCCGCTGCCTCGTGATGCAGGCCGAACTCGCCGGCCGCAAGCTCATCATGGTCCTGCTCGACTCGACGGGCCATTACTCGCGCATCGCCGACGCCGAGCGCCTGCGCCACTGGATCACGGGCGACCCGAACCCCGCGACCTTCGTGCTGCCGCCGTCCTGACCGGCTCGCACCCCCGGGCCGCGGCACCGGGGTTATCATCTGTCGATGCCGCACATTTCACCGGAAGAGGCCCGGGCCCGGCTCGCGTGCTGGGCCGCGCTGGCCCGCCACGAAATCGCCGAGCTGCGCGACACCGACGTCCTCCGGAAGGCGCGCCAGCTGGACGCGCAATTCGCGTCGAGAGACCTGTTTCCGGCGCATCCCGAGGCCGAGCACGAGGCTGCGGCGCTGGCCGAACGCTGGAGTCGCATCAGGGCGGCCGCCCGTGGCTGATGCGATGCCGGCGCGCCAGGAGGACTAGACTCGCCGGGCGCAAGGCCATTCCCGTGGTGACTCGACATGTCCAGCCCAGAACCGCTCGACTCCCTGCTCGGCTCGTTCCAGCCTGATCCGGCAGCGCCCTACCCGGCCGCCGTGCAGAAGGCGCTGATGGTCGCGCGCCACCTGCAGGAGCGCGCCCGCGCCCTGCAGACGCCCTCCGAGCGCCGGCAGCAGGCGGAACTCGACCGCATGCTGCAGACGCCGTCCGACAAGGCGACGCTCGCGATGATGACGGACCAGGCGTTCCGCACCAGTGACCCGGCGCGGGCCGTCGAGCACCTCACGCACATCCTCGACGTGCAGGGCGTGCCGCGCTTCTTCGGCCCGATCGACCGCACGCTGATGAAGGGCTTCCAGTCCTTCGGCGGCTTCATGCCCGGCGTCGCGCTGCCGCTCGTCAAGGAGCAGATGCAGAAGGAGACGGCCAACGTCATCCTGCCCGGCGAGCAGGAGGTGCTCGCGCGACACCTCGATGAACGGCGCACCGAGGGCGTGCGCATGAACGTCAACTTCCTCGGCGAGGCGATCCTGAGCGAGCCCGAGGCGGAGCGGCGCCTGCAGCAATACCTGCAGGGCCTGCAGTGGCCCGAGATCGAGGTCGTCTCGATCAAGATCTCGACGCTCTATTCGCAGATCTCGCCGCTCGCGCGCGAGCACACGGTGAGCGTGCTCTGCGACCGGCTCGAGCGGCTGTTCCGCACGGCCGACCGCGCGCGCTTCACGCGGCCCGACGGCAGCGTGGTGCCAAAGTTCGTGTACCTCGACATGGAGGAGTACCGCGACAAGGAACTCACCGCCGAGGCGTTCATGCGCACGCTGGACCGCGATGGCCTGCGGCACGTCCGCGCCGGCATCGCGCTGCAGAGCTACATTCCCGACTCGTACCGGACTCTGCTGCAGCTGCAGGACTGGGCGCGACGACGCGTCGCGGAGGGCGGCGGACGCATCACGATCCGGCTCGTGAAGGGCGCCAACATGGAGAGCGAGCGCGCCGAGTCCTCGGTGCGCGGCTGGCCGCAGGCGCCGTATCGCACCAAGCTCGAGACGGACGCCAACTACAAGCGCATGGTCCACGAGGTGATGAAGCCGGAGAACCTCGCGGCCATGGACGTCGGCGTCGCCTCGCACAACCTGTTCGACCTCGCCTACGGGCTGGTGCTGGCCCACGAGCGCGGGGCCCCCGGCGCCGTGCAGTTCGAGATGCTGGAGGGAATGGCCAACGCCCAGCGTCGCGCGCTGTTCGAGCTGTCACGCAACCTGCTGCTGTACGCGCCGGCGTGTCGCCGCGAGAACTTCATCAACGCGATCGGCTATCTCATCCGCCGGCTCGACGAGAACACGGGTCCGCAGAACTTCCTGCGCCACGCGTTCCGGATCGAAGTCGACACGCCGGAGTGGCGGCAGCTCGAGCACGGGTTCCTCGCCGCCTTCGACGCGATCGACGGCACGAGCGATGCACCGCGCCGCGACCAGGATCGCAACCAGCCGCCCGTCGCCGCGCACGCCATCGCCCGCGGCTGGCAGAACCTGGAGTGCGAGCCCGACACCGACTTCGCGCTCCCGCAGAACGGCACCTGGGCAGAGGCCATCGTCGCGAAGTGGCAGTCGCGCTGCGGCGAAGACGCCGTGCAGATACCGCTGGTCATCGACGGCGAAGAACTGATGGCGGATCGGGCCGTGCGCGATTGCCTGGACCCGTCGCGACCCGGCGTGGTCGTGGGCCGTTATCGCCAGGCCACCGACGCCGACGTGGCGCGCGCCGTCGAGTGCGCAGCGCGCGACGCGGACGGCTGGCGCAGCCTTTCGGTCGACGAGCGATTCCAGCTGCTCGGCAAGGTCGCGCAGGAACTGCGGGCCGCGCGCGGCGACCTGATGGGCGCGGCGCTCGCCGACGGCGGCAAGACGCTGGTCGAGTCCGACCCCGAGGTGTCCGAGGCGATCGACTTCCTCGAGTTCTACCGTGACACGGCGCGCTGGTGGCAGCAGCGGCCGACGCTCCGCGCGCGGCCGAAGGGTGTCGTCGTCGTCGTGCCACCGTGGAATTTCCCGATCGCCATCCCCTGCGGCGGCGTCGCCGCGGCGCTCGCGGCCGGCAACACCGTCATCCTCAAGCCCGCGTCCGACACGGTGCTCGTCGCGTGGGAACTGTGCCAGTGCTTCTGGCGCGCGGGCATCTCGCGGAAGTCGCTGCAGTTCGTGCCCTGCGCAGGCGGCCGGGAGGGACGCCGGCTGGTGAATCATCCGCAGGTGAACGCCGTGATCCTCACGGGCGGCACCGAGACCGCGTTGACGATGCTGAACGACAACCCGCGCCTCCACCTGTACGCGGAGACCGGCGGCAAGGACGCGACGATCGTCACCGCGGTTTCGGACCGCGATCTCGCCATCAAGCACGTGCTGCAGTCGGCCTTCGGCCATGCGGGCCAGAAGTGCTCGGCGACCTCGCTGCTGCTGCTGCAGGCCGAGGTGTACGACGACCCGGCGTTCCGACGCTCGCTGTGTGAGGCGGTGCAGAGCCTGAAGGTCGGTTCCGCCTGGGAACTCGACACGAAGATGGGGCCGATGATCCGTCCGCCCTCGGGGGACCTCGAGACCGCGCTCAAGGTCCTCGAGCCCGGCGAGGAATGGGCCGTCATGCCGCAGCCCGTCGACGGGAACCCCTGCCTGTGGACACCCGGCGTGAAATACGGCGTGCGCGCGGGCAGCTTCACGCACCTGACCGAGTTCTTCGGCCCGGTGCTGGCCGTGATGCGCTTCGAACAGCTCGCCGAGGCCATCGCGCTCGTGAACCAGACGGGCTACGGGCTCACCAGCGGTCTCGAGAGCCTCGACGAGCGCGAGTGGGACTACTGGAAGAACCACATCCGCGCCGGCAACCTCTACATCAATCGCGTCACCACCGGCGCCATCGTGCTGCGGCAGCCCTTCGGCGGCATGGGCAAGTCCGGCTTTGGTCCCGGCATGAAGGCGGGCGGACCCAACTACGTCGCGCAGTTCATGGAGTTCGAGGACGTGGCCCCTGCATCCGCCGATGCCACGCCGCAGATGCCGACGCTGGCCGCATTGTGCCGGGGATTGCTGGCGCAGCCGCAGGACGGCGACGCGCGCATCCTCGCCGCCGCGCTGAGCTGCGAGCGCGCCCGGCACGAGGAATTCGGCGTCGACCACGATCACTTCCGCCTCGTGGGGCAGGACAACGTGCGCCGCTACCTCGCCGTCGGCAGCGTGCGCGTGCGCGTGCACACGGACGACTCGGCATTCGATCTGTTCGCACGCGCCTGCGCCGCTCACGTCGCGGGCTGCAGCGTCGTAATCAGCACGCCGCCCGGACTGACGCTCCCGGCCGTGCAGCGCCTCGAGGCGCTGACCGAGTCCTGGGCCGCCGCCATCGAGTTCGTCGAGGAGTCGGACGCCGCGCTCGCGCAGGCCATCCGCGAAGGCCAGGTCGACCGCGTGCGCTACGCCTCGCCGGACCGTGCGGCGCCGGAAGTGCTGCAGGCCGGCAACCAGGCCCAGGGCTGCGTGATCAGCGGGCCCGTGTCGGGCGAGGGCCGCCTCGAGATGCTCTGGTACCTGCGCGAACAGAGCATCAGCACCGACTATCACCGGTACGGAAACCTGGGGGTCCGCGTCGACGAGCCGCGCGCCGAGGTCCCGTGACCGGGACGACACCATGAGCGAAGACAAGGGTCCCCGCTCGATCGTCGGCGTCGCCGCGCGCGACCTCGCCCGCCTGCGGACGGTCGCCCTCATCGTCGCCCGGCACGGCTTCGGGCCGCTCGTCATGCGGACCTCGCTCGGCCGTCGGCTGTTCGACCGGCCACCGGACAGCGATGCCGCCCTGCGCGAGAAGTCCGCGCCGGTGCGCTTCGCAAAGCTGCTCGCCGCGCTCGGTCCGACGTTCATCAAGCTCGGACAGATCCTCTCGATGCGCCGGGACCTGTTTGCGCCGGACTGGATCGAGGCCCTCGAGACGCTGCAGGACGAGGCGCCCCGCCTGCCCTTCGCCGCGGTGCGCGAGCAGGTCGAGGCCGGTCTCGGCGGCCGCCTCGAGGAGCGTTTCGCGTCCTTCGACCCCGAGCCGCTCGGCACGGCGTCGATCGCGCAGACCCATCGCGCGCGCACGCTGGACGGCGACGACGTCGTGGTCAAGGTGCAACGCCCGGGCATCGAAGCGACGATGCGCGCCGACCTCGACCTGCTGTACCTCATGGCCCGGGTGCTGGAGGCGAGCATCGACGAGCTGCAGCTGGTCGGCGTCGTCGCGATCGTCGAGGAGTTCGAGAAAGGACTGCTGCGCGAACTCGACTTTGAGCAGGAGCTGTCCAACCTGCTCGAGTTCCAGCGCCACCTCGACCCGGCGCGCAAGGTCGCGGTGCCGCGCCCGTACCCGGAGCTGTCGACCCGCGGCGTGCTGACCATGCAGTACTTCGCGGGCCGTCCGCTCCGCAAGCTCGAGCCGAAGAGCCCCGAAGCGCAGGCGGCCGTGAACGAGATCGTGCACGCGGCGCTCAAGCAGGTGTTTGTCGACGGCGTGTTCCACGGCGACCCGCACGCCGGCAACCTGCTGTGCGACGACGCCGGCACCGTGTGCATGATCGACCTCGGCCTGGTCGGCCACGTGTCGCCGGAGCAGCGTGACGATCTCGTGACGCTGATGATCGCGACGATTTCCGGCGACACGAGCACGATCGCGCGCGTCCTGCTCCGGATGGGCACGCCGACCCAGCGGGTGAATCTGGCCGAGTTCAAGGCCGACATCGAGCGGATCCGCACGCAGCACCTGATGGTCGCGAGTCTCGGCGACTACGACACGGCCGGCTTCATCGAGGATTTCGCTCGCACGGCCGGCCGCTATCGCATCCGGCTCGCGAAGGACATGGCCATCCTCGGCAAGGCCGGCGCCACGCTCGAGGGCATCGTCCGCACGCTGCACCCGGAGATCGACCTCGTGGGCCTCGCGCGGCCGCTCCTGGACGAGATCGTGCAGCAGCGCCTCGCGCCGCAGCGCATCCTCGGCGAGTTCATGAGCGAGACGTCGGGGCTCGGCTCGATGCTGCGCGCGGCGCCCGCACAGTTCGACCAGCTGATGCACGACTTCGAGACCGGCAACGTCATGGTCCGCGCCGTGACGCCGCAGCTCGATGAACTGCCGCGACGGCTGCACGCGTTGGGCGGGCGCCTTTCGCTCGCGGCCTTCGCCACCGCGACGACGCTCGCGGCCGCGATCGCCATGCCCGAGAACACCGCGTCGACGCCGCGCCTCATCACGGCTGCAATGCTCGCCTTCTCGGCGGTCGCCGGCTGGGCGGCCCTCTTCGTCTGGCACTGGTTCGGACACGGCCAGCCGCTGCGGGTCACTCCGCTGCTGCGGTTCTTCCGGCGCTGACGAGCTTCGCTGCACACCCTTCAGGAGTACCTGACCCATGTCGAGCACAGGCCTGCAGCTCCGCTCGCTCGTGAGGCGCAACGGCGAGCTGGAACTCTCCCTCGTCGAGATCCCGACGCCGCAACCCGGGCCCGACGAGGTGCTGGTGCGCATCGAAGCCGCGCCTCTCAACCCGTCGGATCTCGGCCTGCTGTTCGGCGCCGCGGACATGAGCACGGCGCGCCAGTCCGGATCGACTGAGCGGCCGGTGATCACGGCAGCGATTCCCGAACGCTTCATGAAGGCCATGGAGAGCCGCGTCGAGCAGTCCCTGCCCGTAGGGAATGAAGGCGCCGGCACGGTGCTGGCCGCAGGCGCTTCGAGTGCGGCGCAAGCGCTGCTCGGGCGGACGGTGGCCGCATTCGGCGGCGCGATGTACTCGCAGTTTCGGTGCGTCAAGGCAGCCGACTGCCTGGTCCTGCCGCCGGGCACGAGCGCCGTCGAGGGCGCCTCCGCGTTCGTCAATCCGCTCACGGCGCTCGGCATGGTCGAGACGCTGCGGCGCGACGGGCACCGGGCGCTCGTGCACACGGCCGCTGCGTCGAACCTCGGACAGATGCTGAACCGGGTCTGTCTCGCCGACGGCATCGGGCTCGTGAACATCGTGCGCAGCGAGGCCCAGGAGCAACTGCTCCGGTCGCAGGGCGCGGCGCACGTCTGCAACTCGGGGCAGCCGTCGTTCTCGGCTGACCTCACCGAGGCCATCGCCGCGACGGGCGCCACGCTGGGATTCGACGCGATCGGCGGCGGAAGTCTCGCGAGCCAGATCCTCGCGTGCATGGAGCGCGCCGCGATGCGCAACGCGCGAGGCTACCAGCGCTATGGATCGGCGAGCCCGAAGCAGGTGTACATCTACGGTTCGCTCGACCCCGGCCCGACGGTCCTGAACCGCAACTTCGGCGCCGTCTGGGGACTCGGCGGCTGGCTGCTGCCGGTGTTCCTCGGGACGATCGGACCCGAGGCGGCGCGGGCGTTGCGCGAGCGCGTGGCGCGCGAATTGAAGACGACGTTCGCCAGCCGTTACACGAAGGTCGTGTCGCTCGCCGGCGCGCTCAGCCTGGCGGAGATCGCCGTCTACGCGCGGCGCGCGACCGGCGAGAAATTCCTCATCGACCCGAGCCGCGCCTGAAGAAAGCCGGGGCGCCGCCGGCAAACGGCGGCGCCCCGGCGCAGGTTACGGGCGATGCGCCCGGAATCGATCGAGCCTCAGTGCGAACTCGGCGCGCAGCCCTCCAGCTTGAAACTGGCGATGCGCGTCTGCCAGCCCGCCAGACTCGAGGCCTGACCTGCAGCGGTGTAGTACTCGTTCACGTACCAGAACGTGCAGTCGTCCGTCGGATCCACGTTGAGGGAGGTGTAGTCTCCCCAGCGGGAGTTCGTGGTCAACTGCACGCCGGTGCCGTCGACGATGGTGCCTTCCGCGAGCGTCATCTCGCCGAGCGGATCGCCGGCCATGCGCCCGGTGTAACGGATGCCCGGCTTCACGTCCACGCCGTTCACCACGCTGTAGCCGACCGCCATGTTGCCGTCGCGGTCCATCGCGGCGCTGCCCATCCAGCGATGCACGCCGTCCTCGGGCGCGTACGTGCCCTGCTGGTACACGCTGTAAACGCCATTCACGCGACGCACCTCGTACCAGCGCACGCCCGCCACGCCCGGCCGCGCCTCGACGGACTGGTTGGTCACCATCGCCTCGTGGTCGCCGAAGTTGCGGTAGGCGAGCCGGTGGGTCACGCGCTGCCGGTAGGACAGGATGTCGAGGAACTGCGCGGGATTGACGATTCCCGGCTGCGGCAGGCAGTCACGCGAGGTCGGTGCGCACGGGAAGGCCGAATCGAACGCCGCCACCGGCAACTGCGCCGCGAGGCTGATCGACGCCACCGGCTTCGAGTTCCACAGCACCGAGAGCTCCCAGACGTTCAGCGCGTCGAAAGTCGCGCCGTAGCCATAGTTGTCGTCCTGGCTGCCGAAGATCGGCGCCGGCGCGCCGTCCTGCGGCCGGCGGCTGCCGTCGATGTCGGCGGGCAGCAGTCCGTCGCCGATCAGCGGCAGCGGCACGATCTCGGAGTCGAGGAAGAACTGCACGGCGCGGGCCTTCGGATTGCCCGAGATCATCTTGGCCTTCTCGAGCGCGTAGACGCTGATTCCGTACTCGACGGTCGGCCCGAAGTCGCGCGAGGTCATCAGGTACGAGTCCGTCCAGACGCCGTACTTCGGATAGTCCGGGAAGAACGGCCCCGCCGAGAACGCGTACCGGTAGTACTCGCCCGTGGGATCCGGCGTCTTCGATACCGCGACGCAGTTGTAGTAGTTGGGCTCACCGCGTGTCGTGAACTGCGAGAGGACCCAGCGGTTCACGAGCTGGTCGTAGATCACGATGGGATCGCCCGACGGGTCGGTGCAGTCCGGAACGGCGAATCCGGCCCAGAGATCGCCGATCGCGATCGGGCCGGCGAGCCGGTTGCCCTGCTTGTCGAACACCGCGACGGCGAGGTTCACCATCTCGACGTAGTGATTCGGACCGACGTCGCCGACCGGGTCCGGCGGATTCACGCGGAATCCGAACAGGTTGAAGTTGTCCTGGTTCGCGAGGCCCTCGAAGTTCGCGAACACGTCGCCCTTCCTCGACGCCGCCGCGCGACCGACGGCACCGTCGCCGGCGAATCCGCTGTCCGCGTGGACCGGACCGCGCTCGGGCCGGATGTCGAGAATCCCGTCCTCGGACTCCAGCGCGAAGCGGCCGCCTCCCGACATCGGCGCGATGTCTTTCAGGGCTCGCGAGGAGTCGAAGGCGACGGCCTTGCTGAATTTCGCTTTCGCCACCGAAGCGCCGGCGGCGACGGCATGCGTCGAACCGAGCGCAAGGACCAGCGCGCCGCCCGCAACGCAAAGCATTGCGGGAAGCCGAACATGCTTGTTCATGGTCATGAGTTCATCCCCTTTTGCACATGTTTCTTGGTTGGTCCCGGGGACACGGCTCGTCCCCGAGACGCGCGCGCCTGCGAGCGCGTGCCGCCCATCATAAACCCTGATGCACGCGCTCGTGTCCCACCCGCCGCGCCCGGCGGGCACGACATCTCAGGTGCGGCCTCGCATTGTCCGCGCAAGCCGATGATTCTCCTTCGAACCCCTACGATCGGCCGCCGACAGGTTCAGCGCAGGATGGCCTCGAGCGCCGCGTCCAGCTGCGGATAGCGGAACTCGAATCCCGCCGCGAGCAGTCGCTGAGGCAGCATCCGGTCGCTGACCAGCAGCAGTTCCGACATCTCGCCGAACAGCAACCGGAGCAACGCTGCTGGCATCGGCAGCAACACCGGGCGGCCGAGCGCGCGACCGAGCGAGCGCGTGAACTCGGCATTGGTCACGGGGTTGGGCGCACTGGCGTTGTAGGCACCGCGTGCGCGTGCTTCGTCGAGCAGCCAGTGACAGATCGCCGCCGCATCCTCGCGATGAATCCAGGGGAAGTAATGACGGCCCGAGCCGAGCCGTCCGCCGGCGCCGAACCGGAAGGCCGGCAGCATCTTCGCGAGCGCCCCGCCGTCCCGGTCGAGCACTACGCCGAAGCGCACGCGGCAGACACGCACGCCGAGCGCCGCAGCCCTTTCGGCTTCGGCTTCCCAGGCGGCGCACAGATCGTGGGTGAAGCAGGGCGTCGGCACCGTGTCCTCCGTGACCGGTCGATCCCCCTGCTCGCCGTAGTAACCGACGGCGGAGGCCGAGACGAGCACGTCGGGTCTTCGGGCGGCGCGGCTCATCCACTCGAGGATCCGCGCCGTGGTGCCGACGCGAGACTCGAGCAGCCGTCGCCGGCGCTCCTCGGTCCAGCGTGCATCACCGATCGGCTCGCCCGCGAGATTGACCACGCCGCCGAAACTGCCGGCGTCGAGGCCGTCGAGTCGCGTGACCGCGGTCGCGCAACCCCGAGGCACACGCGGGCTCGCCTGGCGGCTCAGCACGACGACCTCGTGCCCCGCGGCCGCGAGCCGCGGGCAGAGCGCCTGTCCGATGAAACCGGTGCCGCCGGTCAGGAGTATCCGCAAGTCATTCCCCGGTGATCCGTGCCGCGAGGAAGCTATCATGAACTGCGGTATCCGGCCGGGAAAGCGGGAGCGGTGCGTGCAGGAGGTTCTGGCGACGGCGACGACGACCCGCTTGCGCGGCGTCAACCTCGGCGGCTGGCTGGTGCTCGAGAAATGGATGACGCCGAGCCTGTTCGCGGGACTCGACGCCACCGACGAGACGACGTGGTGCGCCGAACTCGGCCGTGACGCCCCGGCCAGGCTTCGCGAGCACTGGAACCGCTGGATCACGCGCGACGATTTCGCCTGGCTCGCGGACGTCGGCATCAACGCGGTCCGACTTCCGGTCGGCCACTGGGTGCTCGGTGCGCCCTACCCTCACCATTCGAAGTACGGCAGGCATCGCCATCCTTTCGTCGAGGGCGGGATCGAGATCGTCGATCGCGCAATGGACTGGGCCGGGGAGTTCGGCCTGCGCGTCATGCTCGACCTGCACGCGGCGCCAGGCTGCCAGAACGGCTTCGACAACGGCGGCCTGCTGGGCGTCTGCGAGTGGCACACGCGCGAGGAGTACCTCGCGCACTCCGTCGAACTGCTCGGCCGACTGGCCGCCCGATACCGCGCCAGCGCCAGCCTGCACGCCATCGAGGTGCTGAACGAGCCGCGCTGGGACGTCCCCACGCAACTGCTCGAGTCGTACTACCGGCGCGCCTATGCCGCCATCCGCGCGCACTGCCCGCCCGGGCGCGTCGCCGTCGTCTTTCACGATGGCTTCCGGCCGCACGGCGAATTTTCCCGCCTCTTCGCCGACGCCACGCTCGAGGACGTGCTGTTCGACGTCCACCGCTACCAGTGCTTCGAGCGTGCCGACCTCGACCTCGACATCCACGGCCACGTGCACAAGGCCGGCGTGACCTGGCGCGACGAGGCGGTCGCGATCCAGCGCGACCTCGGCATTCCGGCCATCTGCGGCGAGTGGAGCCTCGGTCTCGACCTCGAGGTCGTGTCGCTCTGGGCCGCCGGGCCGTTCGACCACGCGCTGCAGCACATGGACCCATTCCTCGAGAACGTCGCCCTGCGCGCCTATGCGACGGCGCAGCTGCTCGCGTTCGAGCAGTACCGCGGCTGGTTCTTCTGGAGCTACCGCACCGAGACGACCCCCGCGTGGTGCTTCCGCGAGTGCGTCGAGCGAGGCTGGCTGCCCGGCCGGTTTCAGTGAGACGCGCCGGGCGGGTCGGCGAGCACGATTCGCCGATCGTGCAGTTCCTCGAGACCCGGCTGGCAACTCACGGTGATCAGCGTCGAGCCGCGCAGCTCGCGCTGAATCGTGGCGAGCAGCGCCCGGCCGCTGTCGCCGTCGAAAGCGCCGGTCGCGTCCTCCATGAGGACCCAGGCCGGTCGCTGGAGCACCAGGCGCGCGAAGCCGACCCGCTGCTGCTCGCGCAACGGCAGCGACTGTTCCCAGCTGTCGACGTCGTCGAGGCGCGCGACGAGTTCCGCGGCGCCGACGACCTCCAGTGCCCGACGTTGATCCGCGTCCGCAAGCGCGTCGGGCGGGCGCGGGTAGCTCAAGGCAGCCCGCAGCGTTCCCTCCGGCAGGAACGGGCGCTGCGAGACGCAATGGATTTCCCCGCCTCGCGGCAGCGCGACGCGGCCGCGCCCCCAGTGCCAGACCCCGGCGAGCACCTTGAAGAAGCTGCCGGCCGCCGCGGCGTCACCCCGCACCAGCACCCGCTCGCCGGCACCGATGTCCGCGTCGAAATGTTCCAGCAGCACGCGCCCTGCGGGCTCGGCGATGCAGAGCTCGTCGCAAACCAGCCGGTCCTCGTCCGAGGGCTCTAGCCGGATGCGAGACCCGGCTGCGTCCGCTGGCATTTCGTCCAGCCGTCGCAGGTCCTGGCTGAGCGACAGCACGCGGTCGGCAGAAGCGCGGCAGCGCGCGATCTCACCGATGTTGTTCACGGGCCAGGACAGCGCCGAGGTGAGCCCCTGGAAGGCCTGCGCGGCCTGCATGAGCACGCCGAGCGTCATTGCACCGGCGATGTACTGCGGCGCCGCGACGAGGATCGGGAACACCGGCAGCAACGCGCCGTAGGCGGTGCCGAACGACACGAGACCGAGATAAGCCAGCGACTGCCGGTCCCAGTCGCGCACGACGCTGCGGAAGCGGACCGCCGAGCCGGCGCGTTCCAGCGGCTCGCCGCGCATGAGCGCAATCGCCTCCGTGTGCTCGCGCGCCCGGGCGAGACCGAAGCGGAAGGTGGCCTCGGCGGTCTGCAGCGCGTTGGTCGTGCGCACGAGGGGCTTGCCGAACATCCAGCCGAGCAGGCTGCCCAGCACCGCGTAGAGGAAGGCGAGCGGCACCATGTAGCCCGGCACGCGCACGTCAGTGCCCGGCACCACGATGGATCCCGACACCGCCCAGAGAATGTCCGCGAACATCACCAGGGTCAGCACGGAGAAGAACAGCGTGTGCGCCAGGCCGATCGCGCTCTCGGTCGCGATGCGGATGTCCTCGGCGATGCGCTGGTCGGGGTTGTCGTGCTCCCCCGGGACATGGGCGAGCCAGTAGTGGCGGCCTGCGTCCATCCAGCGCCCGACGAGCCTTTCGGTCATCCACCGGCGCCAGTCGAGCTGCAGCCAGCGCTTGACCATCAGGTGCGCGGCGGTGACGGCGATCGAGATCGTGAAGATGAGCGCGAACACGCCGACCTGCCGCAGGACGCCGCTGGCCGTGCGCTGCTCGAGCGCGTCGAACAGCCAACGGTTCCAGTAGGTGCCCCAGATGGTGAGCGCGACCTGCGCGACGGTGAGGACGAGGAGGAGCAGCGTCATGCCGCGGACCCTGGCTCGTCGCTCGCAGTTCCAGTAGGGACCCGCGAGCCGCGCCAGCTCGCGCAACGGTCGGCGGCGGATGCCGCCCGACGCCACCTCAGAGCGCGGGTGCATACGCGAAGCGCGCCATCTGCACGCGATGCCGCTCCACGACGCGCTCCACCTGGGCCGTCGTCAGCGCCTCGCGCCACTGGCCGGGACGGCCGGCGCGGAAGAACCGCGGCCCGCGATCGGAGGCCTCGACGAATCCGTCGCGCAGTTCCATCGCCGCGAGGTTCTCGAACGACGCGTGTCGTATCGCGCGCTCGATGCGCGCGCGATCGCTGCCGAGCCCGACGAGTCGTGCCGCCTCGCCGAAGTGCGTCACCGGGTCCGCGAACAGGTCTTCGTAGCGCAGCACGACGACGCGCGGACCGGCGAGGTCGGCCCAGCTCTTGACGTGATGCGACCAGGACCCGATCACCTGCGTGACGAACAGCGCATCGTTCGCGGTCGCGACACGGTCGTCGCCGAGCCGCTCGATCGCGGCGTCGAGGTCGAGCCCGAAGTGATGGGTCATGCTCACGACGACGTCGAGCGGATTGCGCACGACGCAGAGGGCGCCGGCCGTGACTCGCGCATCGTGCAGCGGATGACCGTCCACGAACCCCGCGCAGTTGTGCGTCTTGACGAGCCGCGTACCGGACGTCTGCCCGGCGATCGCCGCGTGCACCCGCGGGCGCAGCGCGCAGATCTCCGCGAAGGACAGCGACGTGCTCGCTCGCCCCGCGAGCGCCGTGAACAGTTCCGGCCGGGCCTCGTCCTCGCAGTATTGCGAGAGATCGGCGAGCGGCAGCGGGCTCGTCCCGTCCGCCACCAGATTGGCGAGGAAGGCGCGCAGCCAGGTGTTACCGGACTTGGGATAGGACGCGAGCCAGACGATGTTGCCCATGGTCTGCGCGCTCCTACGGCCCCCGGGCCGGGCCCGGCAGCAGGAACCAGAGTGCGGCCGCGGCCAGGACCCCTGCGCCGGTCGCCGCCGCCTCCATCAGCGGGCCCTGCCCCATGAGGCGCGCGAACGCGCGGCCGATGAGCGGCGCGAGCGCCGCCCAGCCGAGCACGCCGAGTTCGTTCGCGACCGTGCGCAACGCGGCGTCGTTGCTCGCCGCCCACGCCAGGACAGCGACGGGCCACGCCGCGCTCGCCACCGGGAGGGAGCCACGCACGCCCGCGACGTAGCCACCGACCGCTGCCGCGCGCGGAGCGGACACCGCGATCAGCATCGTGCGCACGAGCAGCAGCGCGAACAGGGCCTCCGTGGCGACGCGCGACGGGTCGGCGCCTCCTTCGATGGCCACCCGGCTCGCCGCCAGCCACCAGACCGTGACGGCTCCGGCAGCGGCGAGACCCAGGGCGAGGCCGAGTCGCGTACCCACAGTCTCAGCCCCTGTCCCGCGCCTGCACGCGCATCAGCAGCCAGCCCTGGGTCGCCGCCGGCGCATCCGCCACCCGCGTCAGGTCGAGCGGCCACAGCATCGCCTGCGCGTCGAACGGCGTGCGCTCGACGGCGAGTTCCTCGGCTCCGTCCCGCGGAGGCGAGCCCGCGGCCGGCTCGATCGCGACCTCCTGCCCGGGACGTTGCGCACGCATCGCGGCCACGCGCCCGTTCCAGGCGAGGCGGCCAGGCGGCGTCGACGATGCGCCGTCGTTGCGCAGCATGACGCGACCCGCGGCGCCCGGGACGGCCGACAGGGCACGCGCCACCGGGAACTCGCCCGAATAACAGACCCGCACGGCCGCGAACAGCCGTCCGTCGAAGCGGGCCTGCGAGTACCGCCGGCCCTCCGGGTCCCAGGTCCAGTCGATCCGGCTCTCGGCGCGGCAGGCCTGCGGGCTCGCGAGCGCCCCGAGCACAGGCATCTCGACGGCGCCGCGTCGCAGCGCACTGGCGGACTGGAGCGCACCGTACCGAGCCACTCGCTGACCCGAATCCGCGTCCGCCCAGACGGCGAGCCGCGAATCCGGCGCCGCCGTCTGCGCGTAGGCAAGGACCGCCGCCGCGGCGAGGGCCGGCACGACGACGGCCGACAGCAACGAACTCGTCACGATGCCCGCGATCGCGACGACGGCGGCGCACGCGGCGAGCAGACCGACGACCGCATTCCAGCTGCGCAAGTCCGCTCCGGTCAGGCCCGCCAGGTCCGAGGCAGCTGCGCGCTGCGTCGCCGCGACCGCCAGCATCTGCTCCAGGCGCGAGCCCGCGTCGTCAGCCGTGGGGACGCCCGCAAAGCCGTCGCCCCGGCAGCCGGCCGCCCCGCGCAGGACGTTCTCGTCCTCCGGAGTGCCCCGAACCAGGATGGTCCGGCCGCATCCGGCGACGTAGGCGAGCAGCGCCGCGAGCTGATCGTGTTCGAGCGACATGAGCCGCTGCCGGTCGATGACCAGTGCGTCGACGCTCGAATAACCGGCGGCCGTCCGCGGCAACGCCGCCGGCTCGAACGCCACCGCGTGAAACCCTGCCGGTACCTCGACCGGGGCCTGCGGCGCCACCCAGGCGAGAAGGGGCGCCTCGGAGAGCGCCATCGGCAGGGCCTTGGCAGCGATGTGACCGCCGTCCTGTCCCTGCAGATCGACCGCGACACTCTCGCTCGTGCGAACCGGGAGATGCAGCACGACCGCCCGGCCGGCGTCGAGTTTCAATTTCGAGGTGACGGTGTCGCCGCCCGAGACCAGGCGCACGGTCACCGCGCCGTCCTCGCGGGCGCGCACATCGACGCCGACCTCGGTCAGCCGTCCCGGGCGGCTCCAGCCGTCCCAGGCCGGCTTCACCTCGAGTTCGGGCGCGAGCGAGGCCGCATGGGCGCCGACCCACGAACCGCCGAGCGCGATGCACAAGGCGGCGGCGCGGAACCCCGCTTCAGCGCAGGACGTACTCGAGCGCAATCACGCTCCAGGCGGTGGCGAGTTCGGGCTTGTTCTCCCACCACAGCGACGAGTCCTTGTTGGCCCAGGAGCCGTCGGCGTCCTGCAGCTTCACGAGCCGCTCGGCGAGCTCGTTGCGCCAGTTGTGCTTCTGGCCGCTGCCGTCGGTGAACACGGGCTCACCATAGGCGGACATCACCTTCGCAAACGCGTTGTAGAAGTAGAAGAGCCCGTGCTTCGAGCCCGTGTTGGGGTTGGTGTCGAGCGTGTAGTTCGTGGTGAGCCAGGCGTGGGCTGCCTGCACGCGGGGGTCCGACTTCTCGACGCCCGCATAAAGCAGGCTGATCAGTCCCGCGGCGGTCACCGTGCCATAGGACTTGGTGCCGCCACCGTACTCCGGCGGATTCCACGCCGGGGAATACAGGAAACCGCCGTCGTTGCCGGCATAGGCCTGGTCATTGCTCTCGCTGCGGTTCTGCATGCGATTGACGAAGACCAGGGCCTTCTGCCAGGCCGGGTCCTTCGGGTCGAAAGAAGTGGCGCGCATCGCCTCCAGCGCGATGTACAGGTTCGAGATGTCCGGACGCTCCTCGCCGCCGTAGCCGAGTCCGCCGTACCAGTTGTCCACCGGCTTGAAGCCCTCGGTCTCGTCGACCTGGTGCTTGCGGATGAAGTTCTGGCCGTTGGCGATCACGGTCGCGTACTTCGCGTCTCCCGCCGCCGCCAGCGCCGTCAGCGCAACGGCCGTGTTGTAGCTCTGGTCGTGCTGGATCTCGGCGATCGAGCCGTCCGCATTGGCCTTCGAGACGATGAAGGCCGCGTAGCGGTCCACCGTCGCGCGATCGGCCGCGCCGTGACCCGCCGGGTTCTCCAGCACGGCGCGCATCGAGAGGGCCGTGAGACCGACCGAGCCCATCACCGACCCGTTCTCCGTCTGGCGGCTCTTCAGGTAGCGGATGCCCGAATCGACGGCCTGCTGTGCCTTGGCGCGCAGCGCAGGATCCATGGTGTCCGCGGCGCGGGCCGCCGGCACGCTGGCCACGACTGCGAGCAGCGCGGCGAGCGCGATTGTCCGGATCGTCATCGATTGTCCTCCAGGGCTCTCAAGGGGAAGCCGCGCCAGTATCGTGGCTGCGGCGCTCGAAAGGAACCGCGGCCAGCGTGAGCAGCAAGGCAGCGGCCACAGACGCGAACACGATCACACCCGTCCCCGGATAGTCGACCTGCAGGGCGCCCAGACTGGAATGCCCGTAGAACCAGGGGCTGCGCAGCAGGTCGTAGCCCGCCGCCGAGGCGAGGTGCACCAACGGGCTCGACCCGAGGATCACGCTCGGCACGCCGGGCGAGCCACGCGCCGCGAGATCGGCCACGGGCCCCAGCCACAGCGGGAACGCGGCCGCGAGCCAGAAGATCGCGGTGACGGTCCAGCGCGCCCACTCGGCCGCCGTACCGCTCGCGACACCCGCGAGTTCCAGCACGTGCCCGGCGAGCACGACCGCCTGGCGCACGAGCGCGAGCACTGCGACCGCCACGAGCGCCGTCGGCAGCAGATGAGCGCTCGACGGCGCCACGCCGCCGATCGCCCACAGCACGAGTCCGGCACCGATCGCGGCGACGACCGGGCCCAGCAGTGCTCGCAGGATGTCGCCACCCGGTCGCGACGCGCGAGGCCAGAACAGAGGTGCCAGCAGCACGGGCGGGGCGCACGCCAGGAACGTCACCCCTGACGTCGAGACGTGCGGCGCGCTCCGCTCGAACGCCAGGGCTATCAGCCCCGACGCGACGGCCAGCGCAGCCGTCGGCGCCCACGCCGCAGGAGTCACGCGGGTCCGCCCGTGAAATGCAGCAGGACGTGCAGCGCGAC
>CAZRKS010000003.1:0-15755 GCA_964600315.1 uncultured Steroidobacteraceae bacterium | reverse complement strand
GAGACCGCCTCGCAGACCCAGGTCCCGAGCGCGAAGGCGGCGACCAGCGTCACCCCGTAGAGCCACGGCGGCAGGTGGCTCAGCGCGAGAAAGAACGGGATCGCGACCAGCGTGCCGAACGTCCCCGGGGCGTAGCGCGCGAGGCCGCTGCCGAAGCCGAAGGCGAGGCAATGGCGCCAGTCGCGGAAGGCCTTCGGGTTGGTCGCCAGGTCAAACATCGCGCCGTTCGCTTCCGCAGTCGCCAAGCGACGCAGGAGAGTCAGGCCGTCGCGGCGCGATACTGCTGCGCCGGACCGGACAACACCGACTCGAGCGCAGTCAGGAAACCGGCGAGATCCGCGTCGGTCAGGTCCCCCATGACGGCGAGCTGGAAGTAACGCGGCGACAGCGGCGGCTTGGCGCCGTAGATGAGGAAGCCGCGAGCGCGCAGTTGCCGGTAGAGATCGTCGAACCGGAGGGACTCCGGAACCGTGACCGTGAGGATCGAACTGGCCTCGCTCCCGGCGGGCAGGCCGAGCTGCGACAGGCCGAGCCTCGCCAGTCCCTGCACGAGGTATGACCGCCGACGCAGATACTGCCGCCGACGCTCCGCGACGCCGCCCTGCTCCAGCAACTCTTCGATCGCACGGTCGAGCGCCGTGATGATGGGCACCGCGGGCGTGAAGGGCGTCTGCGAATTGGCCTCGAGCTGCTCGTGGTAACGGCAGAGGTCGAGCGAATAGGTGCGCGCGGGCACCCGGGCGCGCTCCGCGAGCCAGTCGCGGCGCACGCAGACGATCGCCACGCCCGGAGCCCCATGCAGGCATTTGCCCGACGACGTGACGCACGCATCAATCCCGTAGCGCTCGACGTCGAGTTCCTCGGCGCCCGCGCTCGAGGTCGCGTCGACAAACGTCCGGGCGCCGTGTCGGCGTGCCAGCGCGCAGACCTCGGCGACGGGGTTGACGAGTCCACAGGAAGTCTCGTGATGCGTCATTGCCACGGCCGCGCCCGGCGCGTCCGCGAGCGCCGCCTCGATGCGGGCGAGGTCGAAGCGCTCGCCGAATCCGCAATCGATCGCCCGGCAGGGAATGCCGTGCACTTCGAGGACCTGGACGATGCGCGCGCCGAACGTGCCGTTGACCGGCACGATGACGGCCGTCGCTCCCGGCAGCAGCGTCGCGCACACCGCCTCGATGCCCGCCGTGGCCGGCCCGGTGACGAACATCACGCTGTGGTCCGCAGTCGCGCCGAGCACGGCCGCGCTGTTGCGGCGCAAACGAGCGACGAGGTCGGCAAAGCGCTGGTCGCGGTGGCCGATCTCGCACTGGGACAGGGCCCGCTTGACGCCCGGCGACAGGAGCACCGGGCCCGGGCACAGCAGCACCTCGGGGCGCCCGATGGTGACGGAAGCCGGCATCACGCGGCCCTCCGGGCCAGCACCTGCGTGTAGCGCCAGCCGGCGAAGCAGCTCAGCGCCAGGCCGACCCCCATGCTCACGAGCGCAATCTCCCTCATCCGGCCCGCGGCCGGCTCGGGCACGTCGAGCATGAGGGCGACCGCCATGAGCAGCAGCGCCCAGTAGATCACGGCCGTCGCGAGCTTGCCGAAGACGTGCGACGGGATCTCGACGTTGCCGAGCGCAGCGTAGCGGCGGACCGTGCCGACCCAGAATTCGCGGGCGAGGAAGATCAGCAGGAACACAAAGGGGAAGCCGCCGGCGACCACCAGCATGGCGAGCGCGATCGCGGTCGTGAAGCTGTCGGCGGCCTGGTCCAGCATGGCCCCGAGCGCGGTCTCCTGGTGCAGGCGGCGGGCGAGGTAGCCGTCGAGGTGGTCGGTCAGGCAGGCGAGTGTGCCGAGGACCACGGTGACGCGCGGGTACCCCGCGAAGTACAGCAATACCGCGGTCGCGACGCCCACGATCCGCGCCAAGGACACGAGGTTTGGCAGGGTCGAGAAATCGCCCGCCCGGATCATCGCCCGACCCGTGTATCGTCCTGATGCCGTGCCGGGCGTCATCCTCGCTCTCGTGGTTTTCCGCAGCCCACACCGCGTCGACTGGAACTCGAGATGGTAACGCATCGGCGCGGGGTTTGCGCCCGGCCGGCCGCGGTCGTGCGCTCAGGCCAGAGTCACGTAGACGCGCTTGTTGTGACGCCCCTTGTTCTCGACTTTCGTCACGGCGACACGGCCGATCTCGCCGGTCCGGGACACATGGGTCCCGCCGCAGGGCTGCAGGTCCACCCCCGGAATCTCGAGCAGGCGGATCCGTCCGACCCCGCGCGGCGGCTGGACCGACATCGTCCTCACCAAGCCCGGCTGCCGGTCGAGTTCTTCGTCCGTGATCCAATCCGACCGCGTCGCGTGATCGGCTTCGATCAGCGCGTTGACGGCTTCGGTCACCTGCGTCGCGTCGATCTCGGCCTGGGTATCGAAATCCAGGCGGCCTTTCCCGGCGGTGATCTGCCCGCCGGTGACGCCGTAGCGCAGCACCGACCCGACGAGGTGCAGGCAGGTGTGCATGCGCATGTGGGCGTAGCGGCGGTCCCAGTCGATCACCGCCTCGACGGACTCGCCGACCGCCGGGAGTTCGGAACCCTCGGCCAGCACGTGCAGGATGCGGCCGCCCTCCCCCTTGCGCGTGTCCACGACGGTCCAGGCGCGCCCGTCGGCCGCGAGCAGCCGGCCGGTGTCGCCCGGCTGGCCGCCCCCGAGCGGGTAGAACACCGTGCGATCGAGGACCACGCCCTGCGGCAGGTGCTCGACGACTCGTGCGACGCAGGAGCGGAGGTAGGCGTCCTGCGGGTAGAGGGGTTCGGTCGCTGACATCGGGGGCTGTCCTGGAACCCGGTCAGTTTAGCGCCGTTGCCGGCCTCACGGGGCCGGTCGGGCGGCCGGTGGACAGCCGACCTGGCCTCGCCGCATCCTGCCGGCTTTGCACAGGCTCCCCGAGGAACAGCGATGCACCCGTCGACAGCGATGTGTCCGCGCGCCGCCCGGTCGGCGCTCGCCGCGCTCCTGCTCGTCGCCTGCACGGGAGTCGGTGCGGCCGGGCGCCACGACGTCGTGATCCGCGGCGGCACGATCTATGACGGCACGGGCGGCCCGCCCTATGCAGGCGAGGTCGCGATCGACGGCGACCGGATCGTCTACGTCGGCCCGCCGCGCGGGTCGCGGGGGCGCGTCGTGGTCGACGCCGGCGGCAAGGCCGTCGCACCCGGCTTCGTCAACATGCTGAGCTGGGCCAACGAGTCGCTGCTCGAGGACGGACTCGGCCAGAGCGAGCTGCGCCAGGGCATCACCCTGGAGGTGATGGGCGAGGGCTGGTCGATGGGGCCGCTGAACGACCGCATGCGACGACTCGCCTTGGCGCGGCAGATCGACATTCACTACCCGGTCGACTGGTCGACGCTCGGCGGCTACCTCGAGAAGCTCGAGGCGCGAGGCGTGTCCCAGAACGTCGCCTCGTTCGTCGGCGCGACGACCGTGCGGGACTTCGTTCTCGGTGAGCGCGACGTGCAGCCCACGGCGGACGAACTGGACCGGATGCGCGCCCTGGTGCGAGAAGCGATGGAGGAAGGCGCAGTCGGCGTCGGCTCCTCGCTCATCTATGCGCCCGCGACCTATGCGCGAACGCCCGAGCTCGTCGCGCTGGTCACGGAAGCCGGCCGCTGCGGCGGCATGTACATCACGCACATGCGCAGCGAAGGCGACCGGGTCGTCGAATCGGTGCAGGAAACGATCGACGTCGCGCGAGCCGCGGGCGCGCCGGCCGAGATCTATCACCTGAAGCTCGCCGGCCCGTCCAACTGGCACAAGCTCGACACCATCGTCGCCATGATCGAGCAGGCGCGCCGCTCGGGCATCCGCATCAGCGCGGACATGTACAACTACGTGGGTGCCGCTACCGGCCTCAACGCGGCGATGCCGACGTGGGTTCAGGATGGAGGACTCGAGACCTGGATCGAGCGCCTGCGCGACCCGGCCGTCCGCGCCCGCGTCATCGCCGACATGCGCACACCGTCGCCGGACTGGGAAAATCTCCTCCGGCACGCCGGGCCCGACCAAACGCTGCTGCTGAGCTTCAAGAACCCGGCGCTGAAGCCGCTCACCGGGCGCACGCTGGCGTCGGTCGCGAAGGAGCGCGGCGTCTCGCCAGAGGACGCGGCCATCGACCTCGTGATCGAGGACGGGTCGCGCGTCGGCACCGCCTACATGCTCATGTCCGAAGACAACGTGCGCCGGCAGGTCAGGCTACCGTGGATGAGTTTTGGCTCGGACGCGGAATCGATGGCGCCCGAAGGCGTGTTCCTGCTGTCGAATCCTCACCCGCGGGCCTACGGGAATTTCGCTCGCCTGCTGGCGCGCTACGTCCGCGAAGAGGGTGCCGTGACGCTGCAGGACGCAGTGCATCGGCTGAGCGGCCTGCCGGCGGCCAATCTCGCGCTGCAGGGCCGCGGGCTGCTGAAACCCGGCTATTTCGCGGACGTCGTCGTGTTCGATCCGCAGTTGATCGAGGACCACGCGACCTTCGAGAAACCACAGCAGTACGCAACCGGGGTCTCGCACGTGCTCGTCAACGGCCGCCTCGCGCTCGCCAACGGCGTACCCACCGGCGCGAAGCCGGGCCGGTTCGTGCGCGGCCGCGCATGGACGGGACGGGACGGCGGCGGCTGCCGCGCGACGAGCAGGGACTGGGACTGGGCGTGGTGAGCGCGCGTCAGCCGCCGTCGCCGCCCGCGGCGCCATAACTGTTGCGGAATGCTTCCTGCATCGCCCTGCGATTGGCTTCGCGCTGCTTGTCCCACTCGCTCTTCCGCATGCAGGTCTTGGTGCGTCGGCTCAACGTACCGGGATCGGTCTTCGACTTGCAGATGACGGGATCGTCCGCGGCGGCCGCAGTCGCCTCGGCCTTGGCGGGTGGGCCCGCCGGATCATGCTGCGTCGCCGGCGGTGGTGCCGACTCCCGGGGCGCCGCATTGGACGGGTCGGGCGCTGGCGATGCGGGCGACTGCGCGGGCGCGGTGCCCTGCTCCGGCGCATCTGCGGAGACGCGCAGGCCGAGCGACAGGCCGAGCACGAGGCCAGGCAGGATGAGTGTGGTGGCCCGCATGACGACACCTCGCATCGCGTCCAGAGCGCGGACTATAGGCAGTGCCGTGGCCGGATGCCAGCGAACGCGCCGCTACAGCTGCGCGGCGACGTAGGCGGTGAGGTACGTGCCCCAGCCCGCCACCGGCGGCTCGACGAGTTCGACCGAGCGCGCGAAGTCGGCCTCGAACAGCTCGCGGCGCACGCGCGCGACGAAGACCGGATCGGACGTCGCGACGTTGGTCTCCTGGTTCACCCGCAGGCTCAGTTTGTCGAAATTGGCGGACCCGAGGCAGGCCCAGCCGTCATACAGCGCCGCCTTCACGTGCGTCATGCCCGGGTAGACGTAGACGCGCACCCCGCTCCGCATCAGCACGCTCGCCGCGAGCAGGTTTGCGCTGTTCATGAACCGCGAGTCGCCGCGGGTCGGCACGATCAGGCGCACGTCGACGCCCCGCCCACGCGCTTCGATCATTGCAGAGATCAGCGAATCGTCGGACACGTACGGCTGCTCGATCCAGATGGCGCTCTGCGCGCGCCGCATCGCCGCACGCTGGGCGCGCAGCACCTGCGGATCCAGGGTCCGCGTATAGAGTGGCCGCACCTCGACATCGCCCGGACGGCCCGGTGCGGCAGCCGCGTCGTCGCGCCGGCCTGCCGCCCTGGCGAACGCCAGGTCCCCGCCCGGCCCGGCATAGGCCCAGGCCACATCGAAGTCGTGCTGCAGCCGTCCGGCGATGGGACCCTCGAGCGCGACCATCATGTCGTGCCAGTCATACCGGTACTCGTGGCCAATGTTCATGCCGCCCACGTAGGCTCGCTGCGAGTCCACGAGGATCACTTTCGTGTGATCGGCGACGAGCCAGGGATTCGGCACTTCTCGCACCTGCACATCCGAGCCGGCACGCAGGTAGGACGCGATCGAGCGCACGCGAGGCCCGGTCGCCGCACCCTCCGGGGCACCCTGCCCGGCTCCGAGGGTGCCGAGCGCATCGACGAGCACCCGCACGCGGACCTCGCGCGACCGGTGCTTGAGCAGATCGGCGATACGGATCGCGTAGTCGTCGTTGTCGAAGATGAAGAGGCGCACGTCGATCGAGGTGCGGGCTTCCTGCAGCGCCTGCACGAGATCGGTGAAGAACGCGTCGCCATCGATCAGCGGCGTGAGCGTACCGCGGTAGCGCGGCGGCAACCCCATCGCGTCGAGTTCGCGCTCCCAGGCCTCCGCGTCGAGCGGCGGCTGCGGCGCCAGCGGCGGCGGCTCGACGTCCCGCCCGACGAAGCGCGGCGGCACCAGCTCGAGCGCCGTCTGCGAGACGAGCCACGCGAGACGGCCGAGCGAGCTCACCGGACGCGTGAGCAAGCCGAGCACCTGCCCACGCACGATCATCGTGTCGGGCACTCTCGCGAGCAGACGCATCAGGCCGATGAAGCCGCCCGCAGGTCCGAGTGACGTACCGAGCACCAGCACCGACTGGCGTCGCGGCAGATCGAAGAACACGAACGACTCGTCACCCGGCCGTCCGTCGCTCGCGAACAGGAGGACCGGCTGACCGGCGTAACGCGCCCGCAGCACGGCGTCCGCCCGTGCCGCGAATTCGCCTTCGCCCACGATCCGGGTCACGCGCCGTTCGGCCGGCTTGTCCTCGTGTCGATGCAGGCGCAACGCGCCGTCGGCCGCGAGATAGAAGACGACGTCCTGACCCTGCACTCGGGTGAGCGCCGCTTCGCCCGGCGCCTGCGGCGCGAGCCCGGTCATCACCTCGCGGACGACTCCGGTCCACTCGGCCGTGCCGTGGATCGTGACCGGCTGCGCCGCGGCGAGACGGAGGTCGCGGGCGGCTGCAGCGTCGAGCAGTTCGAGGCGCGCGGCACGATATTCGTGGCTGCCGGGCGGCACGTCCTCGACCGGCCAGCGCGCGACCGCTTCGACCGCACCGCCCCGCCGGCCGATGCTCAGCAGCAGGGTTCCCTCCGCGTAGGTCGCCACCAGGGAGCCTGGCAGCGGCGTCACCCTTGCGTCCGTGGCCGGCCCGGCTGCGGGCGACGTCGGCCGACCGGCGCAGCCCGTGAGCCAGCCGCCGAGCAGCAGCCCGGCCAGCAGGGCCGAGCCGAGTCGTCTTGCGCACCCGGGCGGTCTGCGAGACATCGGCATCACCACTGTGCCCAGTCTGCGGAGCCGTCATCGCTGCCGGAATCGGGGGAATCCGACGCAGCGGCCCCCGCGGGCTCGTCTTCGTGGCGCGTTGCGCGCGACCGGGCGGGTCGTCCATCATCGGCCGGATGCCTGGGACCGGGAACGTCGCCGAGTTCACGCTGAAGGCCGTCGTCACCGGCGTGCTGCTCGGCATCGTCTTCGGCGCGGCCAACGCTTACCTCGGGCTGCGGGTCGGCATGACCGTCTCCGCGTCGATCCCCGCCGCCGTGATGACGGTGGCGGTGTTCAGCGCGCTCGGCGCACGTGCGTCGGTCCTCGAGGCCAACCTTTCGCAGACCATTGCCTCTGCGTCGACCGCGCTCGCGACGGGCACCATCTTCACGATCCCGGCGCTCTTCCTGTGGGGCTCGGTCCCGCCTTACCTGCAGGTCGTGACGCTCGCCTTCCTGGGCGGACTGCTCGGGCTCGCAGCGATGATCCCGCTGCGCCGCCTGCTGATCGTGCAGGCGCACGGCGAGTTGCCGTATCCGGAGGGCACGGCCTGCGCGGAAGTGCTGCAGGCGACGGCCTCGGATCGGACGGGCGCGGCGAGCGGCAGCGCCTGGATCTTCCGCGGCATGCTGCTCGGCGCGGCCGTGAAGCTCCTGATCTCGCTCGCCTACCTCATTCCCGGCGAACTGCACGCCGCGCTGCCCGTGCTGCCGAAGGCCGAGGTGGCGCTCGAGGTGGCGCCGGCCCTGCTCGGCGTCGGCTACATCCTCGGCTACCGGCAGGCCGCGGTGTGCGTCGCCGGCGCGCTCATCTCGGCGCTGGTGATCACGCCTCTCATCGCCTGGTTCGGCGCCGGGCTGTCGACACCGCTCTATCCGGAGACGCAGCGCCTCGTGGCCGACATGTCGGCCGGCGACCTGTGGTCGCGCTACGTGCGCTACATCGGCGCCGGTGCCGTGGCCACGGCCGGCATCCTCACCGTCCTGCGCGGTCTGCCGACGATGGTGGGGGCGTTCGCCGCCGTCATGCGCGGACTGCAGGGCGAGGCGACGGCGTCCGGCACGGCATCGCGGACCGACCGGGACCTGCCGGGCTGGTTCGTCCTCGCCGGCATCGCGGTGGTCGTGCTGGTGTCGGGATTGGTGCCGGGTGTGTTCGGTGGCGGCATGAGCGCGATCCAGCGGCTCGTGCTGGCCGCAGGCGTGGGCGTCTTCGGCGTGCTGTTCGTGACCGTGGCGGCGCGCATCGTGGGCCTCGTCGGCGTTTCGTCGCAGCCGACCTCCGGCATCACGCTCGTGACGCTGCTCGGCACGGCGTCGGTCTTTGCCGCGGCTGGCTGGGTCGATGCGGGCGCGCGCGCCGGCGTGCTCACGGTCGGCACCATCGTCGCGATCGCCGCAAGCAAAGCCGGCGACATCTCGCAGGATCTCAAGACCGGCTGGCTCGTGGGCGCGACGCCCGCCCGCCAGCAGCTCGGGCAGCTGATCGGCGCCGCGTTCGCCTGCTGGGCCGTGGCCGCGACCGTCCTGCTGCTCGGCGACGCCTACGAATTCGGTTCGAAGGAGATCCCCGCGCCCCAGGCCACGCTCATGAAGACGATCATCGAGGGGGTGCTGTCGGGGGCCCTGCCCTGGGACCTCGTGCTGACCGGCGCGGGGCTCGCGATCGGCGCGATGCTGTGCGGCGTGTCCGGGCTCGCCTTCGCGATCGGCGTGTACCTGCCGCTCGCGTCGATGGCGCCGCTCTTCGTCGGCGGCTGCGTGCGCGCGCTGGTCGAACACAGGCGCGCTCCACGTCCCGAGGGCACGAGCGACCCCGGAATACTCGCCGCCTCGGGCCTCGTGGCCGGCGAGGGACTCGCCGGCGTCGCCGTGGCGGCGCTGGTGGCGGCTGGCGTCGCGCCCAAGGCGATGGAACCGCGGCTCGGCGGCCTCACGGGCGAGGCCGTCGCGCTGGCGGTCGCGGTCGCGGTGTGCGCTTTCCTCTTGCGCGGCGGCCGCTCCGGAAATTCGCTGCCATTCACCGAATCGCGGTAGGTCACGCGACCGCCCATCACGGTCAGCAGCACCTTCGTCCCGAGGATCTGCCGCGGCTCGATGGCCAGGATGTCGCGCGACAGCACGACGAAGTCGGCGCACTGGCCGACCGCGATGGTTCCCTTGCGCCGCTCGTCGAAACTCGCATAGGCCGCATCCCGCGTGTAGTGGCGCAACGCCGCCTCGACGGTGATGCGATTCTGCGGGTACCAGCCGCCGGCGGGCGCACCGGCCGGCGTCTGGCGCGTCACGACGGCGTAGATGCCGCGCAGCGGATCCATCGTGTAGACGGGGTAGTCACTGCCGAACGCCTGCACGGCACCGGCCTCGTCGAACTGCCGGGGATCGTAGGCGTGGGCCGCCCGCTCCGGCCCGAGCAGCGGCGCATAGTTCTCGAGCGTGACGACGTCCGGCGTCGCCCCGATCGGCTGCGTGGACGCGATGACCCCGAGCGCGCGAAACCGCGGCAGATCGGCGGCCGCCGGCATCTCGACGTGCTCGATGCGATGACGCCGGTCGCGCCGGCCGTTGACCCGCGCCGCATGCTCGTACGCGTCGAGTGCCATGCGGATCGCGCCGTCGCCGATGGCGTGGATCTCGATCTGCAGGCCGACCCGGTCGAAAGCCGCGACGGCACGGTCGAGATCCTGCTGGGACAGCATCGGCACGCCGTTGCCGCCGCCCACGTACGGCTCGAGCAGGTAGGCGGTCTTCGCGTCGATGGTCCCGTCGAGGATCAGCTTCGCGAAACCATAGGACAGCAGCGCACCGTCGGTGGAGTCGCGCAGCGCCACGTAGCCGGCGAGCTTCGCCGGCGGCACGTCTGTCTCGAGCGGCAGGGGCGCGCGGTAGCGGACGATCATCGTGCCGCGCTCGACGGCCCGCTGCACGGCCGCGCGCTCGGTGTCCGTGAGCCCGACGTCGGTGGCGTCCTGCAGCGACGTGAGTCCGAACGACGCGGCTGCGGCCAGCTCGTCGAGCAGCATCGCGTAGGTCTCGTCCGTGGTGAGCGCCGGCAGCAAGGTCGTCACGAGCGACGCGGCGCCTTCCTTTAGCAGGCCCGTGGGCTCGCCTTGTGCATCGCGGATGATCCAGCCGTCGGGCGGATCCGGCGTCTGCGCCGTGATGCCCGCGAGACGCAGCGCCACCGAGTTCGCGAGGGCCTGGTGACCGTCGCGGTCGCGGATGACGGCCGGCCGGTCGGGGAAGATCGCATCGAGATAGCGCCGGTCTGCCGTACGGTCCGGGAAGTCGGTCGGCATCCAGCCGCGTCCGACCACCCAGCCGCCGGCCGTCGAACCGCGCGCGTAATCGAGCAGCCGCTGCTGGATGACGGCGACCGAGCCCGCCTCGTCGAGGCGGGCGCTGCGTCGCGACGGCAGGTGCCAGTGCGCATCATTGAACCCGGGCACGACACGCCGCCCGGCGAGGTCGGTGACGAGCGCCTCTGGTCCGGCCAGCGCGCGAACCTCCGCGCTGTTCCCTACGGCGAGAAAGCGATCGCCGCGCACGGCAAAGGCCTCGGCGGCGGGCCGGGCCTCGTCGCCCGTCCACACTCTTGCGTTCACGAAGACGCGTACCGGCGCCTCCGCAGCCTGGACCGCGAGGCCGACGAGGCCCGCGAGCAGCGCGGCCGCGCACGCGGCCCCGGTCCGGACGGCCGTGCGTGACACGACCGTGCGCATCGGGCCGATCAGAAGCGGAATGTGGCGCCGAAGGCCGCGCCGTTGACCCAGAGTTCCTTGGCGGCGTCGCCCGAAGCGAAGTTGTAGT
The DNA here is from genome assembly GCA_964600315.1 of uncultured Steroidobacteraceae bacterium. GTDB lineage: Bacteria > Pseudomonadota > Gammaproteobacteria > Steroidobacterales > Steroidobacteraceae > RPQJ01. The sequence goes on along the minus strand of CAZRKS010000003.1, from coordinate 4,724 downwards.
CGAGATAGCGCCAGACCGCGACGAGTTCGCCCCACTCGAACGCGTAGCCGACCCCGGCCATGCCCTGCCACGTGAGATCCGAATCGCCGGTGCCGACGTCGAGGTAGTAGGGCACGAACCACCGCTGCTCGCCGCCGAAGGCGAAGCGGCCCTTGAGCCCGACGATCGCGTCCCAGTTCGTCTGGCTGACGTCGCCCTTCACCGTGCGCTCCGTGACCGGCAGGCCGGTGATGTCCCCTTCGAACTTCAGCGTGAGGTCGCTCGAGAGCTGCAGCATGCGCGCGCCGGCGAGGAACACCAGGGGGTGCGCCGGCTCCTCGACCAGCTGGTAGGTGCCTCCCAGCGTCCATACCCAGCCCGAGAGCCCGATGTCCGCCTTCGCGCTCGCCGTGGCCGGTAGGTCGTGATCACCGAGCGTGAGATCCCGGAATTTGTTTTTCGTCGCGCCGAGATCGAGGTAGATCACATCGGTCGCGGCGCCCCAGCGACCCTTCTGCGCCTCGGCCATGCCCATGAACGTGAAGTTGAGCGCATCGAGGATGTCGCTGGGATCGAGCGACGCGGAGGCATCGCCCTCCATCGGAACCGTGAGTTCGCCGCCCATGGCCGGCAGCCAGGCATAGATCGTCGTGCTGAATTTCCAGTCGTCGGCCGCGCCTTCCGCCCGCGTCTCGGCCGGCGCCACGCTGGCGAGCGCAATCATCGCGGCCAGGGCTGTCACTCGAATTCGCTGCTGCTGCATCTCGCCTCTCCTCGCTGTCTGCAGTCCCCATCGCCTCGGCGCCGTTCGGGCCCGACCTCACGGCACCGGATCATGCCGAGGGCGCGATGTTACGGGAATGCGGCGCGCGCGACTTGATCCCTTGCGACAAGCCGCCCGCCCGCAGGCAGAATGTCCGCACGGAGCCCAGCGTGAAGCGGCCGGAGTGCGACGGAAGTGGACACCACAGGCGCGGCCGGAGGTGATCGGCGCCGGAACCGGACTCGCCCGACGTTGCCTGGCGACGCGATCCGCGTCGCCCCCGTGCTGCCGGTCCCTGGTGTCCTGCGCGACCACGGCGTCGATCCTCGCGGGGTTCTCGCCCGGGTCGGCCTCGACGCGCGCCTGCTCGAGGATCCCGACAATCGCGTGAGCTTCGACCTGCTCGGCCGCTTTCTCGACGCATCGGTGGCTGCGACCGGCTGCCAGCACCTCGGTCTCTTGGTCGGCCGCCGGTTCTCGCCGGCGACGATCGGCGTCGTCTTCGAACTGATGCGGCACTCCCGCAGCCTGCGCGATGCACTGCGGGCACTGTCGCTGCACCTGCACGTCCACGACCGCGGCGGCGTGTCCTACCTCGTGCATTCCGGCGACCAGGAGGTCGGCCTGGCCTACGGGATCTATCGCCACTGCGACTTCGAATTGGCCCCGCTGCACGACCTCGCCACGGCCGTGGGTTTCGCCATGCTGCGCGAACTCTGCGGCCCGACCTGGCGTCCGTTGCGGGTCACGTTCCCGTACCGAAGGCCGGCGGGGATCGCCGCCTGGCGTCGAGTCTTCGGCGCACCGCTCGTGTTCAACGCCGAGCACGCCTCGGTCGTATTCGAGGAGCGCTGGCTCGACGAACCCATACGCGGCGCGGATCCGGCCGTCTGTGCGACGCTCGAACGCCTCGTGGCGGAAAAGGCAGCGGCGGAGACCTTGTCCCTGGCGGACAGGGTCCGTCGCGTGCTGCGGTCGATGACCCTCGCCGGCACGGCCTCCGCCGAGCAGGTGGCGTTCCTGTTCGCGACCAGCCGCCGGACGCTGCATCGCCAGTTGCAGGCCGAGGGGACGAGCCTGCAACGGCTGCTGAACGAGACCCGGCTCGAGATCGCTCGTCAGCTGCTGCACGAGTCCGACATGCCGGCCGGCGACATCGCCGCGGTGCTGCATTACGCCGACGCCAGCGCATTCTCGCGGGCGTTCCGGAACTGGAGCGGGACCTCGCCGCGCGCCTGTCGGCAGGCCGTCAAGGCAGCCGCCACTCCTGCTCACGGGCGAAACGGGCCGCGAGGAAGTCGACGAAGGCGCGCACCTTCGCCGACAGGTGCCGGCGGCTCGGATACACGACCGAAACCGGCGAGTGCGGCGGCTCGTAGCCGGGCAGCAGCCGCACCAGGCGTCCTGCGCGGACCTCGGGAACGAGGATGAAATCGGGCTCGTAGACCACGCCGAGCCCGGCCGCGGCGAGTGCGGCCAGCATCCGTCCGTTGTTGGCCCGATGCCGGGCGCGCACGCGGACGGTGTGGCGCGTGCCGTCGGCCGCGTCGAATCTCCAGTCCTCGGGTGCGGCGACGTAGGTGTAGGTCAGGCACTCGTGCCTGGCCAGCTCGTCCGGCGTCCGCGGCGACCCGTGGCGCTCGAGATACGCCGGCGCCGCGCAGCACATCGTCTGCGTGCTGCCGATGCGTCGCGACACCAGCGCCTGCGCGCCGATCCCGCCGATGCGCACGGCGAGGTCGAAGCCTTCTTCCACGAGATCGACGCTGCGGTCCGAAAGGTCGAGGTCGAAGTTCACCTGCGGGTGCGCGGTGCTGAACTCGGCAATCGCGGGCGCAAGGTAACGGATGCCGAACGTGACGCCGCAGGTCAGGCGCAGCGTCCCGCGCGGCACGACGGCCGACGCGCGCACGGACGCCTCGGCTTCCTCGACGTCGGCGAGCAGCTGGACGCAGCGCTCGTAGAACGCCTGGCCTGCCTCGGTCAGCGACAGGCGCCGCGTCGTCCGGTTGAGCAGGCGCACCTCGAGGTGGGCCTCCAGCTCGGCGACCTGGCGCGAGACGGCGGACGTCGAGACGTCGAGGCGCTCGGCCGCCCGGGCGAAGCTCCCGAGCTCGACGACCTTGGCGTAGGCACCGAGGGCCTGAAAGCGATCCACGGACCATTGTTGCGCTTTACGCATCAATTAATCAACAGATCTGATCTTTATCCCGAATCTTTCGCCCTGCACCATTCGCCTCAGGCCGGACAACCCGCCAACCCACCCATCTGGAGGATCCCCATGACGACTTTTACGAGAAATTCCGAGCACGCCCGCATCGAACTGGGCGGCTTCGTATTGCGCCTCGCACTCGGCGCGATGTTCATCGCGCACGCGCTGCTCAAGTACTACGTGTTCACGCTGCCGGGCACGGCGCAGTTCTTCGCGTCGCTCGGCCTGCCGCCGGCCCTGGGCTACGCCACGTTCGTCGCCGAGCTGGCCGGCGGCGTGCTGCTGGTGTTCGGCATCTATGCTCGCTACGTCGCCCTGGCGCTGGTGCCGGTCCTGCTCGGAGCCACCTGGGCGCACTTCGGCAACGGCTGGGTGTTCTCCGCGGCGAACGGCGGCTGGGAGTATCCGGCGTTCCTGTCGGTCGCGGCGCTGGTGCAGTTCCTCGTCGGCGACGGAGCGTTCGCTCTGCGCCGCTCGGTCGTCGCGCACGGCGCGCCAGCGGTCGCGGTCGCCTGAGCCCTGTCGCGTCGAAGCCTCGCAACTCACCTGAGCGCAATAGCATGACCGCCTTGCCCACCCTGTTCCTGTCGCACGGCTCGCCGATGCACGCCCTCGTGCACGGCGAGGCCGGCGCGGCCTGGCAGAGACTCGCCGCCTCGCTGCCCCGCCCGAAAGCGGTGCTCGTGGCTTCGGCGCACTGGGAGACGGCGCTGCCGATGCTCGGCAGCGGCACGCGACTCGAGACCCTCCACGACTTCAGCGGCTTTCCCGCGCCGCTGTACGACTTGAGGTACGACGCGCCCGGTGCGCCGGCGCTGGCGGAGCGCGCGTCGGCGCTGCTGCGCGAGGCCGGCTACACACCGGCGCTGAACGGGTGCCGCGGCATCGACCACGGAGCGTGGGTTCCGCTCCGCTGGATGTATCCCGAGCGGGACGTGCCGGTCGTGCAGATCTCCGTGCAGCCGGCGCTCGGACCGACGCACCATCTGCGGATCGGCGAGGCGCTCGCGCCGCTCGCGTCCGAGGGCGTGCTGGTGATCGGCTCCGGTCACGTCACGCACAACCTGCGCGACTGGTTCCATCACCGTGACGACGCGCAGCCGCTGCCGTATGCGGCGCGGTTCGCCGACTGGCTCGCCGGGGCACTCGCCGCCGACGATCGCGACGCGCTCGTGAACTACCGTGAGCGCGCACCGGAGGCCGTGCGGGCGCACCCGACGGACGAGCACTTCCTGCCGCTGTTCATCGCGCTCGGCGCGGCGGGCCCGGGTGCACGCGCGATTCGCGCGCACGCCAGCATCGACGGCGCGGCGCTCGCCATGGACGCGTATCTCTTCGAGCCCGCCGCGGCCTCGGCGACGCGATGATGCGCGCGCGCTGGCCTCAGCGGCGCATCAGGGTGCTCTTGCCGAACAGGGAGGCGACGAGATCGACAGCGACATTCGCCGTGCGGTTGCGGACGTCGAGCGCGGGATTGAGTTCCATCACGTCGAGCGAGGCGAGCAGCCCCGTGTCCGCGATCATTTCCATGCAGAGCTGCGCCTCGCGGTAGGACGGGCCGCCCGGCACGGTCGTGAGCACGCCCGGCGCGATCTCCGGGTCGAGGAAATCGACGTCGAAGCTGACGTGCAGGTGCGTCTCGGCGTCGAGACCGGCGAGCGCCTGCTCGAGCGTGTGACGCATGCCCATCTCGTGGATGTAGCGCATGTCGAAGACTTCGAGCCCGACTTCGTGCACGAAGCGCTTCTCGCCCTGGTCGACGCTGCGGAT
>CAZRKS010000002.1:32581-78508 GCA_964600315.1 uncultured Steroidobacteraceae bacterium | reverse complement strand
TGAGCTAACCAGTACTAATTGCCCGTGAGGCTTGACCATATAACACCCAATCGGCTTGGGAACTCCCGCCGAGGGTGTCGTCAGCTGTATCGCTCGTCGCGACACGCTTTCGTCATACCCGATTCGAATTCATCGCCGCGCAACTGCGCGCGCGTGAGCCAGTTTGCCTGGCGGCCATAGCGAGCGGGAACCACCCGATCCCATTCCGAACTCGGAAGTGAAAACGCTCTGCGCCGATGGTAGTGTGGTGTTTCACCATGCAAGAGTAGGTCACTGCCAGGCTCTTGAAACCGGAAACCCCCGACGGAGCGATCCGCCGGGGGTTTCTTTTTTTCCGCCTTCCGTGAGCGGAGCTACTTGCCGCAGCTCGACTGGCCGGCCGTCGACACGAGCGCGTCCTTGGCGGCCTGAGTGATCAGGCCGGCCGCGACGAAGTCGTTCGCGACGTTCGCCACGCACGAGACGTACTTGCCGTGATTCTTCCACGGCACGGTCGTGCCCGCGGGCCCGGCGCACGGACAGAGCTGGGCGAGCGAGCAGCCGTTCTGCGGACTCGCGGTCGCTCCGACGGGCGTGAGCTGGCACTGGTCGGTGGCGTTGGCGACACCGTCGCCGTCGACATCCGGATCGCAGGCATCGCCGCGCCCGTCGCCGTCGAAGTCGGACTGGTCGCTGTTGGCGATGAGCGGGCAGTTGTCGCTGGCGGTCGGCACGCCGTCGCCGTCCACGTCGGCGTCACACGCATCGCCCTGGCCGTCGTGGTCGAGGTCGGCCTGGTCCGCATTGGCGATACTCGGGCAGTTGTCGGCACCATTGGCGACGCCATCGTTGTCGATGTCGGCGTCACACGCGTCACCGGTGCCGTCCGAGTCCGAGTCGTTCTGGTCGACGTTCGCGTCGACCGGGCAGTTGTCGGAGGCGTTCGTGACTCCGTCGCCGTCGAGATCGGCGTCACAGGCGTCGCCGATGCCGTCGCCCTCGAGATCCTGCTGACCTGCGTTGTACACCGTCGGGCAGTTGTCCGGACCGGCGCTGCAGCCGGAGGCCGCGGTTCCGACGTCGCAGACGTGGTCGTTGTCGTCGTCGGCGTCGCAGTCGTCGCCCTGCCCGTCGCCGTCGGTGTTGGTCTGGTCGGCGTTCGGGACCATCGGGCAGTTGTCGACCGCGCCGAGCACATTGTCGCCATCGGCGTCCGCGTCGCACGCATCACCGATGCCGTCGACGTCGAGGTCGGCCTGCGTCGGGTTCGGCGTGAACTTGCAGTTGTCCGCGGCGTCCACGATGCCGTCGTTGTCGTTGTCGGCGTCGCAGGCATCGCCCTGGCCGTCGAGGTCGGTGTCGGTCTGGTCGGGGTTTGGCGTGTTGACGCAGTTGTCGGTGGCGTCGGGGACGCCGTCGGCATCGGCGTCCGGTGGTGCTTCGGGTTCGAAGGTCCACCAGATTTCGGTCTGATACTCAACAAGAGGCGCGCCATTCGCCTTGACCGATGCGTTCGTTTCAAGGCGATAGCTCGTGTTGGTCATCAGCGTCAACGTTCGCACGCGCGGACTCGAGAGCGAACAATCCTCGAACAGGTAGGTCCAGGGGCTGCGCAGCACGAGCGTCGCGCACCCGACGCCTGTGCCCGTGTGAACCATGCGAAACGTGACCTGCACGGGCTTCACGACACTGGTATCGCCGTTGTCGGGCCGAATGTAGACGGGACCGGACTGCGTGTACTGAGTGACGTAGCCGGAGCCCGACGCACTTGCGTATGCGAACATGTGATCCGGCAGGTAGCCGTAGTTCACGCTGTAAGGCTGCGCGCCGATTGCGAACTGCGACGGTGCGATCTGCATCTGATACGCCTCCGCCTGCAGGGCAGTAAGCGCCAGCAGCGCGCGAGCGAGCCACATGAGCGCGGAAGTCCATTCTGTTGAACCAGTCATTTGAGTCCCTCCTCTGGCACGCGATCGGGCAACGTGGCGGCGACCGGTGCGACTGTTTGTCACCTGCGCCAATCCGCGTGCGATCCGCGTTTGGCGCATCCAGTAAAGGATCGAGCGACGGATGCGATCTACCCCCGTTCGGGTGAGGACCCGTGGCAAACGGGGGATCTAGGGTCGCTGGCTCGCCGATCCGGGCACAGTTCCTCGGCATGGCGCTTACGCCGATTCGCGCATTCGGTGAAGTCAAAAGCCGATGCGGCCGCGACCCCCGGATGGGCGACGACTGCAACGGATCGCGGGCGGTCAGAAGAATGGCCCGAGCGCGACGAGCCGCATGAGCTCCGCCTGCGAACCGACGCCGCACTTCTGGAACACGGCGCGCAGCTGCGAGCGAGCGGTCTCGTGAGTGATGCCACAGGCACCGGCGACGTCGACCAGGCGTGAAGCCGAGGCGAACAGTGCCGTGACCAGCCTGCTCTCTGCCCTCGTGAGCCCGAGCAGGCGCTGCAGCCCTTCGGTCCGCGGCGGCTGGTGCCCGGCGGGTGCGAAAACGGTGACCATCCACAGGTATCCGGGCAGGTTCGTCTCGTCGCGCAGCCGTTCCGCCATGCCGAACATGAGCGGGTCCTGAGCACGTGCCGGCAACGGGAACCGCAGCGGTTCCTCGACCGCCGCGACGTCGCGGTCGACTCCCGCCGCTCGAACGATCCATCGCTCATCGAACAGGGCATGCGTCGGTTGCACCCAGAGCCGTCCCGCGCTGCTCACCAGCGCCCCGCTGCGGATGAGCGCTTCCGCCGCCCGGTTCGAGATCAATGGGCGGCCATCGCGGGTCACGACGAATACGGGCTGCACGCGATGCGCGACGGCGGCGGAGATCAAGGCGAGAGCCGACCGGTCGCCGGCCTCGGGCCGTGCTTCGTCGCCGCCCCGCACAGCCGCGGGGGTCGGCCGCTCCCTGGCCGACCGCGCGAGCGCCGATCCGTCGGCGAGCGGCCATCCTCTGCTGAAGGTGGCGCCTGTGGTGACTGCTATCGCTGTCGCGTTCACCGTGAGTCCCCCCTGGTCGTCCCTGCTCGCGCGGTCCCACTGTGCGCCTGTGGTCTGGCTTGACCATCCGGCAAGCGTCCTAAACCTTCGCTTAGGCACTTCGGCCCACGGGATCGCTTGACTCGCGGGCGACGCGGCCGACAATGATTCGCAGCGCGTTGCACCAGAAGCATGGTCGACTCATGAGCATGGATCGAGCAGCGACACGCAGGATCCTGCTGGTCGATGATCACCCGATCATCACGGACGCGCTCGGTACCGCGCTCGTGAGCCTGCGAGTCGTCGATCAGGTCGACAAGGAGATGACGGTCGCGGCGGCCCTGGCGCGCCTCGAGGCCTCGGATGCCTACGATCTCCTGATGCTCGACCTTCACCTCGCGGACGCCGAGGGCCTGGAAGGGATGCTCAGATTGCGCGACAGCTTCCCGGAACTGCCGGTGATCATCTTCTCCGGCGACGAGTCGAGCAGCACGGTCGCGGCGGCCTTCGAGCAGGGCGTGCAGGGCTACATTCCCAAGAGCTCTCCGATGCCGGTCGTGGTGAACGCGATCCGCGTCGTTCTTTCGGGAGGAAACTACATTCCGCCGCAGGCCGCGCGCATGCTGGGCTTCGAGGCCCGGGCCGTCCCTGGTCGCGCATCCATTGAGAGCGGCACGCTGCCGAGCCTCTCGCCGAGACAGCGCCAGGTGCTGCATTGCCTGCTGCAGGGACTGCCAAACAAGGTCATCGGCACGCGCCTCGGCATGGCGGACGGCACCGTGAAAAGTCACCTGAACGGTATTTATCGCCTGTTCGCGGTGAACAGCCGGGCGCAGCTCATCCTGAAGGCACGCGAGGTCGGACTGATCTAGGCGACGCCGGCGCCGAGCCAGTCGTTCAGCGCCGCCGTGGTCACCGGTTTTCTCAGCACGGCGAGGCCGCTGGCCGTGAGCGCCGCCCAGCGGGCCTCCTCCGGGTTCCCGGTGGTGATCAGGATCCGCTCACACGGCAGGCGTGTCGCGAGCCATTGCGCGAGGTCGAGGCCCGTGTCCGGGCCGCCGAGCATGTCATCGAGGATCACGAATTCCGGCAGTCCGTGCTCGCGCTCGAGCGCGAGCAGTTCGTCCCGGTTCGCGGCGGCATGGAACAGCGCTCCGCGCTGCTGGAAATACGCTCGCAGTGCCTCGCGCACGAGTGGGTCATCCTCCACGACCCAGACGCTCCGTCCCTCGACCGTGACACCGGGGCCCGGGGTGCCCGCGAGCGGCTCGGTCAGCGTGCAGTGCGCCCGGGGCATGCGCACGGCGATCGTGGTGCCGCGTCCGACTGCGGAATCGATGGTGAGCCGATGGTCGAGGAGCTCGGCAATGTGCCGTACGATGGCGAGCCCGAGCCCGACACCCTTGTCGCGGGACCGCTGCGGATTGTCGAGCTGAACGAACTCGTGGAAGACGCGATGCTGGTCGCTCGGCGCGATGCCGACGCCCGTGTCGGACACGCGGAGCAGCACGTGCTCGCCGTCCACTGAGGTCGATACCGTGACGCCCCCTTCGCCCGTGTATCGGACGGCGTTGCTCACCAGGTTGCGAACGAGACGGGAGAGCAGGTCGAAGTCCGAGACCACGGCGGGCGCAGAGTCGCCGATGCGCAGGTAGAGGCCTTTCGATTCGGCGAGCGCCGCGTACTCGATCTGCATCTGGTGCAGCACTTCGTCGAGTCGAACCGTCGTCAACACGGGCTCGACCACGCCTGATTCGAATTTCGACAAGTCGAGCAGATTGTCGAAGAGCCCGCTCGCTGCGCCGAGGGCCTCCCGCTGCTGCGATACGAGCGCCGCGGCCCGCGGCTCGAGCGGATGCAGCGCCAGCGTGTCGGTCAGGATCGTGGCCGCGTAGAGCGGCTGTCGCAGGTCGTGACTGGCGCTCGCCATGAAGAAGGACTTGGCGCGATTGGCCGCCTCCGCCGCGCGCAGCGCCTCGCCCGCGACGCGCTGCTCGTGCTCGAGCTGCGCGACGATGGCGTCCTTCTCGAAGCGAATCCGGATGCTCTCGTTGAACGTCAGCTGCGAATTCCGGGCGGACAGGATCATGAGCCCCGTCAAGCCGGCCAGGATGACCGCGATCACGACGCCCGTCGGTCCCTGCTGTGCCCAGAACAGGACGGGCTGTCCGAGCAGGAGGGGCAGCGACAGGCGCACGGTCCGGAAGTCGTGCGCCAGGTTGATCATCGTGCCCACGCCGTAGAGCGCCACGAGCAGGGTCATGACGTAGGCCGCGAGCTCGCGCTCCGGCGCCGTGAGCGCGAGCCAGATGCCGGCGCCCGTGACCGACTGGCTCGCCAGGCTGATCAGGCGGAAGCGGCGATCGAACGCGACCAGTCGCTCGCGCGGGCCCTGGATGTCGCGCGCGGCGCCGCGCGCCACCCGCTTTCGCACCACGAGCAGGCTCACGATGATGACGAGCCAGGCCGCCAGGAGCCTGAGCGACAGTCCCCCGCCGAGCAGCGGTACGATGAACACCATGTTGACGACCATCACGGCGAGCGCCGGTCCGGCCTGACTGGTCCTCGAGCGCACGGACCCGCGCAGCAGTTCGGTGTCGAGTCGTCGGTCGTCGGGTTCCGCCGCGTCCGCCACGGCCACTCCTCCTCACGAGCCCGCCTGCGATAGCATGGCGTGCGACGGAAGAACAATACAGCCCCGGGGGGACAGGGCGATGGCATTTCACTACTCGCTCCCGTTCGAGTCGCTCGTGGAAGCAGCGAAGGAGACGGAGGGCGGGCTGCGCCACCTCACCGCCCGTGTGTTGATCGTCGGCTCGGGTTACGGCGGCGCCGTCGCGGCTTACCGGCTGGCCGAAATCGCGCCGGTGGCCGAACGCGACCGCAGCGTGCTGGTCCTCGAGCGTGGTCGCGAATATGCGCCCGGCGAATTCCCGGCGGACTTCGCGGCGCTGCCCGGCCACCTCCGCGTTCGTCGCCCCGACAGTGCGTCGATCTCCGGCAACGAAGAGGCCCTCTTTGATCTGCACATCGGCGCCAACGTCGACGTGCTCGTGGGCAGCGGTCTCGGCGGCACGTCGCTGATCAACGCGAACGTCGCCCTGCAGCCGGAGGCCGACGTCTTCCAGCAGGCGCCCTGGCCGGAGGCGATCCGGCGCGAGAGCGCGGGCAACCACTCGCAAGCGGCGCCGCTCGGTCGCGCGTTCGCCGAGGTCCGCAGGTGGCTCGGCGTGGTAGGCGCCGATCAGCGGAGGCGGTGGGACCGCAAGCAGGCAGCGTTCGCCCGCTTTGCGCATGCCATGAACTTCAAGCCGGAAGTTGCGCCGGTCGCCGTGAATTTCGTGCCCGGCCAGGTGAACCCCTCCGGTGTCGGGCAGGCTCCGTGCACCGGCTGCGGCAACTGTGTCACCGGTTGCAACATTGGCGCGAAGAACACGCTCGCGATGAACCTCATCCCGGCGGCGCACGCGCGCGGTGTCGAGTTCTTCACCGGCGCGACCGTGCTCGACGTGCGGCCGCTTGCCGGTGGGGCAGGCGGCCCACGCTGGTCGGTGCGGGCGCGCTCGACGTCGCGCGATGCCCGCAATCGCGACGCCGGTGACCTCGAGATCCGAGCCGACTTCGTGATTCTCGCCGCGGGAACACTCGGCAGCACGGAGATTCTGCAGCGTTCCGCGGCGGTCCGCGCGCTGCGCGTCTCGCCCTGTCTGGGCGAGCGCTTCTCGACGAACGGCGATGCGCTGGCGATGAGTTTCGCCGGGCGCGAGCGAGTCGACGCCAGCGGAGCCGCCGACGACAGCCTGGCTTCGGACTGCGGGCCAACGATTACCGATCTCGCCAGGGGCCGACTCGCGGGGCAGGGCCCGGCGAGCCGGTTCACGCTCGAGAATGGCGTAGTTCCATTTGCCATCCGCGAACTCGTCGGTGAACTCGTGACGACCGCTGCGCAGTTCGGACGGCTCGGTGACAATGCGCTGCCGGGCTGGCTCGCGGATCATCCGCGCAACGACCCGCTCGCTGTCCACCGTGAGGCGTTCGACCGCAGCCAACTGTTCCTCGTGATGAGTCACGATGGATCCGCAGGCCGACTGCGCTTCGACACGTCGGCCGGCCACGACGACGGCCGGCTGGTGCCCACCTGGCCCGACCCGCCGTCGACACCCGCGGCGGACGCGCCCCCGTCGGTCCTCGAGCAGATCGACGCGAAGCTGCGCGAGCACGACCGCAGTGCCGGGCTGGACCATGCCCAGTACGTGCCGAATCCTGCTTGGCGCCTGCTCCCGGAGCAGGCGCGTGGCGTCATGAGCGGTCGATTCCCGGGGGGGCGACTCGTCACGGTGCACCCGCTCGGTGGCTGCGCGATGGCTGACGATGGGCGGCAGGGCGTGGTCGACGACGTCGGAGCCGTGTATTCGGGCTTCGGCGCCGAAGTGCACGCAGGGCTGCACGTCCTCGACGGCGCCATCGTGCCGACGTCGCTCGGCGTGAATCCTTTCCTCACCATCGCCGCACTCGCCTGGCGGGCCTGCGATGCGATCCTCGACTCGGCCGGACGCAATTCGCCGGGTTCCGTGCAAGTGCTGCAACCCGTGTTGCGCCGCCGTCCGGCGCCCATCGCAAGCGTCGACACTTCGCCCATCGTCATCCGCGAACGGCTCATGGGACGCCTGTTCGGCGCCCGGTCCTCGGCGGCCGAGGCCCGACTGCGCGCCATCGATCCGAGTTTCGCCCGTTGGTTCGAGCGGGACGGCCTCATCCTCGATCTCGAAACCATTCCGGGCCCCGGACCCCACGCAGGTTATCTCGCTGCGCTGCTGCGCGGCGACGGCGCCGTCCCGATCCGCGCGACGCTATACCGCAATCACCTCGAGGTCGTGGAGATCGAGGAAGCACGGATGCACGGCATGCCGCCCGAACACGCCGGGCAGCGCACCGAGATCGCTTCCGGGACGGGCACCATTCGCATTCTGGTCCCGGATCGTCCGAACAACGTCGTTACGCGCACCAGTCGCACGTTGCTCGCCATCTTGGCGTACCTGCGCCGGCGCGAGTCCCCTCTGGGGTTCGGCGCCCGCTTGCTGCGCGGCGCCGGGCGGTCCGCCGTCGGCAAGGGGGCCCTGGACAAACTGCGGGCCTGGCTCGAGGTCGCGGCCATGCACGCGACCTATCGGGACTTCGACTACCACATCAGGCTCGATGAGCCACCGCAGGGCGGCGTGCCACGCTCGCTCACTCTGACCGGCCGCAAGCGAATCGCCTGGCGCACGGACCACGAACGACTCTGGCAGTCGCTGCTGCGACTGCCGGCGGCACTGGACGTGCGAGGTGTCGCGACGCCGTTCCGCGCGTCATTCAATGTCGACACGCGCTACATGGTCGACGAAGGCCGGCCGAGTCTGTATGACGACGCGGCGAGCAGCGTGCCGCACGGCCTCCTCAACATCGTCGCTTTCCTCGGGCGTTTCGCGCGCGGCATCCTGCAGGCGGGGTTCTGGGAATTCGCGGCGCCGGACTACCCGGATTCCGCGCACGCCGTCGAGCCGGCACCTTTCCTGCCGTCCTCCGTCGATGGGGCGCCGCTCGAGACGTGGGAATTGCGCACGCAGCGCCGTTCCGATGCGTCGGAGACCGTCGTTCCACTGCGGCTCTCGCGTTACGCGCAGCCCGGTCCCGGCGGCCGAAAGGTCGCGCTGCTGCTCCATGGGCTGGCGCAGGGCAGCCTGGTCTTCGCGCATCCTGCGCAGCAGATCGACGGTCGCGCGACGAACCTCGCCACGTGGCTGCACCAGCGGGGCTACGACGTCTGGCTCGCAGACTACCGGCTCAGCAATCAGTTCGATCGCACGCAGGTGCCGTACGACGGCTGGACGATCGACGAGATCGCGCGGTTCGACGTGCCCGCCGCCGTCGAGCACATACTCGCCCAATATCCGGCCGGCACCCGCCTGCACATCTTCGCCCACTGCGTAGGCGCCGTGGCCACCGCGATGGCGATCCTGGCGGGAAAGGTGACCAACGCGCAGATCGCAAGCGTGGCCCTGAACGCGATTCACCCCTGGATCGTGCCGTCGCCGGCCAACGACTTCCGGGCGCGGCTCGTGACCTTCGTCCGCGACTACCTGAACGACGATTTCTTCGACCCACGGATTCCGACGGCGGATCGGGTCGGTGCCGCCCAGTCACTGCTCGATCGCCTCGCCTACAGCATGGCCCGCCTCGGAGAAACGGATCCCGCCTCGAACAGGCCCGTCGATCCGACGGACCCTGACCGCCCGGATCAGGGTCACCGGCATGGAACGGACCGGAACCTGGCAAATGCGATCTGTGACCGGATGACGTTTCTCTACGGGCGCATGTGGCGCCACGAAAATTCGCAGGGTGTGCACGCCCATTGGAAGGACCTCGTGGGCCCGGCGCCCGGCGCGGTGCAGCGACACCTGTTCTACCTGCTGACCCGCGAGCGCCTGCTGAATCACGATGGCGAAAACGTCTACCTCACCGACAGCAATCTGCCCCGCTGGGCCGGCATCCGCACGCTCTTCCTGCATGGCGACCGCAGTGACGTCTTCAATCCGCAGTCGGCGTCGCGTGCGGCGACGCGACTCCAGTTGGCGCTCCAGCATCACAACGTGCTCGACACCCCGGTGCGCCTGAAGCGCATCCAGGGATACGGGCACATGGACGTGATCCTCGCCGACCGCGCCTGCAGCGTGAGCTTTCCCTACCTGCATGCGTTCTTCCAGGGGCGGTTCGACACGGAGCTCGAGCACGACGGACTCCAACTCGATGAGCCCAGGAGTCATCACGACCACGGCAGAAGACCGCTGGTCGGGCCGGTGCTGCGCGGCGCGCTCATGGACAGGGACCAACTCGTGCTCCGCGCCTGGGTCGAACTGCCGACCCTGCTCACGACCTCGCTCGGCACGATCCGCGTGCGAGCGCCCGCGGGCGCAATGCTTGCGCACCTGAACAACGAGGCAGGGGGCTTTGACGCGCAATACGCATGGGCCGACGTCACGCTGGACCCTGCCGAGTACGTCCCGCTCGAAATCGACGCGCCGGTCTCGGGTTCCGGCGTATCGAATTTTTCCATCACCAGTGCGGTCTCGCCGGCGACTTCAGCCCCTGCGCCTTGCCGACCGACCTGGCTCGCGCGCCTGCTCGCCCGGCAATCCTCGACAACGGCTGGGGACTGCCATTTCCTGGTTGGCTCATGCCGCTATCCCGGGACGCCATTCGATCGTGCGCAGGCGGATGCTGTGTTCGAGGAGATGCTCGCAATCGTGCAAGGCGACGCGCCCTGCGACGCGCTGTTCCTGGTCGGCGATCAGGTCTACGCGGACGCGTCCGCCGGGCTCCTCGATCCGCGCGCCTGGCGCGACCGCTACACCGACCGTTATCGCGAGGCGTTCGGCGCACCGCACATGCGCGAATTGCTGCGTTCCATCCCGGTCCACTTCGCCGTTGATGATCACGAATTTGCCGACAATTTCGACGGCGTGGCGCAGTCCGGACCCGGCCTGCCGTCGTCTGTCCCGCCACACTGGCGCGACCTCGAGACCTGGTTCGCCCGGGTGCGCAGTGGCGTCATCGTGGACGAGGAGTTCCGCTTCGCCCGCAAGACCGCCGGCTCCTACATGAGCAGCGGACGGGAGCTGCACCCGTTCGGTGGTTCGGCAGCATCGCCGGACACGTTCTGGTACGCCCTCGAGCACGGCAACGAGTTCCCGCTGCCCGCGTTCGTCCTCGACACACGCTCCGAGCGGCAGCTCGCTGGCGCCGCGCAGTCGGCCCGCCTGATGCGCCCCGAGCAGCAGACAGCGCTGTTCCGCTGGCTCGATGACGTCAATGCCGGCCGATGGAGCGATTGCCCCAAGTTCATCTTCATGGGCTCCGTGCTGGTGCCGCTGCACCGGGACTGCGCGACGCGCGGCGCCGAGCGGCGCGACGACGGTTGGGCGGGTTACCCTGCGGAACTCGAGGCGCTGGTCCATCACATCGTGGACCACAGGATCCAGCGGGTCGTGTTCGTTAGCGGCGATCCGCACCTCTCCTGCGCCTTCCCGCTCGAGCTCGTCGGGGATGCAGGACGCAGGGTCAAAGCGCTACAGATCGTCGCGTCGGGTCTCTATGCCCCGCTGCCGTTCGCGAACCTGTCGCGCCATGACGTCGACTGGTACGCGCGCCACTCGCTTCGGGCTGGCAGGTACGCCGTCGATTACAAACCACATTTCCTGTGCGACGCACGCTCGCACTTCGTCCGGGTGTCTGCCGAGCCGAAGGGCGGCCAGTGGCACATCGCCGTCGTTGCCCACGGGCGCAGCGGACCTTCGCCGCCGCCGCTGTCGTTCACGCTTTGACCGGACGGTCGCCGTCAAGATGTGCGGCTCACGCACGAGCCGCTGAGGCGTCGTAATGCCCCCAATTGGGTGATTTTCGCCGGCACTCCGGCGCGTAGTGTGAGGGTCACACCCGGTAAGGGGTGCAAAGCAGCAGGGCACGAGATCAGGCGCACATAGAAAGTGATGCACGGGTTGCTGACGCAGCACGTGACTGCACTGGAGCAATGACATGAAGCACACGACGCATCTGGCAGACATGTCCCGGCGCAGTTTTCTCACCAGTCTGGCCGCGGGCGCCGCCGTCTGTGGCTGCGGCGGAGGTGGCGGCTCCGACGACAGCGCGGAAGCGCCGGCCGGGCCCCGGGGCAGTCTTCGCACGCTGGGCGCGGGCTGCTACAGCCCGGCCATGGCGGGCTACGACACGGGCTCCATCGGCTGCGGCATCGGCACGACATTCGGCGACCCTTGGTTCGACCAGCGCTTCATTCAGGAACTGAATTTGCAGGCGGCCTTCTTTGCCGGCTTCACGCCCGCCGTCTATGTGCTCGACGAGTGCTCGGTCGTGCAGGCCAATGCGCTCAGTGATCCGCGCGGCTTCATACTCTTCGGCCGCTGGCTGGCCCTGAAGACGATCGTCGAGACGCGCAGCGAGTTGCCGATCGCCGGCATCCTCGCTCATGAGTGGGCTCATCAGATGCAGTTCCGGTTCAGCTGGATGCAGACCAGCGAGCCGACGGTCCGTCGTACCGAACTCGAGGCGGACATGTGGTCCGGGCTCTACATGGGGATGGCGAAGCTCTGGGCTGGGCCGCAGCTCAGTGCGTACTTCCAGGCGCTGTTCAACCTGGGTGACTTCAGCTTCAACGACCGGAATCACCACGGCACGCCGAATCAGCGCCTCGCCGCCGGAGCGACGGGACTCAACGTCGCCCAGCAGGTGCTCACCAGCCGCCAACGTCTGAGCGTCGACCAGTTTCATCAGATCTTTCTGACGGAGATCAGCCGGATCACCGCAACCATCCAGTCGAGTCCCCCCGGACACGGCGAGTCCGGAACCGTCGCCCGCCTTCCCTATCCGGTCGACCAGGTGGCCTCGACGCTGGATCGCGAATGGTTGCGAGGGATCGTCGATGGCGAGCGCTCGGTGACCGAACTCGACCGCATGCCGGATGTGTCGATGGACGACCGGCAGAACCTGTTCCCATATTGATCCGGTGTTCAGAGCCTCTCATTCGGGTGAGTCGCGGGACGCCCACGTCGTGCAGTCTGGGTCCTGTACCGCTCGATGACCGCAAAGCAACAACGAGCAAGGGAGAAAGTCATGGATGGTGGCAATCAGATCCGGAACCAGCGTCATCGGCTCGCGGCGAGTGTCGCCGCCATTTGCAGCATGGGCTCGGGTGCGGCGTTGGCCGCAGTTCCGGTCGTGACGCAGGTCTTCATCGACCGCGAGGCGAGCCCGCAGCTCGTCAACGTGGTGGGCAGCAATTTCGATGCGACCACGATCGTCGCGCTCGGCGGCACGGCACTCACCGTCACGGCTCGCTCGCCCACGGTCGTGACCGCGCAGCTGCCGGCCATCCTGGCCTACGGCGACTACATGCTCGCCGTGACCAACACCGGGAACAAGGGCGGTACGGTGCGCTACGACCTGACCGTGCCGGCCGAAGGTCCCGCGGGTCCCGAGGGACCGACAGGACCTGCGGGTCCGCCGGGGCCTCAAGGAGTGCCGGGTTCTGTGGGATTGACCGGACCGACGGGGCCGGCAGGACTCGCAGGCCAGGACGGTGCAGACGGGGCGCCGGGGCCTGCGGGACCCACCGGGCCGCGGGGTCCAGCTGGCGCTGACGGCGCGGCCGGTCCGCAGGGACCGCAGGGCATCCAGGGTGTGGCAGGTCCGATCGGCCCGCAGGGGCCACAGGGCGATTTCGGACCGGCGGGACCGACGGGGCCGGAAGGTCCTGTCGGTGCGACCGGGCCCACAGGTCCCGCGGGGGTGGTGTCTGACGCGAACCGCAACACGAAAGGCGGGCAGGACGCCCTCGGAACCGTCACGACAGGGTCGAACAACACGGCATTGGGCTACAAGGCGCTCAGATTCTCGACGACGGCCTCGAGCAACACGGCAGTCGGGTCGGGGGCGCTGGAGCTTGGCAACGGTAACTACAACAGCGCTTTCGGTTATCAGGCGCTGCAGATGAACACCGCGAATTTCAACAGCGCCTTTGGTTACCTGGCACTCGCCCTCAACACGGCGGGCGAGAAGAACAGCGCCTTTGGTTTTCATGCGCTGCAGTCCACCGCTGGCGGTCCGCAAAACAGTGCGGTCGGCTATCGAGCGCTGTACGGCAACACCAGTGGCTTCGGGAATGCGGCGCTTGGGTCCGAGGCGCTCGCCGGCAACAGCACGGGCTCGCAGAACGTGGCCGTCGGCCGGGCGGCACTCGGCAGCAACACGACTGGCACGCGCAACATCGCGCTTGGCGACGCGGCCGGGCTCGGGCTCACGAGCGGTAACTACAACATCGTGATTGGCCACGCGGGCGAGGCGGGCGAGAGCAGCACGATTCGCATCGGCGACGCGAATCAGACTCGCGCATTCATCGCCGGAATCAATGGCAACGATCTCGGCGCGAGCGGAGTGCCGGTCGTCGTCACGGCGACGGGCCAACTCGGCACGGGCACGCTGTTGCAAGGTCCCACGGGTCCGGCCGGACCGACGGGTCCGATGGGGCCCGAGGGAATGCCAGGCGAGACCGGGCCAGCCGGTGCGGACGGAGCCACGGGTCCAGCGGGACCGCAGGGTTCTCAGGGTCCGCAAGGTGACCAGGGATTGGCGGGCCCGATCGGGCCGCAGGGTCCCGCTGGACCGACCGGGCCGGCAGGCGTGCTGTCCGATGCGACGAGCAATACGAAAGGTGGCACGGGCGCGCTCGCAGCCGTGACCACGGGACAGTCGAACAGCGCGTACGGAGTCAACGCCCTGGGCGCGAACACGACTGCAAATGGCAACAGCGCATTCGGTTCGAGTGCGCTGGCGTCAAACACGACCGGCGCGCAGAACAGCGCGTTCGGCACGGCGGCCTTGGCGTTCAACAATGGATCCAGCAACAGCGCCTTCGGCTTCGTGGCGCTGAATGCCAACACATCAGGAATCGCCAACGTCGCCGTCGGGTCCTACGCGCTGAACAAGAACACGACCGCGAGTGGCAACATCGCCATCGGTGCCAGCGCCATGCAAAACAACGTGACGGGATCGGGCAACACGACGCTGGGTAACTTTGCGATGTACAACAGTGCCACTGCCACCGACAACATCGTCATCGGCAGTTCGGCCGGCAGCGCGATGACGACGGGCAGTCGCAACATCGTCATTGGCAACCCTGGCGTTGCCGAGGAGACCGGCACGATCCGCATCGGGAACTCGACGCACCAGTCCCGGGTCTTCGTAGCGGGCATCAACGGGAACGACCTGACGAGCAGCGGCGTGCCGGTGGTGGTGCGCAGCGACGGTCAGTTGGGTACGGCCGCGACCCGGGTCGGCGCGCTCGTCGCTCTGCCGTTCCCGGGGAGCACCGTTTACATGCACACGCGCTACATCCGCCTGCGCAACGACCCGACGTTCGACTACGTGAGACGGAATGCCGACGGTACGATCAATCTCAATTGGGCGGCGATCAGTCACGGGCCAGTCGCGGGATCGGGAGCGACCATCGAGGAATGTCTCCAGGGCGGGTGGTTCTTCGTGCCGTCGCTCGGTGGCTGCCGAAACGGGCTGGCTACCGGGTTCGGTGCAACCGAGGCGGAGTGGCGTGCGTGGGTGCAGGCGGCCGACCTGCTTGGATCGCCGTGGCAGTTGCTCTAGCACAGGCGCCGTGCCGGGCCTGATCCGGGGCCAAAAGCGCGAACGCCGCGCGCCGGCGGCGGCCCGCAAGGGGACGGAATCATGCTGTGGGGCGGGTCGCAGGCCCACATCTCGGGCGATGCCGTCGTCACCGACAGCCGTGATGAAGGAATCGATGTCGCAGGAGCCTCGTGGTCGAGAACAACGGTGCTTCCGGCGTGCTGTGCGCCGCAAACTGCGCGGCACAGATGGAGAACATGTCGATCCACGCCAACGGGAGCGATGGTATCCATCTCCTCTACGACTCGACGCTCATGCTGGTCGGGGCTCCGATCGACCTGGCGGGCAACGGCGGCTGGGGGCTGAATTGCCATGACGCCGAGTCGAGCGTGAACGACGCGGGGCTGGTGACCGGAACCGTCAGCCCGACCTGCTCTGGCTTCGACTGACAGGCCCACCGTCGAACAGGTAGACGAAGGCCCCCGATTGTCCATTTCGGGGGCCACGCGCTGTCGCCGGCTGCGGTACACGGGGTCGGAAGGATGGCGGCGTTCACATGCACTTTGGGAATGAGACCATAACGAACCCGTCTCGCGCCTGGCTTGCCTGGCCTGCCAGTCCGAATACACTCCGCAGTGCCATGAACGCCAAGGTAGAAAAGCTGTTCCCCGGGCGCGAGCAGATCTACGACAGCATCGTGGACCTCGTCCCCGGACCCGACAACCCGACGCCGATGGTGCGGGTCGGCGCGCGCTTCAATCCGCGCGAGGACTTCGACCTGCTCGTCAAGCTCGAGGGCATGAACCCGTTCGGATCGGTCAAGGACCGGACGGCTTTGTTCATGCTGAAGGGGCTGGCGCTGAAAGAAGGTCAATCCATCGTCGAACCCTCTGCGGGCAACACCGGCATTGCGCTGGCTGCACTCGCCAACGCACGGGGAACGCCCGTCGCCATCGCGCTGCCGGAAGGCGCGCCACAGGAGAAGAAGGACCAGCTCCGTTTCCTGGGCGCCGAGGTGATCGAGGTCGAGGACGAGTTGTGCCCGATCTACCCTTCGGAGGGTGCCCGGGGCGTCGTCAAGAGCATGGTCGAGAGCGCGGCGTACGACGGCAGGTACGTGAGCCCGAACCAGTACGAGAGCGAGCTCAACGTGGCCGCCCACTATCACACGACCGGACCGGAGATCTGGCGCCAGACCGGCGGCCGGATCGACTACTTCTTTGCCGGAATCGGCACCGGCGGAACGATCACGGGCGTCGGCCGGTACCTCAAGGAACGCAACCCGAATATCAAGGTGATCGGCGTCGAGCCCGCTCAGCGACAGCACAAGCTGTCGGGCCTGAAGCGCGTGACCGGGCTGCCGGAGGAGCACTTTCCGAGCATCCTCGATCGCGACGTCGTCGATGCTTACGTCTCCGTCACCGACGACGAGGCGTTCGCGGCCGGTATTCGCATCGCGCGCACCGACGGCATTCTCGTCGGCCCGACGACGGGCGCGGTGCTGCATGCGGCGATGGAATGGAGCAAGACGCACGCCGGAACCGCGGTGGTGATTTCCGCGGACAACGCGGCGAAGTACCTGTCGGCTTACACCGCCTATCTGCAGTCGTCGACGGCGGCCGCGGAGTCTTAGGCGGAATCGCCGTAGCGATAGCCGGTCGAGTCGATACCGTCGCCGGAGACGGTTGCGGTTCGCGAGTGGGCCCTGCCCTCGCAGCGCGAAGGCCATCGGCCGAAACTCCACCGGGAAGCCGATGGTCATCGGCAAGTGCATGCTAAGGACGCTGAAACCCGCCGCCGGTCATTCGTTGACGCGGCTCTTGATGTAGAGTCTCCATGTTCGGGTCCTTCCGCAGCGTGACGACGGCCGCCGGGGCCGAGTCGGCAAAGAGTGCTGGGGCGCTGTCCGTCGGGCGGCGCCGCGATCGGGGAGCGGATCGTGAACGAGGTCGAAGATCGACGGGCGATCGACGCGCTGGTGAACGCTTTCTTCGGTGTGTTCGATAACCGCGGCGGACGACGACCGAAGTTCGGCGAACTGCACGAGCTCTGCCTGCCGGAATGCGTGATTACCAGGGGCGGCATCGACGGGCCCACGATCTGCGGGCTCGAGGCGTTCATTGCGCCGCGTGCCTCGCTGCTCACGAATGGCGAGCTCAAGGATTTCCACGAGGCCGAGGTCACCGCGCGCACGGATCTCTTCGGTGGGATTGCGCAGCGGCTCTGTGTGTATCGCAAGTCGGGCGTGCTGAACGGGGTGGCGTTCAGCGCCCAGGGCAAGAAAGCGCTGCAGCTCGTCAAGACGGCGGCGGGCTGGAAGATCAGCGCGCTGGCCTGGGAAGACGAGCGGGACGGGCTGGAGATTCCGATGGACGCGATCGGAGGCGGCCCGGACGCGCTGCGGGCTCCGGCGCCAGGTCGAGAGTGACACCCTTGAATTCTCGTTCCCCCGATTCACCAGAGGTCGACACGCGGCCCGTCGATTCGCGACGCCGACGTCGCCGACGGGGCATCCTGCTGGGACTGGCGGTGTGGGGCGTGGCGGCGTACCTGATCGCACCGCACCTGTGGAACCTTTACATCGAGCGCAGCAAGCCGCTGCCGGACGTCAAGCGCGTCACGCATGCAGCTGACGGTCACCCGGGCGACCCGGTCAACATTGCCATCGAGGGCGACGAGGAGCGGGTCGTCAGGGCGATGACCGCGGCGGGATGGCTTCCGGCCGACCCGGTGACGCTTGCCTCGAGTGTCCGGATCGCCGTCGACACCGTGTTGCGACGCGCCGACGACATGGCGCCGGTCAGTCCGCTGTTCCTCTTCGGTCGCCAGCAGGACCTCGCATTCGAACATCCGGTTCCGGGCGGGCCGGGACACCGCCATCACGTGCGGTTCTGGCGCTGGGACCAGCGGCGCGATGGCGAGCCGGTCTGGTTCGGCGCGGCGACCTACGATGAGCGCGCCGGGTTGAGTTACACCACGGGCCAGATCACGCACCACATCGGCCCGGACGTGGACGCCGAGCGGGGTCTGATCGTCGACGAGTTGAAACGTGCCGGCTGGGTCGGTGGCGTCGAGTGGATCGACGGCTTTCACCGACAGCTCGAGGGGCGCAACGGAGGCGGGGATCTGTGGCGGACGGACGGACGGCTGGCGGTCGTGCATCTCGCCACGCCTCATTGACCCCACGCACGGTCGGCAGGTCGGATCCCGCAGGTTCTCGCGAAGCCTGTCCCGCGCAGCGTGTCCGCGCTAGCATCTCCAGTGCGCCGTCCCCGATGCCGGAGACCAGGATGGACGGAATCTGTTCCCGGAACGGCGCCGCGGCGTCGCACAGGAAGTCGATGCAGCGGAATTGCGCTTCGGCGAGTGCTTCGCGGGAATGGCCGATCCGCGAGCGCGTCGGGCCGGTCGAGCTAGAGCGGCAGATCGCCGCGATGATGGCGCTTGGCCGCCTGGAGGGAATCGCGCCCCGTGGTGCTCGGCGGGCCACTGATGGCATATTTGACCACTGTCCGGTGCCGTCGAGGTCGGACTGATCGCGAAGACTGACGCCGGAAAGGTCCACGTTTCCTGATCGTCGATCGAGAAGAGCGCGGCGCGGGAGCAGCCCGTCCAGTCGATGGACCCGGACGACAGCCAGGTCGGCTCATACGCCAACATGCGGCTCCGCTACGTGATCGACGCGAACGACCGGAGCGGCGAGGTCGCGGGCTGGCCTGACCCGCGGCCGGTCGGCCGAGGCGCGCGACGAGTTTGTGCAGGCGCTGGCGCGCACACCGGGGCGCCTGATGGCGGAGAAGGGGCGCGCGGCTGTGGCTCCGTAGGCGACACTCCGGCATCATCCGATACGGTAATCGACGCCGCAGCCTGGAGAGCCCGCCATGTATCACGATGGCAATCGCGAGCTGCAGGATCGCTTCGACAGCCGGCGCATCGCCGACCGGCTCGTCGAGGTGCTGCGCCGTACGGTCTTCAGCGAGGACGACCGCACCTTCATCGAGAGCCGGATGATGTTCTTCCTGGCGACGGCCGACGCGAAGGGCGCGCCGGATTGCTCGTACAAGGGTGGACGACCGGGCTTCGTGCGAGTCATTGCCCCCGACGTGCTCGCCTTTCCGAGCTACGACGGCAACGGCATGTTCAAGAGCCTCGGCAACGTGCTCGCGAATCCAAGGGTCGGGATGCTCTTCATCGACTTCGAGCAGCCACGACGGCTGCGGGTCAATGGCGTGGCGTCCATCGATCCGGACGATCCGCTCATGGATTCGTTCGACGGCGCGCAACTGGTCGTGCGCGTGCGTGCCGAGCACATCTTTCCGAACTGCCCGCGTTACATCCATCGGATGCCGATGCAGGAGATGTCGCCGTACGCGCCTGCGCCAGGGCATTCGCCGCCGGTGCCGGCCTGGAAGCAGATGGACGCGTTTCGCGATTACCTGCCGCGCGGGTAATGGATTGGCGTGACTCGGTGGCTCGTCACGGCGCGCCGAAGCAGTCTCGCCACTTATGGGAAAGGTGCCCGTAGCGTCGGCCGCCTGCACAAACGCTTGGTCGCGCGACGTCACGTGGTTCGCCCACCGCTCGAGGTACTCCTCCCCGCCGAGCAGGTCGCTCTTCTGGACGTTGCATGCGGCGTGCGCGACGACGAGGTTGTGCACGAGATCGCGCGGGTACATGGACCATGGGACGAAGTGGTCGACGGCCGGCGCTTTGGCGAGTCCGCGCTGGCAGTGGAAGCAACGGCCATCCTGGAGGTCGGTCAGCGGCCGCGTGAGCTTCAGCGCCAACGCAGCCCTACGGGATCCGAACAGGAATTCCGAGAGGCCGGTCGCGGCGCCCGCTGGCGCAGGTGACAGGCAGCTCCGGGGACCAGGGTGACCCAGCCTGGCCGCGGCCCCTTCCGGTACAGGAATTCGACGTACTCGTGTCCGACGCGCTGCAGCTTCCACAGCGGCATCGTCTGGACGAGGGTGCGCATCTCCGTCACGAGCGGCCGCCAGTGCGCGCTCTGGCGTGCAGCCGGAAGAGTCGTTGCCTGCTCGTGCAAGGCGGAAAGCAGCCGGATCGCCTTCGCCTGTCGGCCGGTGTTCTGGTGCAGCACGAGGCCGACACCGGGACCCTCACCCGCAACGTACGGGACGGACTGACGCCAGTACAGTTCGGCGAACTTGCCCGCGATCGTGACCACCGACAACTGCAATTCGGCATTGCTGTCGCTGCCACGCTCGATGGCCAGGTCGACCAATGCGACCAGGAGCGCGTACTTGTAGGTGGCTACGAACGACCCGTCGCTGAGCAAACGCTCGATGTTCGCAATGAACCGGATCTGCTCTTCGGCCGCCGGCTGGTCACCGACACGCGGGCCGCCCGAGTAAGGCGGCTCGCGACCCGCATCAAGGACGCGCGACGTCACTCCCTGCTCCAGTAGGCCGCATGCTCCGGCAACACCCAGCGCACGCCGCCGCGCGGGTCGCGGCTGTCGCCCGGGTACCGTGGGATCAAGTGGACGTGCAGGTGCATCACTGTCTGGCCGGCCGCGAGTCCGTCGTTGATCCCGATGTTGTAGGCGGCCGGGGCGAACTCCTTGTCCAGATCGTGGCGCGCGTCGAGGAGTAGGGCGATGAGATCGGCGCGTTCTTCGTCACTGGTTTCGAAGAACGACGCGACGTGCCGCTTCGGAATGATGAGCGTGTGGCCCGGAGAGATCGGGAAGGCGTCGCGAATGGCGAAGGCGTGCCGGGTCGCACGGGAAATGCGGCTGGGATCGAGGCTGCAGAACGGACAAGGACTCGACACGTTCGGTCACTCCTTCAGTTTCGCCACGATCGTCCAGGGGAACGGGTCCCGTCCGCTCACACGAGTCCCTCGTCGTGCAGTTCGTCCTTGAAGTAGGCATAGAAGATCGGAGCGGCCACGAGTCCCGGAATCCCAAAGGCCGCTTCCATCACCAGCATCGCGATCAGCAGTTCCCAGGCGCGGGCGTTGATGTGCGAGCCGACGATGCGCGCGTTGAGAAAGTACTCGAGCTTGTGGATGACGACGAGGTATACGAACGAGGCCGCGGCCACCGGCAGGCCCTGGCTCAGGCTGACGATGATGATCGCCGTGTTCGAGATCAAGTTGCCGATGATCGGCAGCAGGCCGACGATGAAGGTGATCGCCACCAGGACCTTGACCAGCGGCAGCTCGACGCCGAACGCAGGCAGCGCGACGCCGAGGTAAATCCACGTCAGGAACGTGTTGATCGCCGAGATCCAGAACTGTGCGAAGACCACGCGTCGAAATGCCGCTGCCATCCGCTCGGCCTGTCGCGTGATGCGCTCGGAAAGCGGCCGCCGGTCTGCCTGCTGCGAGGCCTTCTGCAGCGACAGCAGCGCGCCGATGATCATGCCCATCAGCACGTGAACCAGCGAGCGCCCGAAATCACGGCCGGCGAGTTGCAGCGAGCCCGAGTGCGAGCGGAGCCAGTCGACCAGTGTCCGCTCCAGCGTATCGGCGTCTTCCGGCACGTAGGCGAGCAGATCGGCTGGCAGCCGCGTGCGCGCCTCCTCGACGATCTGCGCCATCTTCTGCATGAGCATGGGCAGGCTCTCGCCGCTGTGGCGCAGGAAGGCAGCGAGGCTGAGACCTGCGGCGACGATCGCGGCGATGACGACGGTGGCGATCAGCGTCACCGCGAGCATTCGTGGGCCATCGCGGCCGAGGGCGCGCAGGCGCAGCCACGGCGTCAGCAGGTTGACGAGTTCGAACACCAGCAGTCCGGCGAGCAATGCCGGCAACAGGCGCAACTGAATGACGATGCCGAGCGCGAGCGCACTCACGCCCCAGGCGACGATGTCGGCTCGCGAAACGGAGTGGGCGACGGCGGTGGACACGCGATGAGACGGTGACGGGCGCAAGGCCGAGTATCTTATCGGGTCTCCCCGGTCCAAACTCGTCCGTCGCCCGGCCGGCTTCGCCTGAGGCATCCCCTGAAGGATGGGCCGTCCCCGACCGGGCGCAAGAACAAGGTGCCCGACCTTCAAGGGGGAGTAATCTTCCCGGCGTCGGCTGATACTGCGACACCCATGCGCATCGAGTTCTCCGAGTTCATTCCGCTGCCGGCGCCGCAGGTCTTCTCGTACTTCGAGACTCCGGCGGATTGGGTCCGGCTGTATGGACTGGTCGGCCGCGTCGGGGATCGTGGCGGAGGCTGGTACTCGGTCCCCTTGCAGCGATTTCCGTTCCCGCTCGTCGCACGCACGACGGAGGCCGTCCCCTGCGAACTCGTGCGCTGGACGTTCCGGGGATTCTGGAAGGGCGACGGCGAGGTGCGCATCGGTGCCCGGCCCAGCGGCGTGCAGGTCGAGGGTTACGAGACGATCAGCGTGCGCTGGCTGCCGGGATTCTCGTGGGCGCTCGAGAAGCTCTTCATGGAGCGGGAGTTCCGGCGCATCTGGGCGCTGGGGTGGCGGCGCCTGCGGATGCTCGCCGATCCGCAGATGCAGACGACGCAGACGAGCAGTCGCGGCTATGCTTGACCGACCGCTACCTGTCAGGACCGCACATGTTTCGTGACCAGGTCATCGTGATCACCGGCGGCTCGTCCGGCCTCGGCCTCGAGCTGGCCCGACGCCTCGCGGGCGAAGGCGCAAGCCTCGTGCTCGTCGCGCGCGATCCTCGCAAACTGCAGCAGGCCGCGGACGAACTGCATCGCCGACGTCCCGGTGCCAGTGTCGCGATCGAGTCGGTCGACGTGCGGGACGAGGAGGCCACCGGCGCGTGCATGCAGCGCATCGCCGCGCGGTGCGGGCGCATCGACATGCTGGTGAACAGCGCCGGGATCCTGCGCGAGGGGCGCTTCGATCAGCTGCCGATGGCCGACTTCCGCGACGTGATGGAGGTCAACTACTTCGGGCTGCTCGCCGCGACGCGCGCGGCGCTGCCGTACCTCGAGGCGAGCCGCGGTCGGCTGGTCAACATCGCATCGGTGGCCGGCCTGACGGGCGTGTTCGGCTACACCGCCTACTGCTCGTCGAAACACGCGCTCGTCGGACTCACCGAATCGCTGCGCTTCGAACTGGCGCCGCGGGGCATCCGGGTCCACCTCGTGTGTCCGGGTGAGTTCGATTCGCCCATGGTGGATGCGCTCGACCGCGCGCGGACGCCGGAAAACCGCGCGCACGCGCTCACGATCCCCAAGGCTTCGGTCGAGAGCATCGCCGAGGCGACGCTCGCCGGGATCCGCGCCGGCAGGTTCGTGATCGTGCCGGGCCTCACGACCCGGCTCACCGTCTTCTCAATACGACACTTTCCAGCGCTCACGCGAGCGCTGGGCGACCGCACGATTCGTCGCGTGCAACAGAAATCGGGGAAATAGCATGGCCGAGCGCTCGAAATTTCCGCCAGTATTCTGGGTCGCCAACCTGATCGAGCTGCTCGAGCGCTACGCGTACTACGGCATTTACCTGGGCTTCGGCATCTACCTCGCCTCGCTCGGCTACTCGCGCGACCAGTTGGGCGTCGTCCAGAGCGTCTTCCTCTTCTGCTCGTATCTGGTGCCGATCGTTTCCGGGACTTTTGCGGACCGTTTCGGGTTCAAGAAGGTCCTGATCGCGGCCTACCTCGCCTATATCCCGGCCATCCTGCTGCTGCTCGCGACCAAGTCCTTCTCGGGAATCGCGGCCGCGATGCTGTGCATCGGGTTCGCCGCGGGGATCTTCAAGCCGCTGATCGCCGGGACGGTGCGCCTGACGACCGATACCACGAACGCGACGCTCGGCTTCAGCATCTTCTACGCGATCGTGAACGTCGGCGCCTCGTTCGGGCCGATCGTCGCCGGGAAGCTGAGGGCGATTTCCTGGGACTATGCCTTCATGTCGTCGGCGGTCGCGGTCGGCCTGATGCTGGCGATCACGCTGCTCTTCTACCAGGAGCCGCCGCGCCCGGCGGTCGTCGAGCCGCTGGGCAAGAAGCTGCGCGACATCCTCACGACCCTTTCCGACCGGAAGTTCGCGTCGTTCCTGGTGCTGCTGGGGTTGTTCTTCTGGCTCCCGTTCTGGGGCTTCTTCAATCTTTGCGCCTTGTACGTGGACGGCGCGCTGGACGGAGCGGCGCTCTACACGAGCCTCGCGGCGGGGCTCGCGTGGATTCCGGGGCTCGGCCCATGGCTCGCAGGCCTCGTCTCGCACGAAGTGGACGGCGTGCGCAAGGTCCTCGGGGAGTCCGTCTCGCACACGGGTTACATGATCATCCTCCTGCAGCTGCCGATCGCCGTCATATTCGAGCGCTTCCGTCCGATGCCGTCGTTCATTTTCGGGCTCGGGGTGGCGGCGGTCGGTTTCGTCGTGATCGGGCTCGCAGCGACCGGTCCGGCCGCTCTCGTCTTCGCCGGGATCGCGCTGTTCGCGATCGGCGAAATGATCACCTCGCCGCGCATCCAGGAGTACATCACCTGGATCGCGCCTAAGGAGAAGGCGGGCCTCTACATGGGCTCGAACTTCCTCGGCACGATGATCGGCGCCACGCTGAGCGGGCTCTATGCCCCGGTGTACGGCTACTTCGAGCGGATCGGCCATCCCGGGGGCGTGTGGTTCGTCCTCGCGGGACACGTGGTGCTGGCGGTCGGCGTGTTCGCCGCCTTCGTCAGGTTCGCCGGGGAGTTCGCGATCCAGAGCGAATAAGAGCGGATCAGGGGCCATATTCGGATCAAAATACAAGCCGAATACAGTCGACAGCGACCTGTTGAGCCGAATAGACTTCATTATCGGCTCACCATTTAATGCGATTATGACTGAGACATGCTGGATCTGGCAGTCACCAAGGTGGCCGGAGCTGGCCTATGACTCGAACCGCCTTGCGGCGCTGCTCGCCCGAGCGCGGTCCGAATCGGGAAGGCTCTTCGGCAAGGCGCAATCCGTTGGTGCAGACGAACTCGCGCTGGTGCAGCGGGATGTCTGGTCGAACGAAGCAGTTGCCACGGCTGCAATCGAGGGCGAGGCGCTCGACCTCGCGGCCGTCCGCTCGTCGGTCGCTCGTCGACTTGGCATCCGACCCGATTTCGTGGCGGTCGTCCCGCGCGATGTCGAAGGGCTGCTCGATGTCATGGAAGACGCTGCGGCGGAGTGGGACGGAGACCTGACGGAGCAGCGTCTCTGCCGGTGGCAGGGCGCACTCTTTCCCGCAGGAGGCACGGCCCTGCGCCGTGTTGAGGCGGGTCGCTACCGCAGCCACGCGGAGCCGATGCAGATCGTGAGCGGCCCGATCGGACGTGAAGCGATTCACTACGAGGCGCCACCGTCGGCAGCAGTCCGCGCGGAGATGAGGAATTTCCTGGACTGGTTCAACCGGACACGCCATGGTTCGCTTGACGGATTTCTGCGAGCCGGGCTCGCGCACGTCTGGTTTGAGAGTGTGCATCCGTTCCAGGACGGAAACGGACGCATAGGGCGCGCAGTCGTTGACCTGGCGTTGGCGCAGGACGTGCGTGCGCCGACGCGATTGCACGGCGTCTCGGCCGAGATGCGACGACGCCAGGCGGACTATTATGAAGCGCTCAATCGGGCGCAGCGTGGAGACGGAGATGTCACCGCCTGGCTCGAGTGGTTCGTGAACGTGATCGCCGACTCCTGCCGAGCGAGCGCAGCCATGATCGACGAAGCGCTGGTACGGACTCGATACTGGAGCGAGCATCGGCATCTCGACCTCAATGAAAGGCAGCGCAAGGTCGTCAATCGCATGCTCGAGGCCGGGCCCGGGCGGTACGAAGGGGGGCTCACCGCGCGGAAGTACTCGGGCACGACTGGCGCTTCGAAAGCGACAGCGACCCGAGACATCGCAGATCTCGTCGCGAAAGGGCTGCTGGCAGCAGGGGACGCAGCCGGGCGCTCGACGCATTACAACCTCACGATCCCTGGTTGGCAGTGGACGCGAGGCCGATGATGTCGCATGCGGATTCCGGTCCGTTGCAATGCGGTTCCCACCGGGCGCAGACTCCGCGAGCCGACAACCAACGAACGTACTAACAGGGGGATAGGGACCATGAGAGACTTCATGCGGGTCTTTCTGTGTTCGATAGGTCTGGTCACCGCTGCGCACGCTGCGGCTCCCGAGGCCGAACTGGTGGCGCCGGTTCGACAGTTCATCGACAGCTTCAACAAAGGGGATGCGGCTGCAGCCGAGGCGGCCAACGTGTCCACCGGCATCGTCATCATCGACGAGGTGCCGCCGCACCTGTGGCAAGGCCCCGCCGCGTTCAAGAACTGGTCGAAGGACCTCAGTGCCTACGAGACGAAGGCGGGCATGACCGACCAGCAGGTCGCGCTCGGCAAGGTGACGCTGTCCGACTCGTCGGGCGATGCGGGGTACGTCGCCATGGAAGCCGTGTACAACTACAAGCAGAACGGCGTTGCGATGCGTGAGCCCGCGCACATGACGTTCGCGCTGCGCAAGGGCAGCGGCGGCTGGAAGATCGCCGCATGGAGCTGGACCGGAACGAAGCCGCAGAAGACGAACTGACGCGCGCCGCCGAAGTGAATCGACAATGACGACGAAGCGATGGGCGGTCGTCCTGGCGATGGCCGTCCTGCTCGCCATAGGTCTGGCTGGCGTGTGGCATCGAGAGTCCACCGGAACTTCGTCAGCCAACGCGTCGCTGCAACCGAGCGAGCAAGCGGAAGAGTCGTCCGACCGTAGAGACGCTTCGTCGCCGGCGCGGCTCGATGCGTCGCGAAGCGCATCGACGCCGCTGACGGTCGCTCCGGCAGCGGTGTCCGCGGCCGCCACGTCGGCCGAGCAGCCAGCGGACGATCAAGCGGGACCGAGCGCCGGCAGTTCGCAAAGCGGGCCGACCTCGGCGCCGGAAGAACCGACGGGCACGCAATCTTCGGATGTCGCTGCCAACCTGTCGCCGACCGCGGTCCCGATGGATTTCCCGGCGCCCGAGGAGGCGCGGACTCCGGTGCAGGAGCCCGCGCCTACGTCCATCCCGTCGAACTGACGGCGTCGTACTTCTTTCGATGGTGCGGGATCAGCCTCAAGGCACGGTCACGAAATGGCCGCTCGCCTGGCACTCGATTCCACCGGAGCCCGTCGTCGTGCGTCGAATCGCAAAGACCGAGATGTCGCTGCCGGGATCGGCATAGACGCGCAGAGCCTGGCTGAAGGACCAGACATCGATGGTTGAGACGAGCGACGTGCCGACGTGCTCATGGACGAACTGATGCAACTGGGTGGCACCATTCAGGGTGTAGCGAAGTTCCATGCGCACGAAATTGTTGCCAGCCTCGAGAAAGTCGATGCAGGACACGTGCTCGACGACGGCGCGCTTGCCGGCCGGCACGGTCATCAACGTCTGGCTGTTCGTCGAGTTGCCCCCGGCGAAGCTCCTGGTCCCCGTGTTCGCCGCGAAGCCCTGAAGAGCAGGGTTGTCGGCGGATCCAACGTTCTGTACGCGCACCGGGTCGGCATTGGAAATCTCGACCGGCAGCACCGGGTTCGCGACGTTGACGTTGACCTGATTGACGACGTTGACGTCGCTGACCTTGTCGCCGGGAGCCGCGAGCGCAGACGTCGAGAAAGCAATCGCGGCAATTGCAGCAGGTATCGTCTTCATGAGGCTCCCTCTCTCTTGCTTTGTTTGTGACTATGGACGCCAAAGGGGGATGATCCGCACGACCAGTGGAGCGTTCGCCCTGTGCCGACCCGGTCGTCCCCTCTACCGGGCTGTTTTGGCGGAATCTGCGCCTCTCGAAGAACGGCGTCAACTTCCGGTCCGGCGACCCCGTATTGCGACCCGGTGTGGCTCGTGCACTGGTTACAATGCCGACAGAGGCGGTGGAGGGCGAGGCGCATGAAGTGCAAGCGCATCATCGTCACGCGCTACGGCGGGCCCGACGCATTGCAGGTCGCCGAAACGGAGTGTCCGGAGGCACGGCCCGGCGAAGTGCGGGTCAGGGTCCTTGCGGCCGGCGTTTCCCTGCCTGACGTCATGGCACGCGAGGGCGTTCATCCGGAAACGCCGCCAGTCCCCTTCACACCCGGGTGGGACCTCGTCGGCACAGTGGATCGGCTCGGCGAGGGCGCGCACGGCTTTGCACCGGGCGAGGTTGTCGCCGCGATGCCGATCAGCGGTGCGTACGCCGAGTTCGTCTGCCTTCCGCAGCATGAACTGGTTCCAGTGCCGCCCGGGCTGGACGCCGCCGAAGCGGTCAGCCTCGTACTGAACTACATCACGGCATACCAGATGATGCATCGCTCGGCGAAGGTCCGGCAGGGGCAGCGTGCGTTGATACACGGTGCGGCCGGCGGGGTTGGCACGGCGCTGCTGCAACTTGGGCGCCTCGCTGGCCTGGAAATGTACGGTACATGCTCGTCGCGCGGAGCGACAGCCGTCGCCGAGCTCGGCGCCATCCCGATCGATTACGAGCAGCAGGACTTCGTGAGCGAGGTCCGCAGGCTCACGGGCGACGGCGTCGACGTCGTCTTCGATCCGATGGGTGGCGCGCACCTCTGGCAGTCCCGCACGGCTCTCCGTCGCGGCGGGACGGTGGTCGGATACGGCCTCATCACCGCTATTCGTGGACAGGGGTTGACCTCGAGTCGCCGGGGTCAGCGTCAACGCTTCCGCGGGACGGGCAGGTTCGCGCTGTACATCGTGGGCGGCCTGCTGCTGCCGGGCCGGAAGAGAGTGGTCCCCTACAGCATCCAGACCCTGAAACGCCTGAAGCCGCAGTGGTTCAGGCAGGATCTGCTCACCCTGCTGACTCTGCTTCAGCAGCGGCAAGTCGCACCGATCATCGCGCAGCGGTTTCCGCTCGCCGAGGCGCGGCAGGCGCAGGAGTTGCTTGCGAAGGGTGGTGTGACGGGCAAGATCGTGCTCACGTGCCCCTGAAGAGCGGTGGATCTCGTGACGACGCATTTCACGCTGCGGCGCCTCCTGGGGCGCAAGGAAGACCACCTGACAGCCGTCTTCGCGCTGGCACTGGAACTCGATGCGGAGTTCTCGGACGCGTGTGCGCGTGTTCTGCTCGCCGGCCTGGCGAGCCCGGAGAGCGGTCCGGCTCCGAGGATTGCCGCAGTCGAGGTCCAGCGACCCTTCGACAAAGGCACGCCCGACATCGTGCTCACGCTCACGGACGGCCGCCTGGTCGCGGTCGAAAACAAGCTGGAGGCGCCGGAGACGCAGGTGATCCTCGCTGGCGGCGAGCAGCCGTCGCAGCCTGTGAAGACGCCGCAACTGTCGAAGTACCTGGAGATCCCGGAAATCGCGGCGCTGGCGTTCGTCCGCGCCACCTACAAGCCACCCGCCGCCGGCGTGCTCCTGAGCGAGCGTTACCTGAAGCCCAATAATGGAAAGGATCATTTTCTGTGGCGCGACTTTCTGCCGTCGATGGAGCACAGTGCCCATCCCGTGACGTCGTGGCTGGCCGATGCTTTCAGGTTCAACGGATTCGTGCCGCCCGATGCCACGATCGGGGACCTGGACGATCCCGATCGCCAGAGGAACTTCAAGCAGCTGTGGGAGACGACCGCGGATCTGGCGCGGGAGCTTGGGTGGAAGGTCGCGACTGGCTCCACCAAGGAACTCTACTTCACTGAGAATCCGAGCAGCATCGCAAGATTCATCTGGGCGAATCCCACTACCGGTGAACTGCAGGTCCGTGTGCACGCACGCTCGCCGGAAGACGTGCCGCAGATCCGGTCGCGCATCGAGACGGCCAGGAGCCAACTGCCGAACGCGCGGCAACCGACGATCGAACTGACGCGCGTTGGCAGAGGCGTCGAGCGGCGAGCGGTCATCGATATCTTCGTACCGCTGATGGCCGTCGTCGGCCACGGATCGACAGCCTCGGCGATCGCGCAGCGACTGCGAGACTATGTCGGAGTAATCCTTCGGGCGCTCCAGGTGCGCCGCCCCGACAGTCCAACGGAGGTGACATCGTGACGGTGAGAGACAGTAACGGCAACGAACTGAAGGACGGCGATTCGGTCGTCGTGATCAAGGACCTCAAGGTCAAGGGATCGTCCGACACGCTGAAGCGCGGCACGTCCTTCAAGAACATCCGGCTGATCGAGGACGACGAGGAAGCGGTCGAGTGCGGGAGCGGGCGCAATACGCTGGTGCTCAAGACCTGCTTTCTCAAGAAAGCGTGAGGCCGGCGGCGATGACGCGCTTCGCGCCGTCACGGACTTGGGTGCGCGTCGTCAACGGGTTGATGGCGCTCGCGCTCGCGGTGCTGGTCCAGGCCACCTACTGGCCGCTGGTGAAGACATTCGATCTGTATCGCGCCGACCTCGGGTATGGCGGCGCCTGGATCGGCGATCACGCGAAGCAGATCACGACGATCAGCCCGGACGGGCCGGCGGATCGTGCCGGCCTGACGCCCGGCGACGTGCTCGAGTTCGATCCGATGCGGCCCGACGACTGGGTGCTGGCGAGCTATCGTCACATGCCGGAGGGCTTCACCGGGACCTTGCCGGTGCGGCACGCCAACGGCACGCGCTCGATCGTGACGCTGGTGCCGGAGCGGATCGCGTTCCTGCCGACTTTCAATGATCGCGCGGCGCTGGTCATCCGGATGGTCAGCGGGGCGACGTTCCTCCTGATGGCGGTGTTCCTGGTGTGGGCGCGTCCGGGCGTGATGACGTGGTGCTTCCTGATCTTCGGGACCTCGGGCAACCCGTCGGTCCTCTACGCCAACTACTATCTCGCGTTCGAGGCGACCGGTCACCTTCAGGCTCAGGCTTTCGTGCCGCCGTTCAGCCTGGCGGTGGTGGTCTGGCTGCTTCCTTTTGCCGTGGCCTTTCCTCGGGCGACGTCGCCCGGCTGGCCGTGGTGGAAATGGGCCGTCGGCATCTCGCTCTTCCTGCTCTGGCTTGCCTACCTGTGCCGCGAGATGTACGTGGCGCCGTTCGAGCGCGAGTTGTTCCCGAGCGGCGCAATGATTTTCTGGGCGACCGGGACCGTCTCGTGTCTGCTCACGGCCATCGGGGCATTCGTCGGCCGATACCGACACTCGGACGGAGTCGCGAGGGCCCGACTGCGCTGGGGTCTGCTCGGGATGTCGTTCGCGTTCGTGCTGTACGTCCTGTGGGCCGTCCAGTTCGTCACGCGCTTTGCGGTCTCAGGCTCCTTGAGCGCCAGCGCCCTGACTCCGGGGCAGTGGCTGTTCGCCGTCACCAACCTCGTCGTCTTCCCGTTGTCGTTCGGCTACTCCATCCTGCGCGAACGCGTGCTGGACGTGCAGTTCGCGATCAGCCGCACGGTCGTCTACGGCATCGTGTCGACCCTGGTGCTGCTGTTCCTCACGGTCGTGCACTGGCTGCTCGGTCGCATGATCGAGCATTCACGGCTCGCGTTGGGCCTCGAGGGACTCGCGGCGATCGGGCTCGGTCTCGTGCTGCACCGGGCCTCGCACACCATCAACTCCCTGGTCGACAGGGTCCTGTTCCGCAAGCATCACGCGGCGGAGGAGCGACTGCGGCAGGTGACGGCCGCGCTGCCGTTCGCTAACACCGCGCAGAGCATCGCGGACGCCGTGGTGGTCGAGCCGGCGCGCAACCTCGATCTCGCGTCGGCGGCCCTGTTCGATCGGGAGTCAGCGGACGGGCCGCTGCAGAGGGTGCGGGCCGTGGGCTGGGGCGATGGGCATGCCTCGAGCCTCGACGCCGAGAGCCTCCTCGTAAGGTACCTGCAGGCCGAGCACGCGGCACTTCGCCTGGATGGCGACCGGCAGTGGTTGCCGGACGGCATGCCGGATGGCGCAGCGCATCCTGTGCTCGCGATTCCGGTCGTGACGCAACATGCAGTCACGGCCGTCGTGCTGTACGGGTCGCACGCAAATTCCACGCTGCCGGACCCGGACGAAGTGCAACTCCTCGAGGCGCTGGCAAGGGCGGCCGCGACATCGCACCAGCAGGTGAGGATTGCGCAGCTCGCGCGTGAGGTCGACGTGCAGAGAATCCGCAATGAGCAGCTCGAGCAGTCGCTGCGCGTGCTGGCCGGGGGTCGGCCGTGACGCCCTGGCACGAGTTGCATCCGCGGATCACGGCGTCCGAGGCTCACGCCATGAGCCCGCACGCTGCGAGACTGTGCCGAGACGACGAGGGGCAGAGAGTCCCGCGTTCGGTGGCAAATGCGGATGTTTGGGGTGTGGGCCGGGGTTAGCTTCTCCCGGTCGATCTCCATGAACGGAATCGGGGAGGGAGCGACATGGGTACTGCACCTCAGAGGCCGCCGTCATCACCGACGGGTAGCGGAAAAGGCAGAGGTGGGGCGTCGCCGCCGCGGGTGCAGCTCACCGAGATGCTGGCGCGGGACGGGGCGCCGTGGCGGCCGTTCGAGTACAAGGGAGTCCTCATCAACCCGCTCAAGACGTCGCGGCCGGAAGCTCGTGCTACGTCCTCGAAATCACGCCAAAGCGCAGAGGATCGTTTACGTGCAGTTCTGGTCACAGTCGGACGGCGATCACGGTGTCCTTTTCGAGGTGAGCTCCGGGCGCGTCACTGAGCAGCAGTATCAAGCGGTGGCAAAGGGCTAATGTTGCAGGGTCCGTTCCTGACCGAAATCGATAGCCGGGCACGAATCAAGGGCTCGAGGGATCCGCTGGGCGCTCAGACGGTTTGGACAGCGCTTGGTCGGAGGGTCGTGGGCAATCTGACGACCGTCAGCTCATCGGTTCGGGACTTCACCGTTCTGCTGGTCGGGTCGGCACTCCTCGAGCGGAGGGGTCCGGATGCCGATTTTGCAGGTGATGTCGACGCGTTTCTTCGGTGGGAGCAGTTGGCGGGCTACATTCGCCATCGGAAATTGCAGCAGCGCTTCCGCGGTGTGGAACGCGTCAGCCGTAACCTGCTGGAGTCGTCACGCGTCGCGCTGTCCGCGGGGCGTGAGCACCAGATTCTTGGCAATCAACGGATGTACGGAATCTGGGGACTCTACATCGGGCCGGCACGGGCCTCAGGCTTGCTTCACTTGGACGCGGTTCGGCTCGCGGAAGAAGCGGGCGGACCGGAAGCCGTAAAGGCCTTTGTGGAGAAGACCTACTCGGACGCGCTCAACCCGAAGTCTCGGGCAGGGCAGCAATTTCTCGATCACTTGATGCGCAAGCAACTGCTGCGATTCGACATCGATCGCGACAGTTCCGGAATCGTGGATGCGCTAGGCAAGTATCTCCGACCTTCAGTGACGCCGCGAGAGCGAGAGTTCTACAGGTTTCATCTCTTGCACGGAGGGCGAGAGAATGAATTGAAGGGCCTGCAACCGATTCTGGCCGAGCTGATTGAGGGCCTACCCGGCGATGACGAGTTCCGATGGTCGCCTACGGTGGTCGGCGGCCTCGCACGGGCAGCGGAGAAGCGCGGTCACCAGGGCACGGAGCTTGCCAAACGCCTCCAGGACATCCTGGCGTGTGAATCGGTTCTGGCACCTGCTACGGCCTTGTTTTCCTATCTCTTGACGCTTGAGGGTCGTCAGCTAGGCCAGATTGCGACCCGACTGCAAGAACAATGGGGTGGCAGTAACCCCTCGGTGAGGGCGGGCGAGTTTACGAACATCGCCAAGACCGTTTCGGCTCTACCCAAGGAACTAACCACGTCCTGGTGTGCACTCGCTGACTGTCTGCGAGCGGGCCAGTACGCGGAGCTACTGCAGTTACTGGTCCGGCACAATGCTCTGGTGATGGGTGAGCGCGGCGGTGCGGCGTGGGTCGAACTGGATCGCGGCCGCCTTCGAGTAAAGCTGAAAGAGGAGGCCGGGAACTTGCCGGAGCGCAAGGAACTTCCCGGTTTATGGCGGTTTCCGTACTTTCTTGAGTCTCTGCGACAAGTTGCGATCGGGTTACGCGAGGTCAAGAAATGACCGACGTCCCGACCGCAGCCCTGTCCGAACAGATTCAGGAGCGGATTGGATCCCGCCAGGTCACGGCCGCCGTATTCACAACATACGAATTTGCTCCGGCGTTCTTCGAACAGGACGTCCTGCCCGTCCTGTTCGAGGCGCCGCTGAGTCATGTTGCGAAAGTCCGGCTGATCCAATTGGAGGATCGGCTTCGGAATTTGTCGGGACGCGTTGCCGTGTATTACGACATACATGGCCTAGTCGCCGGTGGAGAAGGCGGCGCCTCTCTCGATGTCGCACGAATTCCGATCAAACAGCCTACCGGGGTGTTCCACGCCAAGAACATCTTTCTACTAGTAGAAACGGCACCCGAGGACGATGGCTCCGTTGAGCGCAGTCTGTTGGTCGCGACGATGTCGGCCAATTTGACCAGGGCCGGCTGGTGGGAGAACGTCGAAGCTTGTCACATCGAGGAGATCCGAGAGGGTGACCTGACAGTGTTGCGGGAGGATCTCATTGACTACCTGAAGTCACTCCGCAAGAGGGCTGCGCCGGACGGCCAGCACGGGGCTGCCGAGTTCATCATCGACTTCCTTAGGAAGACGGAGCAGCGCAAGCAGAAGAGTGAGGCGGGCCGCCTGCACGCTCATTTCTACAACGGCTCTGAATCGATTCCGGATTTCCTCGATCGAATCGCGGGTAGTCGGCTGCGGGGTATGTATCTCGAGGTGATATCGCCGTTCTTTGATCGGGCAATGCGCTGCAAGCCACTTCGAGATCTCCGCGACCGATTCGATCCAAAGGAGGTGCGAGTCTTTCTTCCTGTCGGCCAGGAAGGGGAAGCGCTGATGGCGGAAGGGATATTCAAAGACGTCGCGTCCTTACCGGAGACGTACTGGTCAGCGTTGCCCAAGGACTTGCTCGCGATGGGAAGCTCATCGGATGCTCTCCAGCGCTACGTGCACGCAAAAGTCTACCGCTTCTTTTCTCGCAAGCCTAAAGCCGAGTACATCTTCCTAGGATCGCCGAACCTTACGAACCCTGCCTTTAGCGAAGGTGGAAACCTGGAATCCGGTGTGCTGGTAGAGGTTGAACCGCAGCGGCAGCCCGAGTTCTGGCTTGAGAGAAACAAGTACAAGCCCGACAAGTTCGAGGCGGCGAAGCCGAAGGACGAGACCGACCTCAAGACGGCGGCGCCAGTGCAGATGCGCTTCGACTGGTCCACGAACCATGGGCAGTGCTACTGGGACAGCGACAAGCCCTGTCCTCCGCTGAGGTTGCTGGCCGGAGGTGTCGTAATCGGCGAACTCCCACCATTGGTTGGAGGCCAATGGGACGAACTTCCCGATGCGGTGAACGTACGGTTGTCGGAGCACCTTCGGGAGACGGCCTTCATTGACGTCAGCTATTCGGACCAAGGTGTGGCCAGAGTCCTGGTTCAGGAACTCAACATGGCCGGAAAGCCGTCGCTGCTGATGGACCTGACGGCGTCCGAGATCCTCGAATACTGGGCATTGCTAACCCCAGACCAGCGCGCGGCCTACGTCGGTAATCACCTGGCGGCAAAGCTCGCAGTCCAGACCGATATGGATATCGCGACTGACCTGAAAGCCTTTGTTCGGCCGGAGACTTTCTTCGACCGCTTCTCCGGCATCTTCCACGCCTTCACGTGCCTTGAGCGTGAGGTTCGCGGGAGTCTCGACGACAAGAACGACGCGGCTGCGGATTATCGATTGTTCGGAGAGAAGTACGATTCGCTGGGCACGCTCCTGGATCGACTCGAATCGGACCCAAGAGTCACTGACGACGTGGAGCGCTACGTTCTCCTTCTTTGCTGCAAGCAGTTGCTCAAGGTTCTGCCTGCACAGTATCCCGAGTACTGGCAGTCGAGACAGCTACAGGTGACGCGACTTCGCGAGCGCATTGCTGCACACGAGGCGGTTCGTAACCGAATCATCGAACGATCCTCGGAGCAGATGGGAACGTTCCTGGACTGGTTCGACGGCAAGTTCATTCGGCGAGCACGGCCTCGGGAGATCGTCGATGATTGATCTCCAGGCGGCTGAACAACTGCTGGACTTCTCTCGCCGTCTGGAGCCGGACGCGAGTGGTCAGCGGCGGTCGCGGGAGCAACTCGAGGGCGCCGTCGCAATACACAACATCCTAAACCGCCACGGCGTTGCCTACCTCGCGGATGAGGTCGGGATGGGCAAGACATACGTCGCCCTCGGAGCGATGGCGCTGTTCCGGCACTTCAATCCTGGCTTCCGCGTGATGATCATTGCGCCGAGACAGAATATCCAGATGAAGTGGATCAACGAGCTGAGGAACTTCACTCAGTACAACGTCAAGGTCAATGATTTGCGAGTGAGGGCGGTCGATGGTGGACCTGCGCGGCCGATCGCTCGTTGCGAGAGCTTGCTCGACCTGGTTCGTGAAAGCGTGCTGGACGACAGACGCGACTTTGTTGCGCGAATGACGAGTTTCAGCCTCGGACTGGGAGGAACGACGGACGTCGACGCGGCATCCGCTGATCGGCTCCGCCGGGCGCTGCGAACCTATCTTCCGTGGCTGCCAGGCGAGATATTCGATCTTCGCAGCCGGCAGGAATTCAAGGACAACATCGCTCAGGCCATTTGCTGTGCATTGCCGGTGTTTGACCTTCTAATCGTGGATGAGGGGCATCACCTCAAACACGGGTTTCGCGAAAATGTGGCGGCTCGCAATCGCGTGCTTGGACTCGCGTTTGGGCATCCATCGGGGCGTCGCAGGCAGGATCTCTTCCCGGGCTATGGGCCTCGTGCCAAGCGGGTACTGTTCCTTTCAGCCACACCCATCGAGGAGTCCTACCTGCATCTGTGGAACCAGCTGGAAGTATTTGGGCTTGGATACAAGTTCCCAGAGTTGAAGTCCCAGGAAGAGTCCGACGAGGTCAAGAAGCGGGTCGCGAGCGATTTTCTGGTGCGGCGGGTCACGGCCATCAACATCGCGGGAGCCGAGCACACCAGAAACATGTACCGCCGGGAATGGCGACGTGGTGGCATGAAGACTCATGATCAGCCCATCGAGGTCACAGACGATCGGCGACGCCTGGTCGTTGCCCTGGTGCAAAAGAAAGTATCGGAAATTCTGCAGCACGAGCGGTTTGGCGCGTGCTTTGAAATGGGCATGTTGGCGTCCTTTGAGAGCTTTCTGGAGACCGCCAAGGTGAAAGGCGATGAGAGCCCGTTTGATGATCCCGACCAGGCGGATCGGGCGGAAGAGCGCGACGGAATCGACGTCGACAGTATCAATGGGCTCGCGCGGTCCTATCGCAAGGCCTTCGGAGGGCGCGAAATGCCACATCCGAAGATGGATGAACTGGTGGACGCGCTTGATGGGAGTTGGAATCGGGGCCGTAAAGCGCTCGTCTTCGTTCGACGGGTCGCGTCGGTCAAAGAGATCAAGCGCAAGCTCGACGAGCGCTACGACCACTGGTTGATCGGCCGGGTTCGAAGCGAGTTGCCGATCAATGCCCAGCGGCAATTTGACGCAATTGTCGACAAGTATCAGGTCGAGCGAGCAAGCGTGGTCGAGAAGCTTGGCGTGTCAGGGGTACCGGGGACATTCGGGGCTGACCCGGCAGGCGCTGATCAAGGAGCGCAGGACACCTTTTTCGCGTGGTTCTTCCGCGGAGAGGGGCCCAAGGGTGTCTTCAGTGGCGCGAGACTACAGGAGCGCCTGCAGGTAGCGAGTTCCGCCTACGCCACGTTCTTCCAGGACAACTGGGTCGCTTGGGTCCTGCAGTGCCCGCCGCGGCAAGTGGCCGATCGCCTGAGTGAGGTAACCAATCGATCACCGAGCGACCTTGCGGAGCAGCTACGCGTTGGTTCAGCCGACTTTCTGCCGTCGGCCCAAAGACTGGCCCGAGGCGATCGCTTCTTCGCGGTACAGGCAGCCGCCGTGCGTCTTCTCACTGAAGTGCAGGGTCCCTCTCACCGGCGTGCGCTCGCGGCTTGGCATGGCAAGTTCCTGACGTCAAAGCGTGCGAAACCACGCGCCGAGGCGCCGGAGATCGGAGAGTTCCTAACGGAAGAAACTCTGTTCACCAGACTTGACGCGTATCCAGCCCTCAAGGAGACGCTGTTTCCGCCGCGAACCGGGGTTCTGGCGCAAGACGAGTTCCGTGAGCGAGAGCTGCGCCGGGAGCTGCTCCAGGCGGCCGCACGGCTCGGCCACGCGTTCGTCGATTTGTACGTGCTGGTGGTCCAAGGCGTTGACTCCTTGAGTCTGCGCAGCCGCGAAGACACGGAGTCGCTGCCGAGTGCGGTTCTCATTGAACGCTACATCGAGCTGATCGAGCGGCAGCGGCAAACGCCTTTGGAGTCCCGTGAGTGGGGCGCGTACGACGAACTCAGCCAGATCGCCGAGCACTTCGAAACGATCCTCGACCTCAACCTGCCCGGATTGCGAAATGTGCCCAATCTGGGGGACTGCAGCGTTCAGGTCGGGCAGTTGTTTGGTCGTCAGCAGCCCATCGGCGGCATGTCGGGGCAGGTCAACCAAACACTCGTCAGACAATTTCGATTGCCGGGCTATCCGTTCGTGCTGGTGACGACCGATCTTCTCCAGGAGGGTGAGGATTTGCATACCTTCTGCGACCGCGTTTACCACTACGGCATTTCCTGGACACCGTCGGCCATGGAGCAGCGGACCGGTCGGATTGATCGGGTTCGTTCGCTGACCGAGCGGCGACTCGGTCGACTGGAGCGCGAGCCAGGCGGAGACGAGAAGCTGCAAGTTTACATGCCGTACCTGCGCGAGACGGTGGAGCTACTTCAGGTGAAAAGGGTTCTTTCGCGCATGGACACGTTCCTTCGCCTCATGCACTCGAATCTTGCGGTCAAAGTCACCGGCGATCACAAGGTCAACACGCAGCGAGAATTCGCTCGGGCCGCAACGATCCCGGAGTCCATCACAGGCCGTTTGGAGTCGGCGTTTCCGGTCCAAGACAAGTTGTTGGTTGGCCGATATCGAGGGCTGGTGGTCGGTGTGAATGCGGGGGATCGGGCCATGGAGCGACTCCAGGGTCTGAAAGGCAGTCGTGTGGGTGGCCTGGATATTCAATGGGACGAATCCAGCGCGCCCGGCACGCTGCTCGGAACAGCTCACTTCGAGGGGCGCCGACAGCCGTTCTCGCTGTTCCTTCAGTCGCGCGACGGGCGCCTCTATGTGCGCTGCATCAGTCCGATTGGGCGAGTCGGCATCGGCATACGCGACGACGAAATCACCGAGGTATTGCTGCAGCGCCCCATTCGGATCGGAGCGGTCATTACCGACAACAATCAATACGACTTGACCTTGGAAGACATCGTGGCCCTGGCGGTGGACGAGACCCACGACAAG
The DNA here is from genome assembly GCA_964600315.1 of uncultured Steroidobacteraceae bacterium. Lineage (GTDB taxonomy): Bacteria > Pseudomonadota > Gammaproteobacteria > Steroidobacterales > Steroidobacteraceae > RPQJ01. Next base: position 39,163 of record CAZRKS010000002.1, on the reverse strand, counting down.
GCGAGAGTAGGGGCGCTCCTCCGGCGGGTCATCAAGCGCGCCGACGAGATCGAACGCGCGTTGATACCCGGGCAGGATGCGGCGATGGAGGCATTTACCCCGCAGCTTCAGAAAGAATTCCGCGATGGACGCTAGGCTTGAGCGTTGGTTAGAGGCGGAGGGATATCGCAACGACAACGGGGCGGTCTGCGTTGAATTTGCCGGGGGCCGAAGTCATGCCGTCGAATTGTCCGAGACCGACGATGAGGTCTTGCTGAGCGCAGTCGTAACACGTGCGGCTGCTGCAAAATCGATAGAGCAGTTGCCATCGCTCATCTGGCAAGCAAACCGGGGGATGGGACTCGTTGGATTTGGACTGGACTCTAAGCGACGATTGGTCGGGCGCGCCTGGCTTCCGAAGGTCGGCCTCAGCCGTGAGGAATTTCTGCTAACGGTCAGAGACGTCGCCGCGGAATGCGACCGACTCGAATTTCTTCTGACCGGTCGAGACGACGAGTAAGCGCGGTGGTCAACCATAGAACCCACAAGCGCACGGAAGCGGGCCCCGCCAGTGGTACTTGCGTGTTTTCACAGACATTCCGTTTCCTGCTGGTCCCCGACGGAAGCGCCGCCCGGCGGGTCCGGCGCCTCATTGCGGAGCAGGGCGCCTGTTCGGGCGTCGTCGTGGGCTCCTGGCCGGAACTTCTCGAGTGGGCGCGACGTGCGTACCTGGTACCGGCGCCGCCTGACGACTGGCCGCAGGTCTTTCGCGCGGCGCTCGAGAAGCTCAAGGACGCGTTCTGGGCAGACAGCCTTTCGGTGTCGCCTGCGGAAACCGCCGACGCCGTGGCGGCTGCGCTCGTGGAGGTTCTGTCGGCGACGGACCTCGAGAGCGATGTCGAGCAACCGGGGGTGGCGAAGCTGCCGGAGCGGCCGCGTCGTCACCTGGCCGATCTAATGCGCCTGGCCGAAACGCTGGACGGACGGTTGCCACCGGAATTGGCGGTGATCCGGGATCTGCTGTCCGCGGAGCGACATGACGCACTGCAGATGCTGCGCGTGGAGCACGTGGAGAACGTGGAGAATGTCCCCGCGTTGTCGCGCTGGCAGCGAGCGCTCGTTGAAAAGCTCAATCGCGATGCGGCGGTCGGGGCGGATGCGGCGCTGGTTGGTGTTCTGCAGCAAGTGCTAGGGAATTCGACCGAGCCTGTTGCCGATGGCGCGCTCGGCGTTCTGCAATCGCGCCTCTACAGCGCCAGCGAGAGCAAGACGGCGCTCGACGAGTCCGTGCAGTGGATCGGCGTGCGGGACTTCCTGCAGGAAGCCGAGGTGGCGGCCGGCATGGTGCAGCGGCTCCTCGCGGAGGACGCGAGTCTCGAGCCTGCGCAAATCGGGCTGCTGCTGCCGGATGACTTCGAGTACGCGATCGCGGTCGAGGATGCATTCCGGCTCGGGGGTCTCGCGCTTTCCGGGTTGCCGGCAGAACGCTGGCGGCGCGATCTCGGGCGTGAAGTCGTGTTTCATTTCCTGTACTGCCGGCAAAAGCCGGCACCGGCGATGGCATTGGCCGTGTGCCTGTCGTCGCCGTTGATGCCGTGGTCACGCGAGCAGGGCGCGGTGCTGGCGCAGACCGTGATGGATGGCCGTTACGATCTCGAGGCGCCCAAGGGTGCGAGCAAGGACATGCGCGCCATGCTGTCGCTGCTGCGCGAGGGCGACACGGAACCCGCGACGCTGGGGCCGGCGCTCGTGAAGTTTGCGTCCTTGCTCGAGGGCGGCGATGAATTTGCCGTGCATGCCAGTCAAGCGCGAGTCACGGTGGACGAGCTCGCGGGAGCGCTGACCACGGCTCGGACGATTGACTGGGCCGGGCTGCGTCGCGCCGCGACTCCGCGGCTGCTCACCTCGGGGGAGACACCGGACTTCAACCTCGAGGGCGTGACGATCTGGCGCTCAGGCCAGGAGCCGTGGCGACCGGTGCGACGGCTGATCGTGCTCGGGTTTTCGCAGGGGCGCTACCCGGCCGCTCTCGGCAGGAACGCCGTGTTCTCGGCCGCAGATCTCGACGAGGTCCGCAAACAAACGGTACTTCCCGTCGATACGCCGGCCCAGGAACTCGGGCGGCGTAGAGCACGCTTCCGAAGGCAACTGGGGGCGGTCGCAGAGGCGGTGACCTTTCTTGTGCCGCGGCGCGACCCGAGTGGAACGGCTCAGCCGGCCTCCGAGAGCCTGGTGTTCATGCACCAGCTGTTCGACGGTCCGGAAACGGCAGACGAACTCGTCGTCGAGCTGGATTCGGTCGCGGAGCGAGCGGACGCGCGTGACGTGGCCCTCGCGGCGCCTGCCATCCCTGAGCCGCCGCGCGTGCTGCATACCGCAGACCTGCAGTTCGAACAGGATCTGGTGGCGCTGCGGGTCGACGAACGCGGACGACCCAAGCCGGAATCACCGAGCAGTCTCGAGACGCTGATGGTGTCGCGGCTCGCGTGGCTGTTGCGGCGCCTCGAGGCCGAGCCGCTCGAGTGGGCGCCCGAGGCCACAAACCCCGCGCTCCTCGGTACCGTCGCGCACGAGTTGTTCGAGGGACTCTTTGCGCCGGATGTCAGTCTGCCGACGCGCGAGGAAATACCGGAGCGAGTGGAGGCAGCGCTCGACGACGTGCTGAAGCGGATCGCGCCGTTCCTGCGTGGCTCGCAGTGGACGGTCGAGCGGCGGCACTTCACGGCGCAGACGATCAAGGCAGCGCAGGCCTGGCGCGACACCCTCGGGCAATTGGGTGCGGAAGTCGTCGCTGCCGAGGAGTGGCTCGCCGGAAGGTGGAGCGACATCGCGGTGCATGGCCAGACGGACCTGATTCTCCGGCTGCCGGGCAACCGACTGCTGGTCGTCGATTACAAGCGTTCGAGCTCCCGCAAGCGACTGACGCAGATGCAGAAGGGATTCGACAGCCAGGCGAGCCTCTATCGGGCGATGCTGGCGAGCGGCGGTCCAAAGGACCCGGAGAAGGCGGAACTCGCGGCGCGCCTGCGTACTGCGGCCGAGACGGGCGTCGTGTACTACCTGATGAACGATCAGGTGGCGTTGTCCGACTCGGCGCTGCCGGGAGCCTCCGCCATTCCGACCTGGCGGACCGTCGACGGCGACATCGCGGGTCAGGCGCTGGCGTTGATCGCGCAACGTCTCAGAGAGGTTCGGGCCGGAACCCTGAGGCTCAATCGCGCGAGCGACCGCGAGTATTTCGAGAAGGAGGCGGGCATCACGCCGTATGCGCTCGACGCCAGTCCGCTCATCGCGGCGTACACGCTTCAGGATGAGGAGGGCGAGCCGTGAGCCTGCCGCCACTCACGCTCATTCCGGCGGGCGCCGGCTCGGGCAAGACCCACAGCATCCAGGACAAGCTCGGTGAGTGGGTGGCGGAAGGGAAGGTGGCGCCCGAGCGGATCATTGCGGTGACGTTCACCGAAGCCGCGGCGGCGGAACTCAAGGAACGCATTGGTTCGAAGCTGCTCGCGATGGGGCGAGTCGAGGATGCGCTCCGGCTCGATCAAGCCTACATCTCCACGATCCACGGCTTCGGGTTGCGGATTCTCACGGAGTTCGCATTCGAGTCCGGCACCTCGCCGCAGCCACGGCTCCTGAACGAGGACGAGCAGAACGCGCTGATCCGCCTCGCGTCGGCGCGCAGCGAGCCGGCGAACGAAATCGCGTCGAACCTCGCGGCCTATGGCTACGTCTACGTGTTCGGTGCGGAGAAGACACCGGAGGACCTGTTCCGCGAGGATCTGCTCAGGATCGTGGAACTGCTGCGTTCGGTCGGATGGCGGTCATACTCGGACGAATACGCGGTGCAGGCGGCTGCGTTCATCGCCGAGCGCTACGGGCCGGTGGGAGACGGAGCACAGTTGAGTGCGGCGCTGCGGCAGAGCGTCGAGACGCTGTTGCAGCAGTTCCCGGAAAGTCTCGCGTCCCGGTACGGCTCGAGCAAGACGGCGGCGGAGGCCTTGCAGAAGGATTTCGGTAACCTGAGCGTGGCGCGCAAGCGCGACGCGCTCGAGTCCGACTGGGGGCTGTGGCAGAAGCTGAGAAAGCTCAGGCAGTCGATGCGCGGGTCGGCGCTGCCGGCGCCCTATGACGACCTGACGTCGGACGTCATGTCGGCCGCCGATGCGCTGCCGAGCCATCCGGGACCGCTCGCGCATGCCCGGCGACACATCGAGGCGCTGCTCGCGGCCGGGCAGGCCGTGCTGGTGCACTACGAGACGGCCAAGCGCGAGGCGGGACTCGTCGACTACAGCGACATGATCGCAAGGGCGGGACGACTGCTGCGTGAACGGCCAGACGTGCTCGGCACGCTCGTGGGTCGCGTCGACTGCGTGGTCGTGGACGAGTTCCAGGACACGAACCCGCTGCAGTTTGCGCTGGTGTGGCAGCTCGCGGCCGCCGGGGTGCCGACTCTCGTGGTGGGGGATCTCAAGCAGGCGATCATGGGTTTCCAGGGTGCGGACCCGCGCCTGTTCGAGGCGCTGGCAAGTCAGAACCCGGCCGAGTGCGAGCCACTCACGAAGAACTGGCGCTCGCAGCCACGCCTGATGGAGTTCGTGAATGCGCTGGGTCCCGGGCTCTTCGGCGATGCGTACATCGCTCTAACGCCCCAGCGGAGGACCACGGAGCCTGTGCCGCTCGAGTTGGTGTCGTTCACCACAAAAGCGAAGAAAGACCAGCATGCAGTGCGGGCGGCCGCGGTGGGCGAGCGGATCCGGGCGCTGCTCGACGACGAGGGGCAGACCATCATCGACCGGCGGACCCGGCAGCCGCGCCGGCTCAAGGGTGGCGACATCGCGGTCCTGTGTCCGACCAATCCGATGCTTGCGAGCTATGCCGAAGTGCTCCGGGCCCAGGGCCTCCGCGTGCGATTGCAGGCGGAAGGGTGGCTTGCATCGCGCGCGGTTCAGATCGCGCGGCAGGCACTCGCGTACCTCGCGAACCCGGCCGATCGCCATGCGGCACTCTATCTCGCGGTCACGGAGCTCGGATCGCTCAGCCTGCAGGACGGGCTCAGCCAGCTGATTCGGAGCGGACGGATCGAGGAGCCGCTGCTCACGAAGCTCGATGATTTTGCGCGGGGCGTCGCGGAGCGCACGGTGTACACACTCGTCGCGGATGTGATTGCTGCACTCGGGCTCTTCGATGCCGTGGCCCGATGGCCGGACGGTGAGCAGGCGCGCGCGAATCTGCTCAAGCTTCTCGCCGAGGCAGCGGAGTTCATGGAGGCCAACCGCGAGGCGCTGGCGTACGGCGGATTCCATGGCTCCGGCGTGCAGACGTTCCTGGCGTGGCTCGACGCGCGAGTGGAACTCGAGGACGGCGACCAGCAGCCGGAGCCGCGGGTGCTGGACGAAGAGTCGGTCGTGCTCACGACGTGGCACAGTTCCAAAGGGCGCGAGTGGCCGGTCGTGGCGGTGTGCGGACTCGATCGCGAGGTCGGGGCCCGGTTGCCGGATCTCGGACTCGGCTACGCGACGTTTGACGACCTGTCGCGACTGCTGGACGTGGCGCGTATCGAGTACGCCCCGAAGTTCGCGGCGCCGGAGACGAACGACGAGTTCCTGGCGGAACTCGAGCCGATCGCGCAGACGGAGGCGCGACGTCTCCTGTACGTGGCACTCACCCGCGCACGCGACAAGCTGGTGCTCGAGTGGCCGGAGTATCTTTCGGGCAGAAACGTTACCACGTACTGGTCGATCCTGACCGACGTCGGCAAGGTCGCGCGCATCAAGAACGAACTGACGGTGGCTGGGGCGAAGTTCGCCTGCCGAGTCACACCGGGGTCGAGCGAACTGCCCGAGGATCTCGATCTGGGCGCGATTCCTCGCGAGGCTGAGCTGCCGGTGTACGGCCGTCGCGCCGTACGACCCGGCGTCGTGCCGGCAGGCCTCACGCCGGACACCCGTACGCCGTCGGCGTTGGTGCTCGAGTCGTCAACCGTGGAAGCGGCTGCGATCGGCGGCCTCGCGGTCGAGCGATACGGCGATGCGCTGCACGTCGAGGTCGGCCTCACGGGCGTGGCGCTCGGCTCGTTTCTGCACCGCTCTTTCGAGGTGCTGGGAGCGCGGCCCGACCTCGCGGCAAGGCTTCCCGTGATCACGGGCACGGCCATGAGCGCGTCCGACGTCGGGCAGGTGTCTTCGGCGGTGGCGCGGTTCGAGGAGTGGCTGGCCAGAAGACTTGCGCCGATTGAGGTTCGACGGGAATGGCCTCTGCTCGCTGTCGATGCACGAGGCACGGTCGTCTCAGGCACCGCGGATCTCGTCGTCGAGACGTCGGACGGCGCGTGGATCGTCGACCACAAGTCGGACGCGATCGACGATCCGCTCGGTGCGTTCGCCGCCTATGCGGCGCAGCTCGAGGCTTATGCAGAGGCGATTCGAGCCGCCGGCGGCGTGGTGGCCGGCGTGGCCATCAACTGGGTGAGGCGCGGGGAGGTCGTGATGCGTGCGGCCGATGCCGCGCCGCACGGTCTGCTACATTCAAGGCCGGTTTCTGACTTGCCCGACCCGAGATCGCCGCATGAGCATCCTGAAAGCCGGAAAAGAGCCGTTGTCG
>CAZRKS010000002.1:0-32481 GCA_964600315.1 uncultured Steroidobacteraceae bacterium | reverse complement strand
CCCGACCCGAGATCGCCGCATGAGCATCCTGAAAGCCGGAAAAGAGCCGTTGTCGGATGACGAACTGGACCAACTGGCGACGTTTCTCGACGGCATTCGCAACCCGCGGGCCATGTCGGTCGAGGAGCTCGACGGATTCTTCTGCGCGCTCGTTGCCGGGCCCGAAACTGTCATGCCGAGCGAGTACCTGAACGAGGTGTGGGGCGGGGAACTGCCCGACGAGAACGCCTTCGAGAGCGACGAGCAGGCGACGGCTCTGCTCGGACTGATGATGCGGCACTGGAACGCGATCGCCGCGGAGTTCGAAGCCGAAGGCATGTACGGACCGCTCTACGACGAGGCGGACGAGCGGGGAGTGCCGGGGCGGCGCTGGGCGCGGGGGTTCATGCGCGGTGTGGCGATGCGCCGGCAAGGCTGGGCGCCCTTGATCACGGACGAGAACGAGGGGCACCTGCTCACCATCGCGATGGTCGCTGGCGACATCGATCCGGACTTCCCGACGGAACCGCTCACGAAGGACAAAACCAGCGAACTCCGGATCTGGATGGCAACCGGCGCGGCTCGGGCATACCGGCACTTCGCGGCGGAGCGGCGCGCGTCGGCGCGCGCACAGCGCGAAGAGAAGACGGTGCGGCGTGCCGAGCCCAAGGTCGGGCGCAACGAGCCGTGCCCCTGCGGGTCTGGCAAGAAGTACAAGCTGTGCTGCGGGCGGCCCGGGCGCCTCGTTCACTGATCATGGTCGAGTCGTGGCGCGTCGTGAGGATCGACGACAACGGCAATCGGTTCGTGGTCGCTGAGTTTCAGGGCCGGGCGGAAGCCGAGCGCGTGGCGAATGAAATGAATGCCCGCGGACACAAGCAGGTCTACTGGGTCGAGCCCGGCGGCGAACGCGAGCCGCTGGAAGAAATGGACTGACGCGGCCCGCCTCGAGTCTGCGATGCACGAGAGGAGGTGACGTCCGCTCTCGGCAGCACGAAGACGCGGCGCGCCAGTTCGGAATCGAGTTGCACGGCCCGGTACGATCGCAGCAGGAGGCCGCGGTCGAAGAGGTCGGCGTTCGCGTCAGCGAATCCTTCCCAGCCGCCGCCGTCGCCGTTTTCCGCGAGTCGCTCGTGAATCAGCGCCAGGTAGGCCACCGTGATCGTCTCGTGATACTTCTGCGGCGCGCCGAGCGAGGTGGCGTAGCGCCGGATCGTGCACGAGGTCCGCTCGATGGCCTGCGCGAACGAACCCGAGCACAGGTAGAGGTACCCAAGGCGCACATGCGCGGTGTGCGTGAACTCGGCCGCCGGCAGCGTGCAGTCCTCGATCGCGCGGATGAATTCCGAGTCGTTCATCCGGGTCGGGTCGCGCGCACGAACCACGTGCTCGAAGGCGCCCAGACGCCATCGCTGCGAACGAATTGGGACAGCACATCTCCGAGCGCCGCGACGACCTGGGGCCGGCGGAGCTCGCCTTCCGCCCCTGCGAGCCGGATGATCTCGCCGGCCGGGCCGAGCGTCATGGCGAACTCGATCGCGTCCGCGAGGTCGCGACCGATGCAGATGTCGCAGTCGAAGCGCTCGAAGCTGATGTTCTCGAAGCCGGCGGCGCGCAGCAGATTGCTAACCATGTCCGGTCCAGCCATGGAGAACGGCCCTGGGCCGCAGTGCACCTGGTCGGTCTCTTCGTGGGCGACGACCGGAACGATCTCGCGGACGCGAAGCTCCGCTTCGTGCAGCCAGGGATTCTCCTCCCTGCGTCGCCAGACGATCTGCATGAACGTGCCGCCCGGCTTCAGCGCCTGCCGGATGTTGCGCATGGCCGCGCCCGGCAGCTCGAAGAACATCGTGCCGAAGCGCGCGAACACGTGGTCGTAGGGGCCCTGGAGGTCGCCGGCCTGCGCATCGCCGACGAAGAACCGCGCGTTGGCGATGCCTGCGCGCCGTGCATCTTCCTCTGAGTCGCGAACGAACTGCTCCGCGCAGTCGAGGCCCACGGCCTCCCCGTCGGGACCCACCTGTTCGGCAATGCGCAGCGTCGTGTCGCCGAATCCGCAGCCGATGTCGAGCACCCGCATGCCCGGCCCGTAGCCACAGCGCTCGAGGGCCGCGTCACTGTGCGGCGACACTCCCTCGACGATCAGGTGCCGGAATCGGCGGAACTTGTCGTAGAGGATCGTGTTCCACGCTTCGATGGCGACCCGGTTCGTCGATGACATCTGGCACCTCGCGCCGGAAGGCCTGGCCGGGTGGTCGAGAACGTTCCGCGCGCAGTGTACCGCTGGCGGACCCGCCTGGAAGCGAATCTCAGCCGGCGGACTTCGCGGCCTGCTCCGGCGGCGGGTCGTCGGTGCCCGACGCGACCCAGCTCATGAAGATCTGGTAGCCGAGGGCGAGCAGCACGGCCCCGACGAACAGGCCGAGGATCCCGGCTGCCGCCATGCCGCCCAGGGCGCCCAGCAGGATGACCGGCATCGGGGCGTCGACGCCGCGGCCCAGCATCAGCGGCTTGAGGACGTTGTCCGTCATGCCGCCGAGGAACAGCACGATGGAATACGCGATGGCCGCGCCATTGCCGTACGCGCCGCTCGACCAGATGTAGATGATCGCCGGGATCGTGACCAGCAGCGCCGGTACCTGCGCGATGCCGAGCACCAGCACGATCACCGCGAGCACGCCGGCCAGCGGCACCTTCGCCACCAGCAGCGTCAGGCCGACGATCAGCGCCTGGATCAGCGCGACGCCGATGACGCCCTGGGCGACGGCACGAATCGTCGCGGTCGACAGCTTCACAAATGAACCGGCCTGCTGCCGGTTGATGATGCGCGCGAAGATCGCCTCGCTGCTGTGGGCCCCGGCCTCGCCGAAGGCCATGATGATGCCGGCGATGACGAACGAGAACAGGAACTTCAGGATGTCGCCGCCGATCCCCGCCACGAAGCCGAGCGCCACCTTGGCGAGTTCACCGATCTTGGGCTGCAGGCTCTGCACCAGGGCCGGCAGGTCCTCGTGCGCCCGGGTCCAGAACGCGAAGACTCTCTTGCCGACGACCGGCCAGTTGGCGACGTCCGGCCGCGGCGCGGGAACCTGCAGCGTGTTGCTCTCCACGCCGTGGATGAACTCCTGCACGGTGTCCGCCAGCGAACCCATCAGAATCGCGGTTGGGGCAACGATCACCGTGGCGCCGACGAGGACGATCACGGTCGCTGCAAGGCCCTGCCTGCCGCCGATCCTTCGCGCGAGCGCCTGGTGGAGCGGGTACATCGCGACGGCCAGGATCAGCGCCCAGACCATCAGCGTCAGGAAGGGCGCAAATATCCGGTAGCACAGGGCCGCCAGCGCGAACACGAGGCCGGCGCGGATCAACACGTCGAGCAGCCCGGACGCGGCCCGCTTTTCGAATGCGCGATCGGGAGAGGCAGGGCCAGTCATCGAGGGGCTCCCTTTTCTGCCGGTTTGATGCCAGCTTCTACGCCCCTTGCGGGGCGCAGACCAGCGTGGACTCCCGCCGCGATCAGCCGAATGCGCCGTCGTCGAGCGCCTCGAGCGTCCCCAGGTCCTCCATGGCGGCCACGACTCGCTCGGCACAGGTGCGGCAGACCTCCTCGACCTGCAGTTCGGGAGGGCAGAGGGCCCAGGCGAACCCGTAGAAGGCCATGCGCCGGTAGGATTCCCACGCGACCTCGAGGCCGGGGCTGTGCCCGCCATGCCGTTCGAGTTCACCGAGGTAATGCTCGAGGAGCGGTCGCTCGAACTGGCGGCGCAGGTCGGGAGCGAGCGCCGTGCAAAGCAGGTGACTGACGTCGAAGGCCCAATGCCCGCGCGCATAGGTCTGCCAGTCGATGAAGCCGGCGGCGCTCCCGTCCCTGGGATAGAACGTGTTGCCGAGATGAGCGTCGCCGTGGATCAGGCAGCGCGGCCCGGCGTCGAACGCGCGGACCAGGCGCTCGAGGTAATGTCGGGCGGTCTCCAGATCCCGCAATTTCATCGGCACGACCTCGGCCCTGGGTAACTGCGCCATGCGCCCGAAGTTCTCCGGCTGGTAGAGGACGAGGCTCGAGAAGTCGAGGACTGCGCTGCCGCTCGTGCGGGGCGCTTCATCCGCGAGCGTCGACAGTTCGTCGCTCTCCCAGAGGCGTCCGTGCACCGCCGCGAGCACGGTGAGCAACGCCTGCACCTGTTGCACGGTCGCGGAGTCGGAGGCGCGTGCAAAGCGAGCATTGCGGGCGAGCAGGTCCTCGAGCAGCAGGATCGCCTGCCGGTCGTTGCGGCCGGCGAAGTAGCACTTCGGTAGCGCGCCTTCGATCGGGCCGGCGAGGTGGCGATAGAACCACGCCTCGCGCGGAAAGACCTGGCCCGTGAGTCCGTGGCTCTCGAACCCTCCCTTCAGGTACATCGTGGGCGGCAGGCGGTGTTCATGACCCGCGTCGTCGTACTCGAGCAGGAGCCGGACCTTGGTGCAGGTGCCGGGAATGACCCGACCCAGTGCCAGGTTCGTGACCAGCGTGCCGGGAAATTGCTGCCGGAGCAGATCCGTCACGACTTCCGCCGTGACCTCGCCCAGCGTCAAGGGCAGATACGGATCGGTTTCGCTGGCCATCGTTTGCATGGAGCCTCGGGGTGGAGTCAGCCGGCCGCGCCCAACAGGTCGGGCCAACGGGTGAACCGGCGTCGCGGGCGGCCCGTCTCGGCGCCGCCCTTGCGCTCCGCGCGATCGATGCGCTTCCAGCCCGCGTAGTCGATCCGCGCCGGCCGACGCGCGACGATCAGCGCCTCGAGTTCGCGCCGTGCAGCGACCGGCGCAGACAGGCGTCCCGCCGCGGCATCGTCGAGCAGCGCGGACACCGTCTGCCGTGAGCACTGCTTGTTCGTGCCGATGTAGCCGCTGGGTCCGCGCTTCAGCCAGCCCGCGACGTAGACACCGGCCATCGCCGCACCGGTGGCGAGGTCGAGCACGCGCCCGTCGCGGTTCGGCACGATGCCCCTGTTCTCGTCGAACGGCAGCGAAGGCAATCGCGTCGCACGGTAGCCGATCGAGCGCAGGACGAGACCGGCCGCCAGGGTCTCGACGTCGGGCGTCGCCTCGGCCCGGACGGTGCCGTCGACGCCCTGAACGAGCCGATTGCGGACGCAGCGCACGGCGCCGACCCGATCGCTGCCGACGATCTCGACCGGCGAGGCCAGGAAGCGCAGCACCAGCCTTCGGTCGCGCCCGCGCGGAGCGCGCTCCGCGAGCTCGCGCAGCAACTGCAGTCGCAAAGGATGCGCCGCGGACGTGTCGTCGAGCAGCGGGCGCGGACAGTCGACGACGACGTCGACGTCGTCCAGCCCCTGGAGTTCGAGCAGCTCCGGAACGGTGAACGCCGCCTGCGCCGGGCCGCGGCGACCGAGGATGACGACCTCGCGGACCCGACTGTTCGACAGCGCCTCCAGCGCCGCATCCGCGACGTCGGTTGCACGCAGCGCCGCCTCGGGCATGAGCAACATGCGCGCCACGTCGAGCGCGACATTGCCGTTGCCGGCCACGATCGCGCGCTCCGTCCCGAATTCGAAGTGACGGTCCGCGAAATCCGGGTGGCCGTTGTACCAGGCGACGAACTCCGTCGCGGCGTGACTGCCCGGCAGGTCCTCGCCCGGGATGCCGAGTCGACGGTCGCTCGTCGCGCCGCTCGCAAAGACGACGGCGTGCAGGTGATTCAGCAGTTCGGACAGATCGACATCGCGGCCGATCTCGACGTTGCCGTGCAGGCGGAAGCGTCCGCTGGCCGCCGCGAGCCGGCCGTAGTGCTCGATCACCTCGCGACGCTCGGCGTGATCGGGTGCGACGCCGTAGCGCGCGAGGCCTCCGGGCACCGGCAGGCGCTCGAACAGGTCCACGGACGCCGTCGCGTCGCGACTCAGCAGTTCGACGGCGGCGTAGAGGCCGGCCGGGCCCGCGCCCACGATTCCGACGCGCAAGGTTTCGCCGCGACCGATGGAGCGGGTCATCGCGGCCGCGCTCGAGCGTACAGCTCGTTGATTTCGCGATAACGGCGCAGTCGCGGCGGGAGTTCGTCCGCGGGCAGCACGGCGCGCACCGGGCAGGCTTCCGCGCAGGCATTGCAGTCGATGCAGGCGCCCGGATCGATGTAGAGCATGTCGGCGTCGGCGAAGCCCGGCTCGAGCGGCGTCGGGTGGATGGCATCCACGGGACAGACCCTGACGCAGGCGGTGTCGTTGATGCAGGTCCCCAGGATCACGTAAGGCATCGGGTTCAAGCCTCCTGGACGGCTGCCGGCGCGACGTCCGCCTGGGCCTCCGCGGGCCCCAGGCGCTCCACGCGCACCTTCGTGGCATTGAGCGACGGTGTCTGCGAAAGCGGGTCGGCGTGTTCGCGGTCGACGAGCAGATTGCGGTTGGCGCCGAAGACCACCGGCTCCGCGCCGCCGCGGGGGTCGAAGATCCGCGAGCCCCAGCCGTGTGCGATGGCGACCACGCCCGGCTGGCCGCCGTCGACGACGGCGATCGGCAACTCGATCGACCCGGCCTGCGAGGAGATGCGCGCCCACTCGCCGTCCTCGAGACCGAGCGCTGCCGCGTCGGCCGGATGCAGCTCTGCAGAATTGCTGCGCGACTGCTCGAACAGTCCGGGCAACTCGTTCAGCATGGAATTCATCGATTCACGGTGACGCCGGTTGACCATCAGCATCGGGAAGTCGTGATCCGCCTCGCGGCGCGGAGCCACGAGTTCCCGTCGCAACGCGAACAGGAACTTCGGAGGCGCGCAATGCACGGTCGCGTCCGCGGTACGCAGGGCGGCCGCGAGGTCGCCGTAGCGCTTTTGCGCGTAACGCCAGCCGTGCGGGTGCCTGCGGATGTCGTCGTACCGGAGCCGCTTGCCGCCGGCGACCAGCGCGCGTTCGAGCCAGCGCGGGTTCAGGGCCCAGCCCGGCCGGCGCGCGAGCCTGGCGAGGGTGCGGCTGACTCGAACCAGCGCATTGACGCCGCGGTATCCGAAGAGCGGCCGCCCGGTCGCGAGCGCGAGGTCGACGAAGAATTCCCACTCTTCCTTGACGCCGGGCGGCGGCTCGACCGCCCGCGCCGCGTACTGGGCGAAGGGCTCGTCGACGAGGCACGCGGTGAGCACGTGCAGACCCTCGCGTTCGAGGAAATGCGTGCCCGGGATCAGCCAGTGCGCGTGACGATGGCTCTCGCGCTGCACGAGGTCGACGGCCACCAGCAGTTCGAGCTGCGACAGTGCCGCGTCGAGCGCCGCGCCGTCGGGACCCGAGACGACCGGGTTGCCGCCGGCGATCAGCATGGCCCGGATCTGTCCGGGCCCGGGAGTCGTGATCTCGTCGGGCAGTTCCACCAACGAATGGAATCCTGCGATGGTCGGCTGGTCGCGCAGGCGCGTGCGATGTTTGGTCGGCGGTGCGAAGCGGGCGAAGATCTCGGCGAGGTCCATGTAGCCGCGCTCGAAGCGGCGGCCACCGGGCTGGTCGAGCCGGTTGGTCACGGCGTTCAGCACCTGCCCGAGCCAGTCGGCGAGCGTGCCGGTCGGCGTGTGGGCGGCGCCCGTGTGCAGCAGGCACATGGCGCTCGGCGCGCGTGCAAATCGCCGGGCGACGTCGCGCATCGTCTCGGCTGCCACGCCGCAGCGGTCGGCGAGATCGTCGAGCGAAGCGTCGAGCGCAAGGCGACGGATGTCTTCCACGCCCGAGAGCGGGACGGCTGCGGATGCCTGTTCGAGCTTCTCCTCGAAGATGACATGCAGCAACCCGAGCAGGAACGCCCAGTCCTGCGCGGGGCGGATCGCGACGTGCTGGTCCGCGCGCTCGGCGGTCTTCGAGCGTCGCGGGTCGACGACGACCACCTCCGCGCCGCGGCGCCGCGCATCCAGCACGCGGTTCCAGCCGTCGGGCACCGACTCCAGCCACACGAACGCGCTTTGCGCCGGGTCCATGCCGACCAGCAGGAAGAACCGGCAGTCGTCGATGTCCGGCACGAGGGCGAGCAGTTCGGAGCCGTACATCGCTTCCTGCACCACGTGCGTGCAGTTCTGGTCCACCGAGCCGACCCAGAAGCGATTGCCGGTCCCGAGCGCATCGAGCAGGCCGTTCCAGAACATCGACGCCGAGAAGCTGAGTCCGAGCGGATTGCCGCTGTAGGAACCGACCGCGTCGGGCCCATGCCGCTCGATGAGACGATTGAGGTGCGCGGCAATCTCAGTCGTCGCCTCCTCGTAGGTCGCCGCGACGTAGCGGTCACCCACACGTCGCATCGGCGTGAGAATCCGCCGCGGGTGCTTCACGAACTCGGCCGCCGTCAGGCCCTTGCGGCAGAAGTCGCGCCAGCGATAGGGATTCTCGCGATCGGGCTCGATCGAGAGGACTTCGTTGTCCTCGACCGTGATGCGCGTGCCGCACTGGCACATGCAGTAGTGGCAGTGGCTGAAGACGACTTTCCGCATCGCTAGCACTCCACGCCGGGCGGCGGCCCGCCGTCCGCTCGCACGAAGAGGTCGGTTTCCAGCGGCGCCGTGCCGGCCACGCTGCGGTAGTGGCGCAGGTCGGTGAGGCCTGCGTCGATCAGCACCTGCTCGTCGATCAGGTGCCGCCCGGTCGCGTAGCGGCTCGGCCGCGTGAGAATGTGCCATGCAGCGTCGGCCATGATCTCGGGCCGACGACTGCTGGCGAGGGCGTGTGGTGCGACGACGTTGCGCACGGCCGCCGTGTCGATCAGCGTGCGCGGCCAGAGCGTGTTGAACGCGATGCCGTCGCCGCGGAACTCCTCGGCCATGGCCATGGCGTAGACGCTCATCGAGTATTTCGACAACGCGTAGGCCGGGTAGGGCGCGAACCACTCGGGAACGAAGTCGAGCGGCGGCGCGAGGGTCAGCACGTGCGGGTTCGATGCGCGGCGCAGGTGGGGAACGCACGCGCGCGAAACCAGGAACGTGCCGCGCGCGTTGACGTCGTGCATCAGGTCGTGGCGCTTCGGATCCGTTTCGAGCGTGCCGGTCAGGCTGATGGCCGAGGCGTTGTTGACGCAGATGTCGATCCCGCCGAACCGCTCGACTGTGCGGCTCACGGCCGCGTCGATCTGCTCCGCGTTGCGGATGTCGCAGGCCAGCGGCAGGGCACGCCCGCCGGCGCGCTCGATGGCCTCTGCGGCGGTGTAGATCGTGCCGGTCAGCCGGGGATGGGACTCGGTCGTCTTGGCGGCGATCGCGATGCGGGCGCCGTCCCGGGCGGCCCTGAGCGCGATGGCGAGGCCGATGCCGCGGGAACCTCCGGTGATGAATAGCGTCTTGCCACGCAGGGTTGGCTGCGAAGACATCCGGCGACTCCTTCAGAAGATCCCGGGAATCAGCCAGCGCGTGCGGCGCCGGTAGTCGGCCCATTCCGGATGGCGGCTCATGCTGGCCTCCTTCATCACCATGTTCGTGGCGAACAGCGTGATCCAGAAGTACGCGAGCACCAGCGCGGGGATCCAGTGCCACGCCATCATCGCGAGGCTGCCGTACACCATCATCTCGCCGAGATAGTTGGGATGGCGGACCCGCCCGAACATGCCGGTGGTGATCAGGCCGCGCTTCAGGTGGAGCGTCACGTACTTCTGCACGTCCGACGCGATCATCACCACGCAGCCGAACGTGCTCAGGCTCACGCACAGGCAGAACCACGGGCCGGGATCCAGCGGGTAGTGAGGGACGACGGTGCCCGAGATCAACAGCCAGCCCGCGAGCCAGTAGCACGCGAGGCCGAGCGCGCCAACGAGGCAACTCGGGATCGTCGCCGGGCGCTGCCAGTTGGGGTCGGGGAAAAGCAGGTCCTTCAGGATCCACGTGAGCCCGTAGGTCCCGTGCATCGCGAGGTACAGCCAGGCGGCGATCGACGTGGCGGCAGGGGTGCGGTCGGAATACAGCCAGATCATTCCCGCCAGGACGGGGAACGAGCCGGCCTTCTGCAGGTTGATGACGGTCGCGAGCCTGAGCGGTCGCGGGCCGCCCCCGATGTCGAACAGCAGCCAGTCGTTGAAGCGGCGGAGCGTCCGCGCCCAGCCCGGCGCGCGCGAGTCAGAGGGGGTTGCGTTCACGTTGCCTCCCGCGGATCCGGACGTTCGATGGCGCGCACGACTCGCCAGAGCAGGCCCGGCGCGAGGCGGCGGGCCCACAGGCTCGGTCGCGTGTACCAGCCGGGATAGACCCAGAAGCGCTGGCGCCGCAGCGCGCGCTCGACGGCGTCGAGGACGGTGTCCGCGGCGATCGGCGGAAATACGTCGAGAAAGCGCGGCCAGCGCGTCGCTCGGCCCTGTTCGAGCAAGGGCGTGCGCACGGCGGGAGGGCAGACGCACACGACGTGCACGCCGCGGTCGCGTGTCTCCTGCGCCAGCACTTCGGTGTAGGCGATGACCGCGGCTTTGGAGGCGCCATAGGCCCCCATGAAGAAGATCGGGATCTGTCCCGAGAGGGACGCGAAGCTGACCAGTTCGCCGTGCCCACGCGCCAGCATGCGGGGCAGGGTCGCCTCGACGACGCGCACGAGGCCGAGGAAGTTCACGTCGAGGATGCGGCCGACCGCGGCCGCGTCCGTGCCGTCGAGCGGGCCGAGCGGCATGATGGCCGCGGCGTTCACCACGCGCGTGATCGGGCCGAGTTCGGCTTCGACGCGAGCCACGGCCGCCTCGAGCGCCGCCCCGTCCCGGATGTCGACCGGCAGCGTTACAAGTTGGTCAGATTGTCCGAGCACTTGCAGACCGGCGCGGTTCACGTCCAGTGCCGCGACGGACCACGCCTGCTGCAGCAGGCGCCGGGCGTAGGCCTGGCCCATGCCGCTGCCGGCACCGGTAATCAACGCTACCCCCTGTGTCATGCGCGGCTCCTGTCTGTCGCAGGCCGTCGGTGCGTCCGGACGCACACGATGGGTCCAAATCGCCGCGATGGCAAGTGGCAGACGCCGGGCGTGCCCCCCGGGCGGTTCCGCGGCTTGACAAAAAACAGAAGTTGTCTTATTTCTCACACGCCCCGGCAGCTGACCGGCCCTCGACAGGGCCGCGGCCGGGGCGAGCGGGTCACCGGGGGAGCGAACCATGAATCTGCGTGACGTACACGTCTGGACGGGCTGGACCGGCTGGATCTTCACGGCGGGCTTCCTGCTCGCCTGCTGCCCGCTGCTGGCCTGGACGATTCCGCCGCGGCTCGGCCCCATGGCCACGCCGCAGGAGGTGCAGGCGTTCTACGTCGACCACCTGATCCAGATCCGGGCCGGCGCCTGGATCGGCATGGTGGCGAGCGCGTTCTACTACCCGTGGGGCGCGGCGATCGCCGCCATGACGCGGCGCATCGAAAACGGCCGGCCGCCGATCCTGACCTACACGCAGCTCGGGGCGGTGGGCGTCGCCGTCTTCAACTCGGTGCTGTACTTCTTCTGGATGGCGTTCTGCGCGTATCGCGCCGATACCATGGACCCGGTGCTGCTGCGCACGCTGAACGACTTCCAGTTCATCCTGCTCGAGTTCGAGGTGTTCCCGCTCAGCCTCTGGGCGGTGGCCATCGGTCTCGCCATCCTGCTCGACGAGAGCCGCCGCCCCACGTTTCCCCGCTACGCCGCGTGGGTGAATTTCTGGTTCGCCGGCCTGGTGATGACCGGGCAGTTCATGATTTTCTTCAAGACCGGCCCGCTCGCGTGGAACGGGCTGCTCGCGCTGTACTGGCCGGCAGCCGTGTTCTTCATCTGGATCTGCATCATGAGCGCGCTGGTGATCCAGGGCGTGAAGCGCGGCGACGGGGTGGTCGACGGCGCGAGCCAGGACTATTTCCCGGGCGGGGTGGCGCGGTAATCGCCATGACGCACGCCACGCGGGCGCACGTGCCGGGCGAGCCCGGCATCTGGATCTTCATCCTGGGCGACATGACGCTCTACGCCGCCCTGTTCGGCAGCTTCATGATCGACCGCAGCCGGGACGTCGCGACCTTCGACCAGTCGGCCGCCGCGCTGCACACCGGAATCGGCGCCGTGAACACGCTGCTGCTGCTCACGAGCTCGCTGTTCGTCGCGCTCGGGGTCCGGGCAGTGCGCGAGCGGATCGTGCCGGAACGCGCACCGCTCCTGTTCGCGGCGGCGTTCCTTTGCGGCGCCGGCTTCGTCTTCGACAAGTACCTCGAGTACAGCGACCTCGTGCGGCGGGGCCTGCACCCGATGAGCGACGTCTTCTTCACGTACTACTACGTGCTGACCGGCATCCATCTCACCCACGTGCTCGCCGGCATGTGCGTGCTGGTCTACCTGTGGCGGGTCGCGAGCACGAGCCTGGCCGGGCCGTTCGACCGCTCGCGCGTGATCCGCGGCGTCGAGAACGGCGCGAGCTTCTGGCACGTCGTGGACCTGCTGTGGATCGTGCTGTTCCCGCTGCTCTATCTCGTGAGGTAGGGACGTGCTGCAACTCATCCGCACGCCCGTGACGCTCGTCTGGCTGCTGCTGATGGCGGCCACCGGTCTCTCGATGTGGGTCGCCGTCGACCACGGCGTCGACGGCCCGGGGCTCGCCACCACCGTCGTGATGGCCGTGGCCATCGCGAAGGCGGGGCTGGTCGGCGTGTTCTTCATGGAGTTGCGCCATGCGCCGTGGCTGCTGCGCGGCGCCTTCTACGCGTGGTGCGCGATCTGCGCCTGCGCGGTCCTCGGGGTCTATTTCCTGGCTACCTGACGCCCGGACCACGGGCGTCGAAACGCGACTACTGACATTTCGGAGGGGGACATGAACACTGCAGAACCTGGCGGAATTTCCCGGAGTCCGGTGGCACTGGCGCTCGCCGTCGGTTCGATCCTGCTCGCGGCGCAGGCGAGCGCCCAGGAGAGCGCGGCGGGCCAGGGACAGCTCGAAGAAATCGTGGTGACGGCGCAGAAACGCTCGCAGCCGCTCGAGGAAGTGCCGATCGCCATCACCGCGTTCACCGGCGAGTCGTTGAGCGAAGCGCGCATCACGTCGGTCAACCAGCTCGCGACGGTCGTCCCGGGCATGCGCATCGACTCGCAGGGCGGCGCGTCCCAGCCGACGATCCGCGGCGTGGGCACCGCGACGGCGGGCGTCGGCTACACCTCGAACGTGGCCGTGTACGTGAACGGGTTCTACATCCCCGACCAGTACGACACGGACATCCAGCTCCTGAACCTCGCGAGCGTGCAGGTGCTCAAGGGTCCGCAGGGCACGCTGTTCGGCCGCAACGCGACGGGCGGCGCGATCGTGCTCGAGACGCTCGACCCGACCTTCGAGCCGGGGTTCGAGGTGCAGCTCACCGGGGCGCGCGACAGCGACTATCTCGCGAACGCGTACGCCTCGGGCGGACTGTCCGACCGGATCGCGGTCGACGCGGCGTTCATCCACCGGCAGGGCGACGGATTCATCAAGAACATCGCGACCGGCGCCGACGACGATGGCCGCTTCGACCGCAATGCCTACCGGGTTTCCGGCCTGTACAAGGACGACGACGGGCTCAAGGTGCGGCTGGCCGTCGCGGGGTCCTCGGCGCACGAGCCGCTGTACAGCGCGCTCGCGGCGTGGGAGGGCAACTCCAAGGCGCTGCAGGTCGGCCCGCTGATCGGCGTGACGCCCGTCATCGCCTCCGATGACCTGAAGGTGTCGAACACGGCGCCGACGGCGTACTCGACGGACTCGACCGGCGTGTACCTCACGATCGAGAAGGACTTCGGCAGCATGGTCTTCAAGTCGCTCACCATGGACCGCAGCTCCGAGAGCCGCACGCTGATCGACCTCGACTCGTCCGACCTGCCGATCTTCGCCGTCGAGTTCAAGCCGAGCAGCACGACCTTCAGCCAGGAATTCGACTTCACGGGCACGGTGGACGACCTCGAGTGGGTCGCCGGCGCGTACTACCTGCAGTACGACGACGAGTTCCACCCGCTGGCGGCCACCGAGGCGTTCGGCATGCAGCCGTTCAAGATCTACAACAAGACCAGCACTTCGGATCGTTCCTACGCCGTGTTCGCGGACCTGACCTACCCGGTGCTGGACCGCCTCTTCCTCACCGCGGGCGCCCGCTACAGCTACGAGGACGTGAGCGCGCGCGTCAATGGCCTGAGCACTCCGGTCGGTCCCATCAACATGCCCGAGTGGAGCCACGACTGGAGCAACATCTCGCCGCGCTTCGTGGCGCGCTACGAGCTGACCGACGACTCGAACGTCTACGCGTCGTACTCGCAGGGCTACAAGGCCGGCATGCTGCAGCCCGCGTCGTTCACCACCGAGCCGATCGATCCCGAGAACCTCGATGCCTTCGAGATCGGCTACAAGACCGCGCAGGCCGCATGGCAGTTGAACGCCTCGGCCTTCTACTACGACTACAAGGACATGCAGGTGTCGAGCTTCAACGGCACTCAGGCCCTGACGGTCAATGCCGCGGCCTCGACGATCTACGGCGGCGACTTCCAGCTCACGGCGCTCGTCGCCGAGGGCCTGACGCTCGGGCTCGGCGCGGCCTACACGCACGGCCGGTACGACCGGTTCCCGGGTTCCCAGGCGCGCAACCTCGACCCGACCTCGCCGGGCTACCTGCAGATCGTCGAGTCGGACGCGAGTGACAACCCGATGATGCGCACGCCGGAGTTCACCGGCACGGCGAACGTCGCCTATGAACGGCCGCTGTCGGAGGGCACGCTGCGCCTGAACGCCGACTACTACTACACGGATTCGTTCTACTTCGATCCGAACCAGCAGTTCGAGCAGGGCTCCTACGGCCTGCTCAACCTGCGCGCCGGGTGGGTTGCGCCGGAAGGACGGTTCAGCGTGACCCTGTTCTGGACGAACGTGACCGACGAGGACTACGTCGCGACGCTCCTGCCGGGCGACTTCGCGATCCAGCAGATGTACGGCACGCCGCAGTCGTACGGCATCACTTTCGGCTACAAGCGATGAACAGCAGCCGGTGCGGGCCGGGGGCGAGCGGGCACCCGGCCGCTACCGGGAGGGGCGGTTGCGGCTGCTAGAATGCCGGGCACCGGCGCAATTCCAAGGTTGGAAGGCATGAGCAAGCAATCCGCGCGGCGCGCGGCGTCCGTACAGCGCACGTCGCGAGACCGCCGGGCGCTGGACGGCTTCGAGGGCCGGGACAAACGCCCCGAGGACGTCATCATCGACGCGACCGTCGAGTGCTTCAGCCGCTACGGCATCCGCAAGACGTCGATGGAAGACATCGCAGAAGTGGCGAAGCTGTCGCGCCCGACGATCTATCGGTACTTCCCCACCCGCAAGCACCTCGTGGTCGAGGTGCTGGTGCGCGAGGTCCGCGATCACACGCGCCTGGTGCTGCCGGTCATCCGCCAGCACCGCTATCCGCCGCGCGCGCTGATCGAGGGCATCACTTTCGACATCGCCTCCGCGAGACAGCACCCTTACACGGGCATCATCGCGAGCGAGGCGGGGGCCGAGCTGCTGTCGAAGGTGAAGGGCAGCGACGCCATCCTGCTCGAGGCCATGTCGGAGCAGTGGCTGCCGGCGCTGACGCGCTGGCGCGAGGACGGGCATCTGCGGGCGAACCTGAAGCTGGAGGACGTGATCCTGTGGGTCACGCTGTTCATCCACCGCTCCGTGGTGCCGAGCTGGTTCACGATGCCGCCGACGCGGATCCGCCGGATCCTGGCGACGCTCGTCGTCCCGGCGCTGTTCGATCTAGAGCGGCTGCGCGAGGACTTCCCGGGCGAGTCGCTGGACGCGCTCGTGACGGAAGGCGAACCGCCCGCTGGTCCGAGGCGCCGTTCGCGTGCGGGTCAACCGGCGGCTGAACGCGGCCAGAGATCCTCCACCCGATAGCGCCCGGTGGCCGTGAGGTCGGCCGGGGCGGCGCGCTCCGCCCGCCGCCGGGCACGGCACTCCAGGAAGGGCGTGCCGGCGACGACCTCGAGCGAGCTCGAAGCGGCGAACAGGAAGCCCTGGCCGGCGACACAGCCGAGGTCGAGCAACGCCGCCACCTGGTCCTCGTTCTCGATGCCTTCCGCGACCGTCTCGAGTCCGAGTGTCGCGCCGAGCATGACCACGGCCCGCGCGAGTTCCGGGCCGCCGTTCTGCTCGGTCATGCGGCTGACGAACGCACGGTCGATCTTCAGGATGTCGATCGGGAAGCGGTGCAGGTAGGACAGCGACGAGTAGCCCATGCCGAAGTCGTCGATGGCGAGCCGCACGCCGAGCGCCTTCAGCTCGCGGAAGCGCTCGAGGTTGACCTCGGTGTTCTGCATGATCGTGCTTTCGGTCAGCTCGATCACGAGGTCGCCGGGCGCGAGGCCGGAGACTTCGAGCGCATAGCGCACGTCCTCCACGAGGTTGCCCTGCTGCAGGTGGCGACCGGAAATGTTGACCGCGACGCGCAGGCCGTCCCCGGCCGCTGCCGTTTCGCTCCACCGGCGGACCTGTGTGCAGGCATCGATCAGCACCTGGCGGCCGATCTCGACGATCCGGCCGGACTCCTCCGCGATCGAGATGAAGGCTCCCGGCATGACGACGCCCCGCTGCGGGTGTCGCCAGCGCAACAGGGCCTCGACGCCCAGCAGCTCCCGGTGCGTCAGGTCGACGACCGGCTGGAACTCGAGGAAGAACTCGCTGCGGGCGAGCGCGAGGTCGATGTCCTGCTCGAGCCTCAGGCGGTCGTGCAGCTGTTCCTGCATGTGCGGCTGGAACACCACGAAACGCGCCTTGCCCGCGGACTTCGCGTTGTACATGGCGATGTCGGCGTTGCGCAGCAGCTGCTCGGCGTCGTCGCCCGGCTGCGAGCAGGCGACACCGATGCTCGCCGAGGTGTCGGTGTCCCGGCCGTCGAGCAGCAGCGGCCTGTTGAAGGCCGCGCTGATCGGCATCGCGATGCGCTCGACGTCGATCTCGCTGCCGATGCCCTCGAGCAGGATGGCGAACTCGTCGCCGCCGAGACGCGCCACCGTGTCGGACGGGCGCGTCGCCTTGACCAGGCGCTGCGCGGCGGCCTGCAGCAGGCGGTCGCCGGCGTCGTGCCCGAGCGAATCGTTGACGTTCTTGAAGTTGTCGAGGTCGAGGAACATGACTGCCACGCGCTGTCGGGAACGCCGCGCCAGGGCCAGCGCGTGCTCGACGCGGTTCCAGAACAGGCTGCGGTTGGCGAGCAGCGTGAGCGGGTCGTGGAACGCGAGCTTGCGCAGCTGCTCCTCGAGCGCCTTGCGCTCGCTCACGTCGCGGAAGTTGAGCGCGAGGCCCGCGATCGCCGGGTCGTCCATCAGGTTGCTGCCGACGCACTCGAGCGTGCTGCGCCGGTCGCCGTTGCCGACCGCCGCCTCGATCGGCCCGATGACCCGGCCCTGCGTCTCCGCCAGTTCGGCGAGAAACGCCGCGAGCCGCTCGCGGTCCCCGTCGGACCAGAGGTCGAGGAGATTGCGGCCCACGAGGTCGTCCGGGTTGCACGCGAACGTCCGCTCGGCGGCCGGCGAGGCGAAGCGCAGCTGTCCGTCGCCGTCGGCGATCATGATCACGTCGGAGGCATGCCGGATCAGGGATGCGTAGCGGGCCTCGACGAGGCCGGCCGCCCTTCGCTCGCGCAGGAGGGCGTCATCACGCGAGATCACGCCCTGGCGCGCCATCACGAGCGAGCTCAGCACGAAGATGATGACCGTCATCGTGTTCACCGGGCTCGTCGTCTTGCTGCTCTCTACGTAGACGAGAACCAGGAACGAGATCATCATCGCGACGTACGGCATCGACTGGATCAGCGCGGTGCCGAATGCGCCCGGGGCGCGCCGCGCGGCGGCGGGACCGCGCAGCTGTTCGCGCGCGGCGGCGGCGAGCCAGACGTAGCAGGACAGGTAGATCACGTCGGAGACGCCGCCCGGCAGGTAGGTGCCGCCCACCTTCGACATCGCCCAGACGATGTCGGCGAACGACATCGACGAGAAGCCGAGCGTCAGCAGCATCAGCGCGCGCCTCTGGATCGGCGCGGCGCCGGAGTGCATCAGGAGCACGCCGCAGGCCAGCAGCGTGATGCAGTTCAAGGCGATGTAGCTCTGCGCGAGCAGGTACTTGAGCACGTCCGGCTCACGCTGGGCCGCGGCCGTCGGCGCGATCACGCAGTACCAGAAGAAGGCGCCGAAGCCCAGCATGAGGATGGTCGCGTCGAGCCCGAGCCGGGCCCACTGCACGCGCACGGTGGCGGCGCGGATGACGGTCAGGACCGCGGCGAAGACGAGCGGATAGAAGGCCAGGAAGAATGCGTCGCCGATCGACGGGAACGGATCGACGCCGAACAGCCAGTACGTCGAGTGCAGCACGTTGCCCGCGCTGTAGAACGACAAGGCCGCCGTGAGCAGCCACCACGTTCGGCGCGTGTGCGGATCGGTCGAGCCGCGCGCTGCGGCGCCGGCCAGGATGGCGACGGCGATGCTGGCGAGCGAATCGGAATAGAGGTTGAACAGATCGAGAGCCCGCCATCCCCGTTCGTCGAACCGGGTGAGCACGATCGCGACCGCGATGTAGGCGAAAAGCGCGACGGACAGGGCGCCGGTCCAGCCGGAGCCGAACCGCTCGTGCCTGCTCGTACCTTCCACCGTCGGCGGCCCTGGCGACATATTCTTCGCTGCGCGACTTCCTGGCGCGAAAATTCTTGTTGAACCCGGCACATGTAGCCTCAGACCGGCTCCGGGCAACCGTGAACGGCGTCCGAAAACCACCCGGGCGCCCGTGACGCGGCGCACAGATGGTTCAGGTCATCGCAAACTGTCCCCAGTCCGGCAGGCCGGAGTGCCTGTCTTGGTCCTCGGCAGCGCGCAAGCGTAGCATCGGCGACGCACGGCCGGGCGGATAGGCCCCCCCGGTCGGGACGCCGCCGATCATTGGCCGGGGAGTGTCCGCATGCTCAAGTCGTCGTGTCTCGCCGCTGCCTTACTGGGGCTCGTAATAACCGGGCACGCCACGGCGCAGTCCGCGAGCGTGAAATCCGCGCCGAGCGCCATGGTCGGCGGCAAGCTCGAGGTGCGCTGGACCGGACCGGCGGCGCAGGGCGACTTCGTCAGCATCGATGCGGCCGGCTCGCCCGACTCGACCTACGGACCATACGACTATCCGTCCAACGGTAACCCGCTCACCGTGGTCGTGCCGAGCACGCCCGGCCGTTACGAGGTGCGCTATCACTCCGGCGCGAGCGGCTACGCCGTGCTCGCGAAATCGCCGCTCGAAGTGATGGATGCCACGGCGACGCTCGAGGCTTCGTCGTCGATCGAGGTCGCGGGCGCCTTGAAGGTCGCGTGGAAGGGCCCGAATCACCCCGGCGATTTCATCTCGATCGACCCGGTGGGCGCGGACGACCGCACTTACGGCAACTACCAGTATCCGTCCAACGGCAACCCGCTCGTGGTCACCGCGCCCGATCAACCCGGCGACTACCTGCTGCGCTATCACCTCGCCGACAGCTATCGCGTCATCGGCTCCGTGCCGCTGCGCGTGGGCGGTGTCGCGGCGACCCTGAAATTCCCGGCAACGGCCCACGCCGGCGGCACGCTCGTGGTCACCTGGACGGGTCCGGGCAAGCAGGGCGACTTCATCAGCATCGACGCCACAGGCGCGGCCGAGCGCACCTATGGCAACTACGAGTACCCGTCGAAGGGCAACCCGGTGTCGATCCGTGTGCCAGACGAGCCCGGCAAGTACGTGGTGCGCTACCACCTTGCGTCGAGCTACGGCGTCATCGGCAGCGCGCCGCTCGTGGTCGAGGCCGTCACGGCCAGCCTTTCGGCGCCGGCGCAGGTGCCGGCACGCAGCGTGTTCGCGGTGCAGTGGAAAGGTCCGAACGACCCGGACGACTTCGTCACGATCGTGGTTCCCGCCGCGAAGGACCGCGAATACGGCGCGAGCAACGGATACACGCAGCGCGGCAACCCGGTGCGTCTCGAGGCGCCGCGCGTCGCCGGACAGTACGAGCTGCGTTACCTGACCGGGCAGAGCTACCGGACGCTCGCGAAGGCCCCGATCACCGTCACGCCTTCGGGCGAGCCGTCGAGACTCCGCGTGCTGACCGACGCAAAGGATGCGGCGGGAGAATTCGCGGCGGTCGAATTCGTGCTCGACGCCTCCGGTAGCATGTTGAAGAAGTTGAACGGCGTCCGGCGCATCGACCTCGCGAAATCCGCCCTGAGCGATCTCGTGCGCAATGCGCTGCCCGAAGGATCCGGCTTCGCCCTGCGCGTGTTCGGCGACAGGGAAGCGGGGTCGTGCCGCACGGACCTCGACATTGCGCTGGCGCCGCTCAACCGGAGCGCGGCGGCGGCGCGGATCCAGGCGTTGAAATCGATGAACCTCGCCAGGACGCCGATCGGTGCGTCGCTGCTCGCCGTGCGCGAGGACCTGAAGGGCGCGCGCGGCCCGCTGCTCGTCGTGCTAGTGACCGACGGCGAGGAGACCTGCGGTGGCGATCCGAAGGCGGCCATCTCGGCGCTGCGCGCCGCTGGCATGGATGTGCGCGTCGACATCGTGGGCTTTGCCGTCGACGAGGTGGTGCTGAAGGAGACGTTCCGCGAATGGGCGCGGCTCGGCAACGGGGGCTACTTCGACGCACAGGACGGGCAGCAACTGCAGGCGGCGATGCGCGCGACGCTGCGCTCGACGTACCAGGTGCTCGCGGGCACGAAGGTCGTCGCGGCGGGTACGGTGAACGGTGATGCAGTGGAAGTTCCGGCAGGGAAGTACCGGGTGCGCGTGCTCGGCGCGCAGCCGAAAGACATCGGCGAAGTGACGGCGGAGGCGGGCGTGCTGCGCGAACTGCGCTACTGAGGCGCGCGGTCGAACCGCGTCAGGCCAGGAGGTGACCATGTTCCTCATCGTCGGCGCGACTGGCTTGGTCGGCGGCGAGATCGCGCGGCAGCTGCGCAACCGCGGTTGCGCCGTGAAGGCGTTGATCCGCGGCCGCACGGACCGCCCGGCCGCGAAGGCGCTCGCCGCGGCGGGCGTCGGCCTGGTGACCGGTGACCTTGCGGATCCAGCGACGCTCGAGGCTGCCTGTGCAGGCATCGCGACCGTGGTGTGCACGGCGACGTCGATGCCAGCGGCCAGCGGCGAATCGCTGCAGCGTGTCGACCACGACGGCGTGCTCGCGCTCATCGACGCGGCCGAGCGCAGCGCGGTTGGCCGCTTCGTCTACGTTTCGTTTTCGGGCAACCTGCGCGTCGAGTCGCCGCTCGCCCGTGCCAAGCGGGCCTGCGAGGCGCGACTCGCCGCGAGCCGCATGTCGACCGTCGCATTGCGGCCCTCCTACTTCATGCAGGTGTGGCTGTCGCCGCGGCTCGGATTCGACGCCGCGCAGGGCCGGGCGCGGATCTACGGCGACGGCACTGCCGGCGTGAGCTACGTCTCCGCCACGGATGTCGCATCGTTGGGGGTCGCGGCGGCCACGGAGGCGGGCGTGGGTCACGAGGTTTGGGACATCGGCGGACCCGAGACCTTGTCGCAGCTCGATGCGGTCGCCATCTTCGAACGCCTGACGGGTCGACGCTTTTCACTCGAGCACGTGCCCCTGGCGGCCCTCGAGGCGCAGTTGCTCGCGCCGGATGCGCTGCAGCAGACGTTCGCCGCCCTGATGCTGTCCTGTGCCCGAGGCGATGCACACGCCGGCGCACGCGACCTTGCGCGGCGTCACGGCGTCGTGCTCACGTCCGTGGAGGACTTTGCACGGGCGGAGTTGTCGGGTTCGGGCTGAATCGCCCCGACGCTCTACGAGCCGTGGCGCAGCACCGGCGCGAGCCGGACGGCGAACACTGCGAACGCAGTTGCCGCGAGCGTGCCGCCGGCGAAGGCGACGCCCCGCTGACCGACGAGCGTTCCAGCGACCAGCAGGACGAGCCCTGCGTGGCCCAGTCCCTGCTGCGTCCAGGCGATCGCGCCGCCGCGGATCGGCGCGCCGGTGAAACGCGGCAGCATGTGCTCGCCCAGGCCGAAGATCGCGAACGCCAGGAAGCCGAGGCCGTAGGCGTGCAGCGCGGCCGCTCGCCAGGCCCCGGTTCCGGCGAGGCCGCCGCCCAGGACGAGCGCTGCGCCGGCGAGGCCGAGATAGATCGCTGCGGCGGCGAGGGCCCAGCGACTGGTCTGTGCCATCGTCAGGCCCACGGGCCGGGACGCCCCGGCCCGTCGGTCCGCGGCGCCCGCGACGAATGCGAGCGCCTCGGCCCGGGTCGGCACCCCGACGTGCCGCAGCACGCCGTCGACCACCGAGGCGGGGACGGTCTTGATGGCCAGGCGCGCGACGATGGCGCGGCCCTCCACCTGCCCGACGTCGAGCACTTCGAAGGCGATGTCCTTGTCGACGGCGACCAGGCGCCAGGTCTCTTCGGCCGCGCGGCAGGGCGTGCACCACTCGGAGACGAGGAGTTGCACGCGCGGCGTCATTGCGTGCACCGCATGCACTGCAGGTCGTAGCGATCGATCCAGGCGCGCAGGGCCTCGATGGCGTCGGGGCCGCGCCGCAGCCGCTGCAGTGCCGCCGACAGGTCGTCAGGCCGCAGTTCCATCAGCCAGGCCTCGCCGTAGGGCGCCACGTTGACGAGTCCGGGATCCGCCTCGACCGCCGGATTGACGCGCACGATGGTGCCGTCGAACGGGGCCGGGATGCCGCCGACCCATTTGCCCGATTCGAGCGTGCCGAGGTGGCGCCCCGCATTGCGATGCGTCCCAGGCTTGCGGAACGTCGCGGCCATGACACGTCCTGCCATCGTCTGGGCCGGGTCGGTCAGGCCGATCGTGAACGTGCCGTCCGCGGCCGGCCGCGCCCACAGGTAGTCGAGGTCGTACCAGAGGTCCTCGGGAAGCTCGCAACCGCGGTATTCGGCCATGGCGGTTCAGCGCCGCGCCCCGGGGCGCACGGTGGCGACGACGTTGATCGCAAAGGCGACGAAGCCGGCCCACAGCAGTCCGCCGCCGAGCGCCGGCACGCCTGCGACGCCGGCGAGCCAGCCGAGGACCATCGCCACGAGCCCGAGGTTGACGAGCAGGAACTGCGCGTCGGCCAGCCGTTCGGAGTAGAGCCTGCGGCCGGTGAAACGTGGCAGGACGTGCAGGCCGATGCCGAACACCATCATGCCGACGAAGCCGACCAGCATCAGGTGCGCGTGGGCGCGCAGCGTGAGCGCAGGCAGGCCCGCCGGGTGCGCGAGCCACGCGAGGCCGAGTGAGCTGCCCAGCAGTGCGTAGAGCAGCGCGGCCGCCACGAACCAGCGATTGCGTGGGAGCACGTCCCGATCATAGTCGCAGCGCGCGGACCCTCATTGACCCAGGTCAAGCCCGGGTGACGCGCTCACCAGAAGTCGATCATGAGCGAGTTCGGGCAGAGCGCGGTCGTCGTGTCGTCGAAGGCAGGGGTGCCGAGGTTGTACCCGACGACCTCCGAGAGTTGCCAGCGTGCCCGGCCGCTGCCGCCGTTGAAAGTGCAGCGCCCGGCGCGGTCGGTCGCGCACGACTGCTGCTTGTAGCGGAACACCGCCCGGTTCTGGCGGTAGTCGACGTAGCTCCACAGCACGTTGATCGTCACGTCCGGCAGGGCATTGTGGTACTCGTCGTGCAGGGTCACCGTGACCGTGTCCTTGTTCGTCGCCGGGTCGGACCGGCAGACGCTCTGGAAGTGGAACACCGGCACCGCCTGCGCGGACGCAATGGCAGGCAGAAGCATTGCAGCGAACAGGATCTTGCGCATCAGGGCCTCCAGTCAGAAACCAGGTGCACCGCGCCACCCTTCGTTTTCCAGATGACTCGCGCCTGGCCGTTCGGGCCCGCCGACGCGTCCACCATCTCGGCGAAGCTCGAGACATAGGCCGTCTTGCCGAGCAGGTAGGGCGTGCCCCAGCCGGTGCCGGTGCGGTGGATGGCTTTCACCACGCCGTTGTAATGATCGATGTACGCGACGAATCCCAGCGATCCGTCCGGCGACAGGGCGGCGCTCGAGGCGGCGATGTCCTCGGTCTTGCGCGGCGTGAGGCCAGTGAGTTTCTGTGCCGGGCTCCAGGTCCCCTGGTCGAGCGTTGCCGCCCAGACCTGGGCCCGCTGCACGCCGACCGAGGCGTCGAAGAGCGTGACGGCGGCGATGGCGCGGCCCTGGTCGTCGCAGGCGAGGGACGGGGTGATGAAGGAGGTCATGGAGTTGATCGGGGGTATGACGGACGCGACGCCCTGCCACTGGCCGTCGGTCGCCTCGAGGTTCGCCTGCAGTCCGTTGCCGAACCACAGGACGGTCGCCAGGCCGTTGCGGTCGATGCAGACCGCCGGCGAGTTCTGGTAGCCGACGTAACGCGACAGGTCCGGCGCCACGCGTGCCGGCGCGCCGAACGGCGCGACGTTGCCGAGACTCTTGCGCACGGTGATGGTGTTCGGCGAGGTCGCCATCTGCCAGGGCGAACCCGCCCAGGCAATCGCGACCTCGCCCGTGTCGGCGAGCGCGAGCGCGGGTTGGATCGCGTCCTCGCCCGTCGACGAGAGCGTGGTCGGCGGGCCGAACGCGGCCAGCGTTCCCGCCGGGCGATACGCCGCCTGGACGACGTAATGCGCGCCGTCGAAGATCGACCACGCGACCCAGGCCTCGCCGGTCGCGCTCACGGCGACGCGCACGATGCTCGGGTCGGGCGACACGCGCAGGTAGCCGCTCGCCAGCACGATGCGCGTGCTCCAGCCGCTCGCGCCCGCCGGCCAGACGGCCGCCTCGATGGTCCGGGCGCCCGCGGCGGTCTGCGAGGCCCAGGCGACTAGCATCGTCCCGTCGCGGCCGACGGCCGTCTGCGCGCGGTCGGAGTAGGTCGCGGGGTCCGAGAGCGTCGTCGGCGCTCCCCAGCGGCCGGCGCGTTCGACGTTCGCGCCCACGGTCGAGCCGCCGCTGCCCGTGTAGAAATACTGGTCCCAGCTCGCCAGCGCGAGGCCCGTCGAGTTGACCGCGATTGAGTCGATCTGCGCGCCGCGCGTCGGGTCGGGGCTGCCGGTGGGCGAGACAGCCACCGGGGAACTCCAGCCCGCCGCCTGCGCGGCCACGGTGGCGGTGCTTGCGAGCAGGAACGCCGCAAGGCGCAGGGATCGGACCGTCATGCGTGAACTCCGGGTTCGGCCTTACGGCGAATTTCTTCGGGGCGCGTCTGCGTACCCCGTGTCCCGTTAGACGCCCGGCGGCGGCGAGATCAATCGCGGTCCGGTCGGGCGAGGCGGACCCGGGTTGCATGTTGCACCGCGATTGCCCGATCGTGCGCGGAACCAGAACAAAGATCGGCCGGGGGGGACCATGAACCGACGTCGATTTGTATTCTCATCCGTCGCGGCCGCCGTGGGGCTGACGCTGGCCAGCCGCAACGCACTCGCGGCGCTCGCGCCGATCGTCGACGACGTCGGGGCGGTGACCGGCGACGGCGCCAAGGTCACGCTCGGCAAGAACGCCGTGCAGGAACTGCGCGACAGCCTGCGCGGTCCGCTGCTCCTGCCGGGGCAGCCCGGCTACGACGAAGCCCGCCGCGTCCTGAACGCCTCGATCGACCGCCACCCGGCACTCATCGTCCAGCCGACCGGTGCGGCCGACGTGCGCACGGCGGTGTCGTTCGCGCGCCAATACGGCCTGCTGCTCGCCGTGAAGTGTGGCGGCCACAGCTATGCCGGGAAGTCCACCTGCGAGGGCGGCCTGCAGATCGACCTGTCGCGCATGCGCGGCGCCCGGGTGGATCCCCTCATGCGCACGGCCCGCGTCGCCGGCGGCAGCCTGCTCGGCGAACTCGATCACGAGTCGATGTCACTCGGACTCGTGACAACGGCCGGCACCGTGTCGCACACGGGCGTCGGCGGACTGACGCTGGGCGCGGGGTTCGGCCGTCTCGCGCGGCGCCACGGCCTCGCCCTCGACAACGTGCTGAGCGCCGACGTCGTCACCGCCGACGGCCAGTTGCAGCGCGCCAGCGCAGAGGTGAACCCGGACCTGTACTGGGGCATACGCGGCGGCGGCGGCAACTTCGGCGTCGTCACCTCGTTCGAGTTCCGCCTGTACCCGATGTCGCGGCAGGTGATCGGCGGGCACAGGGTGTTCCCGGTCGCACGCGCCCGGGAACTCCTCGATTTCTACGCCGACTACAGCCTCTCGGCCCCCGACGACCTCTACTGCGATGCGGTGATGAGCACACCGGCGGCAGCCCAGGGGCAACCCGGCGTGTTCGTGATCGAGGTCTGCTACTCGGGGCCGCCCGGCGATGCGGAGCGTGTGCTCGCGCCGCTGCGCAAGCTCGGGACGCCCCTGCAGGACACGATCGGCCCGGTCGACTACGTCAAGCTGCAGCGCTCGAACGACCGTAGTGACCCGCGCAACGTCGGGTCCTATCTCAAGTCCGGCTTCATCGACGATTTCCCGCCGGCGCTGGTGACGGCGATTCTCGACGGCTATCGGACCGACCCGGCGCGTGGCACGGTGGTCTTCTTTCAGCACTCGGGTGGGGCCATCGGCCGGGTCGCACCGGATGCGACCGCGTTTCCGCACCGGCGTTCCCGGCTCAACATGTTCGCCGTCGCCGAGTGGGATCTCGCGCAGGACGGCGCCGCGCACGTCGCCTACCTGAAGGACTACTGGGCGAAGCTGCAGCCCTTCACCGACGGCTATTACACGAACGAGGTCGCGAACGAGCCGCAGCGGCAGGTCGACGAGAATTACCAGGGCAACATCGCCCGCCTGACGGTGCTCAAGAACCGCTACGACCCGACCAACCTGTTCCGGCTGAACGCCAACGTGAAGCCGAGCGTCTGATCGAGGAGAGGCCGTGACCTTGCGGATCGTTCGACTGGGCAGCGAGCGACTTCCCGGCGAGGGGCTGCGCATCGGCACGGTGCGACGGCCGCCGCGGGGCGTGCCGAAGGCTGAGTACTCCAAGCGCAACCTGTACGACGCGTGGCTGCCGAACCTGGCGCCGAGCGAGACGCTGCTCAAGTCGGCCCGGGCGGCACTGGCGGCGGGCGATGCGGCGGGATGGAAGAGCTTCGTGCGCCGTTACCGTGCCGAGATGAAGGCACCCGAGCCCAGGGCGCTGCTCGAGACGCTGGCCGCCCTGTCGCACACGGCGGATTTCTCCGTCGGGTGCTACTGCGTGGACGAGACCCGATGCCACCGTTCGGTGCTGCGGGAACTGCTCGCGGAACGAGGCGCGAAGATCGGCGACGGTGGCGCGCCGCCGCGGACTTCACCCAATACGGATTGACACTGCGGCAGATTGAATCACGCTATTCCGACGGGGGGAGAGCGGCATGCCGTATCGACTCAGGTGGGAAGGGCACGGCGTCTACCGACGCTTCTTCGGCGTCGTGTCGGCGGCCGAATTCAGGAGCGCCTACGAGGAAGTGAAGAGCGACATCCGCTACGAAGGGATTCGCTACGTCATTTCCGACTACCTCGAGGCCGAGGCCAGCGCGGAGATCACGGCGCGCGACGTGGAGGCGTTTGCCGTCCTCGAGAGGCTCAGCTTCTATGACAGCCCCGACGTCGTGAACGCCACGGTCGCGACGGACGAGCGGATCCTGGCGGGCGTACGTCATTACGCCTCGCTGAATCTCTCGCCGTATCCGCTCGGCATCTTCGCGACGGTGGAGGCGGCGCGGCAGTGGATCGCCAGCAATCCACGGCGCGGCTTCGTGCGGCCGCCGCAGGGCGGTTTCACCGGGCGCCTCACCGGCGCTCAGTCGCGGTGAACCTCGACGTCCACGCCCTTCACCGTCGAGCTGACCAGCACCAGCGAGATGTTCTCGGCGCCCATGCTGCGCTCGATGATCACGTTCTCGCCGTCTTCCATCTCGATGTTGTAGTGCTTCGTGCCGAGCTGCGCGACGAAGGCCTTCTTGATCTCGCGCGCGATGGCGTTCTCGCTCGTGCCCTTCGCGATCGTGACCTTCACCTCCGTGACGTCACCCTTCTTCGGCGTGACGCGAAAGACGATCTCGCCATCCGTGTCGGCGTCGTCGTCCACCGAGATCCGGTAGTCGTCGGTGTAGCTGAGCTTCTGCGCCGGCGCCGGCGTCGGTGCCGGTGTCTGCGCCCAGGCCAGCGAAACCAACAGAACGGCCGGAAGCGACAGCCACAATTGCGACGTCTTCATGGGGACTCCTGCTTGGCTGCAGGCGAAGGTACCCTCTGCGCCGCGGTGTGACAAGGCGGCGGCGATGCGCTGAAGCGCCGTCAGAACGAGCCCATCGGTTCGTCTAGCAGCGCCAGCTCGTCCGGCGTCGAATGCCGGCCGAGGATGGCATTGCGATGCGGGAAGCGCCCGAATCGCTCGATGATCGACTGGTGCGCGAGCGCGTAGCGCGTCAGGCTGGCGTCGCCGAGTTGTGAGATCAGGCGCACGGAGAGGGCCTGGTCCGCGCGGTCCTCGCTGTGCTCGAACGGCAGGTAGACGAAGAGCCGCTCGTCGGCGGTCATCGCGGCGTCGGAGCCGCCGTCGATCAGTTGCCTTGCGAGCTGGCGGGCCAGGGGGTCGGCAGCGAACGCGCGCGGCGTGCCGCGGAACATGTTGCGGGAAAGCTGGTCGAGCACGATCACGGCGGCCAGCATCTGGCGCGGATCCGTGATGGCGGCGGCGTCCCGCGTGGACAGGTGCTCGTACAGCCCCAGAAAACGCGAGCGAATCCGCTCGTCCAGCGCATCGCTGCGCTCGAACCATTGTGCGCGGCCCAGTTCCCCGAACCAGAAATCGAGCACCGTCGAATGCCAGTCAGCACGGATGTCGGTCGCACTGCTCATTCGGGGCAGCCCGGCCATGAGCGCGTTGGGGCGATACGTGTGCACCGGAATGTGCGCGAAGAGGCGGTCGTCCACACGACCAGCACAGCGGCGGCCTTTGCAGGTTCCGCCGCGATCTGCCGGTCGAACTCCTGTCCGGGCGCGATGGCGGGGTCCCACCACACCGACCAGCCCCGCGCCTCGATCGCGGCTACTAGTGGCGCCACCCGCGCCTTGTCGCTCCGGGCATATGAGACGAAAACGTCAGCCATGACGATACCCGTGCATCGCGACCGATGATACGCCGCGGTGCGGGACAGGCGAGATCTTGCCAGGGCTCGGCGCCGGACTATAGTGAGGCGGACGCCCGCAAGGGGTCGCGCACGATCGGGAGTCCACATGAATGCAGCGTCATTTCCGGCCGAGGGTGGCTGCGACTGCCGCGCGGTGCGCTACCGCATGGAGACCCCGCCGCTCTTCGTGCACTGCTGCCATTGCCGCTGGTGCCAGCGCGAGTCGGGGGCTGCGTTCGCGCTGAACGCGATGATCGAGGCCGACCGCGTGACCAACCTCGGCGTGATGCCCGAGATCGTGGACACGCCGTCGGCGAGCGGGCGCGGGCAGCGCATCGCCCGCTGCCCGACGTGCCGCATCGCCGTCTGGAGCCATTACGCGGGCGCGGGCCCGGCCGTCGCATTCGTGCGCGTCGGGACGCTGGACAATCCGGACCTGCTGCCGCCCGACATCCACATCTTCACGGCGTCGAAGCAGCCCTGGGTGTTGCTGCCCGCGGGCGCGCCAGCCGTGCCCGAGTACTACCATCGCGACCAGTACTGGCCCCCGGCGAGCCTCGAGCGTCGCCGGGCCATGATGCCGCGCTGATCGAGGCCTACCGGACGCCGCAGGCGCGGCCGGCTCAGCCGCCCGTCTGCACCGAATACACGAACGAGGCCTTGGGCGCGCGCAGCCAGCGCTCCTGGATGGTGCCGCGCAGCGTCGCCCAGGCGGTACCGTCGCTCACCCACTCGTCGCGGGTCTTCTCCGCGAGCGCGCGGTCGCCGCGCGACTTGACGCCGAAGGACAGGCGAGCGAGTTCGTCGACGGCGGCCGGCCACTTGCCGAGGTCGACGTCGAAGCACCCGGTGTCCGTGCCGTTCGCGGCCTTCGCGTCGGCGTGCCAGACCAGCACGTCGCGCTGGTTCAGGAACCCCATCTGGATCGCCGCGAGCTGCGAGTACGGCTTCGGGTTGCCGCGCGCATCGTGCATGCCCTGCGCGATGTGGCCGAACGACCACAGGACGTCGCGCAGGTGCGCCTTCGCGGCTTCCTCTGGCGTGAGCACGCCGCGTGCCGCCAGCCAGTCCGAGAAGTAGAGCGCCGCCGTCTGCGCCTTGAGTTCCTCGAGCGTGGAGGCGAGCGGACCGCCGAAGACCTGGTCATCGGTGCGGTTGTCCACCCGGTATTCCTGCGCCGGCCCGAGATTGTGGGCGGCCTCGTGCAGCACCGTGGAGAGCGTCATGTAGCGCACGGCCGGATCGACCCGATCTGCGGCGGACCGACACAGGAGCGCACGGGTCTGCTCCATGAGCGCGGCCTCGCTGTCCGGGTCGGTGTAGAGATTGGTCATGGCCACCGTGCGCCCTCCGGACTCGGCGACGGGTCCCCAGTTCGGCAGCGACTGGCCGATCGTGGCGCCGAGCGCCGCGCGGCTGTCGCCCGCGTTGAGCACGATGTCGATGAAGTCCGGCAGCGCGAAGCCCACCTTGCGCGCCTGGTAGGGTGGACCGGCGAGCGCCGCCATCGTCGCCTCCATGGCGTCCTTCACGGGTTCGAGCCGCTGCTGCCAGGCGAGCGATTCCTGGTTCATGCGCGCGAAGGTGACGTGGAAGTTGGCCTTGCGCGAGCAGGGCTCGGCGTAGACCTCGTCCGGACCGACGCGCAGGTACCACTTCGAATTGGTCGCCGTCATCGCCTTCCAGGCGACGTCCGCCGTGAACCAGCTGTCGTCGAGGAAGGCCTGGGCCGCGGCCTCGAGGTAGGCCTTGAAGGCCGCCTCGGACGGATCGCGCGCAACGAGCGCCGCCGTCGTGCGCAGTTCAGCGCTGACGGCCTTCATGTCGTCGGCAAAGGCGACGTGATAGGGCACGGCCACCAGATCGTCGGTCGCCGGGTCGCCTGTCGCGCGCCCGCCGGGCCGGTGCCGCACGGCGGCGAACTGGTTGAAGAGCGCATCGGCGTCCTTGCGGCCTTCGAGCACCTTGCAGAAGTCCGCACCGGCCTGGATCGACTCGGGATACAGGCCCGAGATGCGCTTCGGCCGCGGCGCGACCGCGACGCAGGCAGGATCGTTCTCGGTCTTTGGAGCCTCGCAGAACGGGCTCTGGTTGCGGAAGAACAGGGAACGCGAGGCCGGATCGTCCGCGGGAATGCGCGCATCGATGCCGTACACGCCGCTCTGCTTCGCGTACAGCCGCTCGACGATGCGGGCGATCTTCTCCAGGTGCGCGGTGATCTCGGCGTCGCGCGCATCGGCGAGGTTCGTCAGCACCAGCGTCGGGCGCCCCTGGCCGAGTTCGGCGAGCACCGCTTGGCGTCGCGCTCTCTCTGAGTCGCTCAACCCGGCGAGCGACACGGTCGTCGCAATGCGTGCGTAGGCGGCCTCGAATGCGGGCGTGAAGCGGCCGCCCTTCACGTAGCGGCCGAGTCCGGCGTCCGAGGGTCCCCAGGTGACGGCCAGCTCGTCCGGATCGAGCGTGCCGTCACCGTCCCGGTCGCGGATCCAGAACAGGGGTTCGGCCCGCTCAACCGCACGCCGGTTGAACTCGAGCCGAGGCACTTCGGCATGCGAGCGTGCGGCCTCGGCGGCGGACGCGATCGCGCAGGCACCCGCGAGGCAGGCGAGCACCGTGAAACGTATCGTCTCGCGCAAGAGATTCTCCTTCGCCAGAGCTGTATGAGGACGTGCCGCAGCGATCGCGGCTGGACCGGGAGCGCGAGTATCCCCCGGGGTGGCGGCACGGCGCCAGCGCGAGGTTCGCGGCCCCGCGGATAGGGCTACACTCGGCGGGAGAGGGGCGACGATGGCAACCGACACGCCGCGCGAGCGTGGGGACGAAGGCTTCTGGGCGAGACTGGGTCGCCGCAGGGTCGTGCAGGGCGGAGCGGCCTACGTCGCCGTGGCGTGGGCCCTGCTGCAGGGACTCGCCTACGCCACGAGCACGTTCCACTGGCCGGAGCGGCTGCAGCAGGTCGCCACCGTTGCGCTGCTGGTCGGGCTGCCGATCGCGCTCGTCCTGGCCTGGTATCACGGCGATCGCGGCGAGCAGCGCGTCACGCGCGGGGAGTCGGCTTTGATTGCCTCGCTGCTGCTGCTCGGCGGCGGCCTGCTGTGGTGGTGGGGCCGGCCGGCGGACGTGGTCGGCTCCGTGTCCGCGGGTCGCCCGACCGTAACGGGCAGTCCGGCATCTGCCATTCCCGACGACAAGTCGATCGCCGTCCTGCCGTTCGTGAACATGAGTTCCGACCCCGAGCAGGAGTACTTCTCGGACGGTCTCTCGGAGGAACTGCTCGACAAGCTCGCGCGGCTG
Organism: uncultured Steroidobacteraceae bacterium; assembly: GCA_964600315.1. Taxonomy (GTDB): domain Bacteria; phylum Pseudomonadota; class Gammaproteobacteria; order Steroidobacterales; family Steroidobacteraceae; genus RPQJ01. Next base: position 205 of record CAZRKS010000002.1, on the reverse strand, counting down.
CCGGAACTGCGGGTCATCGGCCGCACGTCCTCGTTCCAGTACAAGGGCAGGAACGAGGACCTGCGCGTCATCGGCGAGCGCCTCGGGGTCGCGCACCTGCTCGAAGGCAGCGTGCGGCGTTCGGCGACGCAGGTGCGCATCACCGCGCAGCTCATCCGGGCCACGGACGGCTCGCATCTCTGGTCGAAGACCTACGACCGGCGGC
>CAZRKS010000001.1:71317-101522 GCA_964600315.1 uncultured Steroidobacteraceae bacterium | reverse complement strand
TAGATGCCGTAGTCGACGCCCACGCCGACGCCGAGCGTGATCACGGGCAGAGTCGAGACCTTGAGGCCGATGCCGAGGAGCGGCATGAGGGCATTGCACAGGATCGACACCAGCGTGAGCGGCACCAGCACGCAGAGCGTGGCCCGCCAGGAGAAGTGGAAGCTCAGGTAGACCATCAGCGCGATCACGGTGTAGAGCGACAGCAGCATCTGCACTTCCGCCTGCTCCACGGCCTCGTTGGTCGCCTCCGCGACGCCGGCATTGCCGCCAGCGAGGCGGAAAGTCACGTGATCGGTCTTGTTCGCGGCGATCCACTCGTTGATCTCGCCCACCACGTGCCGCAGGGTCGAACCCTTGTGGTCCTTGAGGTAGACGACGAGGTGCAGGGTCTTGCACCCTTCGTTATTGAAGCCCAGGTCCGGGTCGAGCGCGCGGACGCCCGTCTGCAGTCCCATCGGTGAGCGCTGCAGCGCGGCCCAGCGCGGGTTGGCTTCGTTGTTGCCGCCCGAGGCGACCTTGGCAATCGTGGCGCCCGTCGTCACGGACTGCACGCCGTCGATGCCCCGGATGTACTGGTCGAGACGCTCGACGGCGTTCATCACGGGCCAGTGCATGCAGGCTTCGTCTTCGAACCCGCTGGTCTCGCCGTAGACGGACAGCACGTCCATGCCGATCGTGTACGTGGAGACGATCTTGTCGTTGTCGGTGTTGTAGCGCGAGTTCGGTCGAAGTTCGGGCACGCCCGTACCGACGTCGCCCGTGACCAGGTTGCGCGCCAGCACGCCGCCGCCGACCAGCAGGATGGCGGCCGCCGGAAGAATCCAGCGCGCGGCCGGCGCCTCGCATGCGCCGGCGACCTTCCACCACAGCGGGTGGCGCCGCCCCTCGCGCACCCTCGCGTCGACGGACCTGGTCGCGCTCTTCTCGAGTTTCAGGTAGGAAAGGATGATCGGCAGGATCATCTTGTTGGTGACGATCATCAGCATCAGTCCGAGGCAGGCGATGATGCCGAGTTCGTAGACGATCGGGATGTCGATGAACATGATCACCGCGAAGCCGACCGCGTTGGTCAGCAGGGCGGTCGTGCCCGGGATCGCCATCTTGCGGAATGCCGCCTCGGCCGCTTCGGACGAACTCAGGCCGGACAGGACGTCCACCTGCCAGGTGTGCGTCATCTGCACGGCGTGCGACACGCCGATTGCGAAGACCACGAAAGGCACCAGGATCGACATCGGGTCGATGCCCATCCCGAGGAGGCGCAGGCAACCGAGCAGCCACACGACCGGCAGCAGCGCGACGAGCAGCGCCACGACGGTGAGATTCAGCGACCGCGAGTACAGCCAGAGCAGAACCGCCGTGATGACGAACGCGATGCCGAAGAACATCACGACGATCAGCAGGCCGTCGATCACGTCACCGACCACCTTCGCGAAGCCGATGATGTGGATCTCGATCTTGTCGCTGCTGAAGGTCCGGCGGATCTCCTCGAGCTTGTTCGACACTTCCGAGTAGTCGAGCTTCGCGCCCGTGTCGGGGTTGACCTCCAGCAGGTCCGCGCGCACCAGCGCCCCTTTCTGGTCCGTGGCCACCAGTCGGCCGACCTCGCCGGACCGCGCGACGTTGGAGCGCACCTTCGCGAGACTCTCGGCGTCGCCGGTGAAGCGCGAGGGAATGACCACCTCGCCCGCGAAGCCTTCCTCGGTCACCTCGATGTATTTGACGTTCGGCGTGAACAGCGAATACACCTGGCCGCGATTCACGCCGGGCGTGAAGAACACCTCGTCGGTCACGTGCCGCAGCACGTCGAGGTACTCCGCGTTGTAGATGTCGCCTTCGCCTTTCCAGCGCACGTCGAGCATGATGCGGTTGGCGCCCGAGAAGCGCTGGCCGTACTTCAGGAACGCCTGCATGTACTCGTGCTCGACCGGGATCAGCTTGTTGAAGCCGGGATCGAGCCTGACGTTCAGCGCGGCGACGGCGAGTCCCACGGACACCAGGGCGAAGAGGACGGCGAGCGGACGACGGTAGCCGATCAGCAGCCGCGCCAGCCTCGCGGCCAGTCGCTCGATGGCGTTGTGGGGTTCCTCGAGGCGCGTGGTGCTCATCGGGCTGCTCCTGGCGCGGAAGCCGCGGCCTTGGCGGCCGCCGGGTCGTGGATGCGGATGCCCTGGTCGCTGGCGATCAGCCACTGGCCGCCGGCGAGCGGCACGAGATCGGTGAAGCTGGCGAGGCCGCCTGCGGTGGCGACCTGGAAGGTCGCGCCACCGTCACCGCTCACCTGCACGACACCACCCTGGCCGACGAGGGCCAGCCGGCCGTCGGGAAGGAGCGCGTGCCCGAAGCTCGACACCGGCGCCTGCAACTGCGAGGGCGTCCAGGTGATGCCGCCGTCCGTGCTGCGAAAGACGTGGCCGCGCATGCCGTAGACGACCCAGGTCTGGGGATCGAGCGACACGGCGCCATAGAACGAGCCCTTGTAGAACTGCGGCACCATTTCGAAGGTTTCACCGCCGTCACTCGAACGCATGACGAGGCCGCGCTCGCCCACCAGCAGCCAGTGCTGCGGATCGGCGCCCGGCACCAGCCGGTTCAGGTGCTGCTCCTCGGCTTCCGTGCCGGGAATCTTCACCACCTCCCAGGTCTTGCCGTCGTCATTCGAGCGCAGCGCGCGCGCGAAGGCGCCGACCGCCATCCAGCTGCCCGAAGGCAGGCGACGCAGGTCCATCAGCGGCGTGCCGTCCTCCTGATCGAAGTGCAACTCTTTCCACGTCCGGCCGCCGTCGGTCGTGCGCAGGATGAGGCCCTCGTGGCCGACCGCCACGCCGTTGCTGGCGTCGCTGAAGCGGACAGCCGTGATCGCCGCAAAACGCTGCGGCTCGGCCTTCGCCACATCCCAGGTGCGGCCGCCGTCGGTCGAGCGCAGCAGATAGCCGAGTTCGCCGCCGGCCACCACGGCATCCCCCGCAGGCGCGAGCGTGAGGATGCGCATGCGATCCACAGGGATGCGGTGGGCCCCGAGCGGCGGGGTGTGGCGCGGCGAGAAGGCGAATAAGGCCGTCGCGACAGTCAGTGTCACGAAGCCGAGACCGATCAATGTTCGCTGCATGCCCGCTTTCCCCCCGGACCGCATCACTTGAGAAACCGCTTCTAGTTCACGGAGTGTAACCGGAGTCAATCCGCCGCAGAGGCAGGACTTGACGCAACCATCCTGCCTCGATGCATTCGACCGCTCGACGGCCCGACGGTCATCACACGGCCGCGGCGATCAGTGCCGCCACCGCGGTCGGGTCGTTCACGGGCCGCGGGTTCGAGCCGCAGTTCAGGTCGCTCATGGTCCCCATGATCAGTTCCGGCAGGCGCGCCATGACCTGCTCGCGCTCGAGACCCAGGTCCGTCATCCGCATCGGAGCCCCGATGCTCTTCATCAGCGCTTCCACGGCGGCCGTGGCGGCATCGGCCGCCTCGAGGTCGCTCATGCCGCGCGTGTCCACGCCGAGGGCCTGCGCCACCTGCGCGAGCGCCTTGCTCGCATGCTCGCGGTTGAACTTCATGGCCTGCAGCAGCCCGATGCCGCAGCCCGTGCCGTGGTGCACGCCGAACAGCGTGCCCACCGTGTGCGCGAACGCGTGGGCGATGCCGAGCCCGGGACCGAGTGTGAGGCCGGCCAGCGTCGAGGCGACCAGCATGCCCTGGCGCGCTTCCAGGTCCTTGCCATTGGCCACTACGCGCGGCAGGTGCGTGGCGATCAGCCGCACCGACTGCAGTCCGGTGGCCGTGGTGACGGGATTGGCTGCCGGCGTGACGAGGCCCTCGATGGCGTGCGTGAGCGCATCGAGCCCGGTGCCGATGGTGACCGACTTCGGCAGGCCGGTGACCAGGGTCGGGTCGAGGATCGCCACCTTGGGAATCAGGTGCAGGTCGGCGACGAAGAACTTGCGGTGCAACTCGCTGTTGGTGATCACCGCGCCGAGCGTCACCTCGCTGCCCGTGCCATGCGTGGTCGGGATCGCGATGTGTGGCAGCAGCGGCTTCGCGAGCCGCATCAGGCCCATGTTCTCCACGGCCGACCCGCCGTTGGTGAGCGCCACCAGCGTGAGCTTGGCGGCATCGATGGAGCTGCCGCCACCGAGGCTGACGAGGCCGTCGGCGCCGACCTCGCGGCAATAGGCGATGGCGGCGTCGGCGCATTCGTAGGTCGGATCGGGGACCACGCCGTCGAAGACGCCCGCGATGCGGTCGGCACCGGCGCGCAGCACGTCGTCGACGATGCCGGCCGCGCGCACGCCCGGGTCGGTGACGATCACGGCGCGCTTCACGCCGAGCAGCCGCAGTTCGTTGTGCAGGTTGGCGATCGCGTTCGGTCCGCAGACGAGCTTGGTCGGCTGGTAGAAGCCGAAAGAGGCGTTCGGCGGGTAGTCCAGCACCGACTTGAACGTGCCGCGGTTGGCCGTGCCTTCGTTGGACGTGTAGATGACCTTGGTGTGGGTGTACGACTTCAGGCCCTCGTCGCCGAACTCGCGCCCGAGGCCGCTCGCCTTGTAGCCGCCGAAGGGGGAGAAGTCCGAGAGCACGGCGACGTCGTTGATCCACAGGGTGCCGGTGCGGATGCGGTTGGCGATGCGGCGTGCCCTGCCGAGGTCGCGCGACCACACGGCGCCCGCCAGGCCGTAGTCGCTGTCGTTGGCGATCGCCACCGCCTCGTCGTCGTTGTCGAACGGAATGACCACCAGCACCGGACCGAAGATCTCCTCGCGCGCGATGCGCATGTCGTTGCGTACGTCGGCGAAGATGGTCGGCTCGAAGTAGCAGCCGTGGTCGAAGCCGGGAACCTTGGCCGGGGCCCCGCCGCAGACCAGCCGCGCTCCCTCGGCCTTGCCGATCTCGACGTAGCGCTGCACGGTCTCGAGCTGCCGGGCGCTGGCCAGCGGCCCCATCTTCGTGTCGGGCATCAGCTGATAGCCGACCTTGATGTCGCGGATGCGGCGCTCGATGCGCGCCAGCAGTTCGGGGTAGATCGAGCGCGCCACCAGCAGGCGCGAGGCGGAGATGCAGATCTGGCCGCAGTTCTGGAAGTTGCCCGCGATGGCACCGTCGGCCGCGACGTCGAGGTCGGCGTCGTCCAGCACGATGCTGGCCGACTTGCCGCCCAGTTCGAGCGAGATCTCCTTCAGGGTCTCGGCGGCGCGCGACATGATGCGCTTGCCGACCTCGCTGCTGCCGGTCAGCGAAACCTTGTCGACCTGCGGGTGCAGGCACAGCGCCTCGCCCATCGAGCCGCCGGGACCGGTGATGACGTTGACCACGCCCTTCGGGAAGCCGGCCTGGTTGGCGAGGCTCGCCACGGTCAGCGCCGACAGCGGCGTCGAGGTGGCCGGCTTGAGCACGATCGTGTTGCCGGTGACCAGCGCGTGCGCCAGCTTCCACAGCGCCATCATGTAGGGCGCGTTCCACGGCGCGATCGCGGCGCAGACGCCGATCGGCTCACGCCGGATGACGTTGGCGCCGTAAGCGTAGACGCTGCCGGAAACCGGGATCTCCTCTTCCCAGGCGAACTTGTTGGCCGCGTACCAGGCGAGGTTGCGCATCGAGTTCGCGGCCACCCACAGGCCGCCGCCGACCCACGCCGGTGTCCCGCCCATGCTGCGGCTGTCGGCGAGCGCGATGCGGCCGCTGTTGGCCTCGATCAGGTCCGCGAAACGGATCACGATCTGCGCCCGTTCCTGGGGTGATTTCTCGCTCCAGATGCCTGAATCGAAGGCGGCGCGCGCGGCGGCGACGGCAGCCTCGACGTCGCGTTCGTCGCCGCAGGGCACCTGCGCAAACGTCTCGCCCGTGCCGGGATCGATCACCGGGCTGGTACGACCACCGATGGCGTCGACCTGCGCGCCATTGATGAACATCTTGTACGACTCCATCGGGTGGGCCCCTCGACACATAGCGGGATGAGTGGGAGCGCATGCTTTGCGCGCGCGCGCGCGGAGGCATCGTCTATAAGGACTAGAAGCGATCGCGAAATCGCCCGAGCCGGGCGCACCGCGCGAGGCCGGCACCGACTCCGCTCGAAACTGGGGTGATTGCTCCAACGGCAGGTCCTAGTCTCGCCCTCGAGACATCCGACATCACTCGCAACTCACAGGAGCCGCCAATGCCCGCCAAGAAGTCCAGGAATGCCAAGAACCCGCAGACCGCCGCCCGCGCGAAGTCCGCGCGCGCAACACGGAGCCATGCCGAGCCTGCGGTCCTCTCCCGCCTGCCGCAGCCGCTCAAGACGGCCATCGTGGAGGCGCGCGAGCGATCGCACGAGTTCACGCTCGCCAGCCTCGGCATGGTCTCGCAGCTGCGCAAGCAGAGCGAGGCACGCATGACCGAGTTCGTCGAAGAGGGCCGGCGCGTCGAGCCGAAGATCAAGAAGGCCGTCGAGCAGTGGAAGGAGACGCTTCAGTCCAGAGTCGACCTCAAGAAGCTCAAGCTCCCGAAGCTGAATCTCCAGGCCTTGCGCTTCGGCGCCGCCGGACGACAGGACGCCTGAGGTTCGTTGACGGCCAGACACGCCCGCCCGGGGTCGCGAGGCCCCGGGCGGGCTCGTTGGCGCTCACGGCGCGGGCCCGCGCCGGTTCTGATGGAGATCTGAGGCGTCGTCCAGCCTACGGATCACCCGGGCGGTCTCCCGGAAGTCGTCCATGATCGCGCGCCCGGGCGGGCCGAACTGCTCGATGGCCCGCGGCGAGAGGGTCAGGCTCCGTGCACCCTCCCGCACCAGCCACCCACGCCGCTCCAGTTCCTTGACCTTCCGGCGCACGGTTTCGCGCGGTATGCCGGTCGCGTCACTGATCGACAACGCGTTGCAGGGCGTGATCATCCGCTCCGGCAGCGAACGCATCAGGCGTTTCCAGCGCGAGGAATCCGCGGCGTCCCGCGGGCTGAGGGCCTGCAGGGCACGCGACATGTTGTACTGCGCGATTTCGCCGAACACCAGGAACAGCGTCAGATCGCCGTCGAACAGCCGGTAAGCGCGTCGCAACGCGTTGATCGTGAATCGACTGACGTAGGTGCTGAGCATCGTCTGATGCGTCAACGGGACGCTGACTCGGGCGGCGAGGTCGCCGAGCCTGAGCGAGGCTTCCGACTTCCGGGCACGACTGGCACACACGCAGGGGGGGGCTCCGGGGCGACCGGTCAAAAATACCCAATATAGGTATTTTGATCAATGGGCGTCACTTTCGGGCGGCTAACATCGCAGTCCCATGGACGCCTACATTTTCGATCATGCGCGCACGCCGCGCGCCCGGGGCAGGGCTGACGGCAGCCTCCACGAAGTCACCTCGGTCTGGCTCGCGAGCCGGCCGCTCGCCGCGCTGGCCGCGCGCAATCGACTCGACACGAGCGCGGTGGAAGAGGTCGTGATGGGTTGCGTCAATCCGGTCGGCGAGCAAGGCGGCAACATCGCTCGCATGGCCGTGTTTGCGGCCAACTGGGACCAGGCGGTCCCGGGCATCTCAGTCGACCGCGCCTGCGGCTCCGGCCTCGAGGCCGTGGCGATCGCGGCCGGCAAGGTCATGGCCGGCCAGGCCGACCTCACGGTCGGCGCGGGCGTCGAGAGCATGTCGCGCGTGCCGATGGGCAGTTCGGGCGGCGCCTGGGCGCAGGACCCGACGATGTCGGCCAGGACGCATTTCGTGATGCAGGGCATCTCGGCCGACCTGCTCGCGACGCTCCACGGCCAGAGCCGGCAGGATCTCGACGCCTACGCGGCGGAGAGCCACCGCCGGGCCGCGCGTGCCTGGAGCGAGGGTCGTTTCGCGCGTTCGGTCGTGCCGGTGCAGGACTTCGTCGGCCTGACGCTCATCGAGCGCGACGAGACCATCCGCCCGGAGACGACGGTCGAATCGCTCGCAACGCTGAAGCCCGCGTTCACCGAGATGGGCCAGAAGTACGGCTACGACAGCGTGGCGCTGCAGCGCTACCCGCAGTTGAGCCGCATCGAGCACCGGCACCACGCCGGCAACTCGAGCGGCATCGTCGACGGTGCCGCGGCCGTGCTGCTGGGCAGTGCGGCTGCGGCGTCGAAGCACGGCCTCGTGCCGCGCGCACGCATCCGCTCGTTCGCGGCGATCGGCTCGGAGCCCACGGTCATGCTGGACGGGCCGGCCGCGGCCGCGCGCCGCGCGCTCGATCGCGCCGGCATGCAGGCGGCGGACATCGACCTTTGGGAACTCAACGAGGCGTTCTCGACGGTCGTGCTCACGTTCATGTCGGCGATGGGCGTCGCCCACGAGCGCATCAACGTCAACGGCGGCGCGATCGCGATGGGGCATCCGCTCGGCGCGTCCGGCGCGATGATTCTGGGCACCGTGCTCGACGAACTCGAGCGCACCGGCCAGGGTACGGCGCTCGTCAGCCTGTGCGTCGCCGCCGGCATGGGTACCGCGATGGTGATTGAGCGTGTCTGAGGCAGCTACGATGAACACCAGGACCGAAGTGGTTCGTTGCGAGGTCGATGCCGACGGCATTGCGCTGCTGACCATCGACTATCCGGGCAAGACCATGAACGTCATCGACCAGGCGTTCATGGACAGCCTGCAGGCCTGCATCGAGCGCGTGCGCGACGACGCGGCGATCAAGGGCGCGGTGATCACCTCCGGCAAGGACGCGTTCGTCGCCGGCGCGGACCTCATGGCGATGGAACAGAACCTCGACAGCACAGCGGACGATCCGCTGCCGGTGCTGTTCGAGAAATACGGCTCGCTGTCGCGCGTGTTCCGCAGCCTCGAGACCTGCGGCAAGCCGTTCGTCGCCGCGCTCAACGGCACGGCGATGGGCGGCGGCTTCGAGCTGGCGCTCGCCTGTCACTACCGGGTGCTGGCAGATTCGCCGGCGGCGGTGGTCGGCCTGCCGGAAGTGCAGGTGGGCCTGCTGCCCGGCGCCGGCGGCACGCAGCGCCTGCCGCGCCTGATCGGCATCCAGCCGGCCATGCCGTACCTCATGGAAGGCAAGCATGCCGCGCCGGAGCAGGCACTGAAGGCCGGTCTCGTGAACGAGTTGGCGCCGCCCGCGGAACTCATCGCACGTGCGAAGAAGTGGCTCCTCGAGACGCCCGTCGCGGTGCAGCCCTGGGACCAGAAGGGCTTCCGGATCCCCGGCGGCAACGCGCTCGATCCGCGCGTGGCCCCGGCGTTCGTGGTCGGCAACACGATGCTGCAGGCGAGCACGCACCAGAACCTGCCGGCACCCCAGGCCATCCAGAGCTGCCTGTACGAGGGCTCGCTGCTGCCGATCGACAAGGCGCTGCGCGTCGAGACCAAGTACCTGATGACCGTGGCGCGCGGACCGGTCTCGCGCGGCATGATCCGCACGCTGTTCGTCAGCAAGTCCAAGGTCGAGAAGGGCCTGCACCGGCCCGCCGGGTTCCCGCCGTTCAGGAGCCGCAAGCTCGGCATGATCGGCGCCGGCATGATGGGCGGCGGCATCGCGCTGGTAGCCGCGCAGCGCGGCATCGACGTCGTGCTGATCGACCGCGACCAGGCGGCGGCCGAGCGCGGCAAGGCGTACGCGGAGAAGGCGCTCGGCAAGCAGGTCGAGCGCGGCCGCATGGCGGCCGACAAGCGCGATGCGATCCTCGCCCGCATCCGGCCGACGACCGACTACGAGTTGCTGCGCGACGCCGACATGGTCGTCGAGGCCGTGTTCGAGGACCGCGCGGTCAAGGGCGAGGTCACGCGGAAGCTCGAAGCGGTGTTGCCGGCGGACTGCGTGCTCGCCACGAACACGTCGGCGCTGCCGATCACGCTGCTCGCGCAGGCGAGCGCGCGGCCGGAGCGTTTCATCGGGCTGCACTTCTTCTCGCCGGCGGACAAGATGCCGCTGGTCGAGGTCATCCGCGGCAAGGTCACGAACGACGCCACGCTCGCGAGGGCGCTCGACTTCGTCGGACAGTTGAAGAAGACGCCAATCGTCGTGAATGACGCGCGCGGATTCTTCACGAGCCGCTTCATCGGCGCCTTCGTCGACGATTCGATCGGCATGGTGGCCGAGGGCATCAACCCGGCGCTGATCGAGAACTGCGCGCGCCAGGCCGGCATGCCGGTGGGCCCGCTCGCGATCACCGACGAGCTGTCGATCGAGCTCTCGGTGCATGCGGGCGAGTCGCAGGCGAAGGAATTCCCGGACGACTACCGGCCGGGCCGCTCGGTGCCGGTGCTGAAGAAGCTCTTCGACCTGGGCCGCATGGGCCGCAAGAACGGCAAGGGCTTCTACGACTATGACGAGTCGGGCAAGACACTGTGGCCCGGACTCGCCGCCCTTTATCCGCTCGCGGCGGTGCAGCCGAGCCCGCACGACCTGAAGCAGCGCATCCTGTACGTGCAGGCGGTGGAAGCGGCGCGTGCAATGGAGGAGGGCGTGCTGATTTCGCCGGCCGACGGCGACGTGGGCTCGATCCTCGGGGTCGGCTATCCGGCCTATACGGGCGGGCCGTTCTGTTTCATCGACGGCGTCGGGCTCGCGGCGTTCGTCGCCGAGGCCGACCGCCTGGCGGACCTGTTCGGCGAGCAGCTGCGTCCGCCGCAACTGCTGCGCGACATGGCGGCTCGCGGCCAGACGTTCTACGGCGCGGCGGCCCGCCGCGTGGCATGAGGTCCGGCACCGGAAACTTCAAGCTGGCAGAGTCACGACCATGAACTTCGATTTCTCTGACGAGCAGAACCAGCTGCGCGACGAGGTGCGCAAGTATCTTGCCCGCGAGTCGCCGCCCAGCGTTGCCCGCGAGTTGCTGGACCGCGGTGGCACGCACAGCGTCGCGGTCTGGCAGGGACTCGTCGATATCGGCGTGACGCAGTTGATGCTGCCCGAGGACTGCGGCGGTTCGGGCCTCGGCGCGCTCGAACTGTGCGTGGTCGCCGAGGAAGTGGGACGGCAGCTCGGCGCGGTCCCGCTCGCCTCGACCCTGTATCTCGCGGCACAGACGCTGCTGCTCGGCGCTTCGCCCGCGCAGCAGCGACGCTGGCTGGCCCCGGTGGCCAGCGGCGCGATCGGTGCGTTCGCAGCGCCGCTCGACGGTGTGCTGGCGGGCGTAGCCCTGCCGCGTTTCGCCGACGGCAAGCTGAGCGGTTCCGTCGACCTGGTGGCCGACGGCGCGGCGGCGCAATGGGCCGTGGTGCTCGCGGTCGGCGCCGACGGGCGGCCGGTCTGGGTGGTGAGCGACCTGTCGTTCGGACTCGAACGCCGGCCGCTCGCGACGCTGGACCCGTCCAAGCCGTTCGCCGCCTGGACGTTCGCGGCGACGCCGGCCGAGGCGCTCGACTCGGTGACGGATGCCGTGCCCCTGCTTGCGCGGGTGCGCGACCGTGCCGCGGTGCTGCTGGCGTTCGAGCAACTCGGCGCGGCGGACGCGGCGGTGGAAATGGCTGCGGCGTTCGCCAGGGAGCGCCGCACCTTCGGCCGCACGATCGGCTCGTACCAGGGCATCAAGCACAAGCTCGCCGATCTCTACAACGATAACCAGGTCGCGCGCGTGCATTGCTACTACGGGGCCTGGGCCCTGGCCGCAGACGCGGCCGGGCCCGACGGCGCGCCCGAACTCGCGGCTGCGGCCGCTGCCGCGCGGGTCAGCGCGAGCCAGGCGGCGACCCAGGCGGCGCACGAGGGCCTGCACGTGCACGGCGGCATGGGCTACACGTGGGACATGGACTGCCACCTGTTCATGCGTCGCGCCCGCCAGCAGGCGGTGCTGCTCGGTCACGAGTTCGACTGGCGCGAGCAACTGGCGGGCGCGCTCGAGCGGCGCCTCGCGGAACCGGGCGCGACGAAGCGGGCCCAGCGGGCGGCGGGGTCCATGGACTTCGACGACTCGCCGGAGGAGGCCGCGTTCCGGGCCGAGTGCCGCACCTGGCTCGGCGCCAACGCCGACCTCAAGGCGAGCAGCGACACGCTCTATCGACCGGACGCGAGCGCGGAGCAGCGCATGGCGGATGCCCGCGCGTGGCAGGCTCGCAAGGCGGCGGCGGGCTACGGGGCGATCACCTGGCCGCGGGCGCTCGGCGGGCGCGGCGGCACGCCGATCCAGGAGCTCATCTGGCGCGAGGAGGAGGGCCGCTACAACGTGCCCACGGGGCTGTTCAACGTGAGCCTCGGGATGGTGATGCCGGCGGTGCTGGCGCACGCCTCGAACGAAGTCCGCGCTTTGCACGTCGCACCGGCCCTCACGGGCCGGCACCTCTGGTGCCAGTTGCTGAGCGAGACCGGCGCGGGTTCCGACCTCGGCATGGTGCGCACGCGGGCGGAACGCTGCACCGACGGCCGTGACGGCTGGCTCCTCAACGGCCAGAAGGTCTGGGCCTCGCTCGCGCAGTTCGCCGAGTACGGACTGGTGCTGGCGCGCACGGATCCGACGCTGCCCAAGTTCGACGGCCTCACCAGCTTCTTCATCGACATGAAGAGCCCGGGAATCAGCGTGCGCCCGATCCGCCAGCCGAGCGGCGAAGCGGACTTCAACGAAGTGTTTCTGGAGGACGTCTTCGTCCCCGACAGCCAGCGGGTCGGTGCCGAGGGCGCCGGCTGGAAGGTCACGCTCACCGGCCTGATGAGCGAGCGACTCTCGATGGGCGGCGTGATGCCGCCCGACCTGTGGCGGACGCTGGCGAAGCTCCTGCAGCAGACGCACATCCGCGGGGCGCCGGCGCTGCGCGACGGGCGCTTCCGCGAGCGCCTCGCCAACTTCTACCTCGTTGCCCAGGCCCTTTGGCTGCTGCAGTGTCGCGCGCTGACCGCACTCGGCAAGGGCCGCGATCCCGGCCCGGAGATGACCGGTGCGAAAGTACTGGTCGCGCAGGCCCTGCAGGCGTTCACGCGCCTCGCGATCGACCTGCAGGGGCCGCGTGGCGTGCTCGCCGCCAGCGGGCGCGGCGAGGACTTCGCGATGATCGAGCGGCTGTGGTTCGGCGCGGCAGGCATGCGCATCGCCGGCGGCACCGACGAGATCGTCCGCAACAGCATCGGCGAGCGGGTGCTCGGGCTCGCCCCCGAGCCGCGCACCGACAAGGGTGTGCCGTTCAATCAACTCGGTCGCTGAGGCGCGCCCATCGAGGGAGGAAACCATGGAATTCCTGACCCGGCGCGAACTCGAGGAAGGCATTCTCGAGTTGCGTCTCAACCGCCCCGAGCGACTCAATGCGCTCACCGCGCCACTGGTCGGCGAGCTGCTCGCGGCCCTCGAGGGCTTGCGGCAGGATCGCGCCACGCGCGTCGTCGTCCTCACGGGCGCCGGGAAGGGTTTCTGCGCAGGCGCCGACCTGCAGGAACCCGCCGCACCGGGGGACATTCCGGGCACCGCGGGCATGTCGTCGCTGGGCTTCGTCTACAAGTTCCAGGAGTACCTGGCGCGCCTGGTGCTGGCCGTGCACGAGTGCGAGAAGCCGGTCATCGCCGCGGTCAACGGTGCCGCCGTGGGTGGCGGCTTTGCGCTCGCGCTCGCGGCCGACATCCGCGTGGCCTCGCGCGCGGCGCGGTTCGGCGACGTGGTCATCAAGACGGGCCTGTCGGGCTGCGACGTCGGCATCAGCTACCTGCTGCCGCGCATCGTCGGCGCCGGCGTGGCGTCGGAGCTCATGCTCACCGGCCGCGTGTTCGACGCGGCGGAGGCGCGGGAGCTGCGCGTCGTTTCGCGCGTGACGGAACCCGAGGCGCTCGATGCCGCGGCACTCGAGTTCGCACGCAGCGTCGCGGATCACTCCGAGTACGGAACGTGGATGACCAAGAAGAGCCTGCAGCTCGCGATCGACGCGCCGAGCCTGCGACACGCCATGGAGATCGAGAACCGCACCCAGGTGCTCGGTACGTTCACAGGCTGCTTCGAGGAGGCGGCGGGCGCCTTCCGGGAGAAGCGCAAGCCGCGCTGGCCATCGCTCTGATCACGCCAACCGCGGCCGACGGGGCAGAACGAGGGGGAAGCACTCTTGAGCATCCCTAGTCCGTTTGCAGGGAGTCGACGGCGCGAGGCCCTGCCACATTGACCGCTTTCTGGGAGACACCGCGGCTATGGATCACAGCATCGTCGCCTGGACTGTCCTGCTGCTCGGCGTGATCGGCGTCCTGTTCGCTCTGTGCGCCCTGGTGCCCATTCCCGGCCAGACGACCAGCCGGCTGTCGATGTGGCATCTCGGATTCGGACTGCCGGGCAGCGAGCTGTCGACGCTGCTCGCCACGATCGGTGTCGTGCTGGCCGGCGCCGGCTGGGCGCTCGGCGCGGCTGAGCGGCTGCCCGGGCGCATCGGGCTCGCCCTGCATGCGGTGGCCTTGCTGGGGCTGCTCTGGGCGCTGTGGCGGGCACGGGGCGCCGGACAGGTCTTCGACGCAACGTTTCGGCAGGCCTGGGGCCCGGCATACGAGAACGAGATCGCGCCGTCGCGGCGGCCGCTGCTCGAGCGCAAGCTGCGCCCCGCGCACTGGTGGAAGCCGTTCGCCTACCGGCATCCCGCCGTCGAGTGGAAGCGGCACATCCCCTACGTGGCCGACGCCCACGAGCAGCAGTATCTCGACGTCCTGGTGCCCCGCGCACCGGCGCCCGGACCCATGCCGGTGCTCCTCAACATCCACGGCGGCGGCTGGATGATTGGCAACAAGGGCACCCAGGCGATGCCGCTGCTGATGCACATGGCCGCCCACGGCTGGCTGTGCGTCGACGCCGACTATCGCCTGAGCCCCGGGGCGCGCATGCCGGCCCACATCGTCGACGTGAAGCACGCCATTGCCTGGACGCGCCAGCACGCGGCGGAGTACGGCGGTGATCCGCGCTTCATCGTCATCACCGGTGGGTCGGCCGGCGGGCACCTGGTGGCGCTGGCCGGGCTGAGTGCCAACCAGCCGCTGCTGCAGCCGGGCTTCGAGGCGGCCGACACGAGCGTGCAGGTCGTCGTGCCGTTCTACGGCAAGTACGACATGCTCGGCGAGCGCGAGCCCGACCCGGCCTTCGCCGACTTCATGGAACGCAACCTGATGCCGGGTTCGCGCGAGGCGCACGACGACCTCTGGCGGGCGATGCACCCGGCGACCCATCTGCGCAGCATCGACAAGGAGCGCGCCCCGCCGTTCCTGGTGCTGCACGGCACCCACGACCAGCTGATCCCGGTGGCGGAAGCGCGCTGGTTCGTCGGCGAGTTGCGCAAGGAGTACGCCGGCGAAGTCGTCTACGTCGAGCTGCCACACGCGCACCACGCCTGGGACCTGGCGCATTCCCTGCGCGGGGACCTTTCGGTGGAGGCCATGCAGCGCTACCTCGAGCTGCAGTACGCGCGCTGGTGCCGGCGTCGCGGCGTCGAGCCCACGGTGGCAGGCCGCGACCGACAGGGCGCTGCAACCGGCCTGTCCAGAGGAGGGGTGCCGTCGTGATCACGCTGCTCGACGACTACGCGGTTCACCAGACCCCCGAGCCGCTGAGCCGGCCAGCGACCAGCGACCGAAATTTCTACGACCGCTGGTTCTTCTCCGGCTCGACGGCCGACGGACGCTGCCTGTTCGAGGCGGCGCTCGGCCTGTATCCGCACCGGCGAGTCATGGACGCGCACTTCACGGTGCTCGTCGACGGTGTGCAGCATTGCTTCCACGGTTCGAGGCGCGCACCGCTCGAGCGCACCGAGATGCAGGTCGGCCCGTTCGTGCTCGAGGTCGAGCAGCCGATGCGCGTTCAGCGCCTGCGGCTCGAGGACGCCGCCAGCGGCCTGGCCTGCGACCTGCGCTTCACGGCGCGCAGCGCGCCTGGCGAGGAGCCGCCGAGCCGTCTGTATGACGATGACCGGTTGCTGATGCACACCACGCGCTTCGTCCAGTTCGGCCGCTGGGATGGGGAACTGAGGATCGACGGTCGGCGCCTGCCGGTGGCGGCCGCGATGGGCGTGCGCGACCGGTCCTGGGGCATCCGACCCTGCGGCGAACCCGAGGGCGGCGCTCCCGGCGTCCTGCAACGCGCACCGGTCGTCTACTGGGCCTGGGTGCCGCTCAACTTCGATGATCGCTGCACCCAGTTCAACACGTTCGAGGATCCGCAGGGCCGGCCGACCCAGCTTGCGGCCGTCGTGCAGCCCGCCTACGCGGACCCCGCGCGGATCCCGCCGGGCACCGACCCTGGCCAGCGCGAGATGCACGAGCCGGCGCTGCGCGTGCACTGGAAGCCGGGCACGCGTCATCCCGCGGGCGGAACGATCACGATGCGCGACGGGGACGGCGCGGCGTGGCGCATCGAGTTGCAGCCGCTTGCGACGATGCTCACCCGGGGCATTGGCTACCAGCATCCCGAGTGGGGTCACGGCCTGTGGAAAGGCGAGCTGGCGCTCGGGCACGAGCGTGTGAGCCTGGCCGAACTCGACCCGCTGCGCCCGGATAACGTCCATGTGCACCAACTGGTGCGGGCCCACCTGCAGGCCCCCGATGGTGAGCACAGCGGCGTGGGCATCCTCGAGACGATGTGCTTCGGTCCGCACGCTCCCTCGGGTTTCCGGGGATTCCTGGACGGAGCTCCCCAGCGAGGTGACGCATGATCGACGACCTGGATCAAGTTGCGGCGCGGCTCGCCCGCTGGTTCGAGCAGCGTCACCCGGAACGCGCTCCCGTGGTCGTGACGAAACTGAAGCGCTCAGACGGTGGCTTTTCGAACATCACGGTGCTCGGACAACTCGCATGGACGCGGGACGCACGGCCGGAGACGCTCGACATCGTGCTGCGCGTGCAGCCGGAGACGAGCTCGGTCTATCCCGACTGCGACATCCAGCGCCAGTACCGCGTCATGCAGGCACTGGCGGGCAGCGAGGTGCCGGTGCCGGCCATGCTCGGGCTCGAAGTCGACGCCGCGCTGCTCGGTGCGCCGTTCTTCGTCATGCAGCGGATCGCGGGACGGGTGCCCAACGAGAACCCGCTGTACCACCTCGAGGGCTGGTTCCACGACCTCGCGCCGGACGAGCTGCGTCGGCACTGGTTCAGCGGCATCGACACGATTGCTGCGATTGCGCGCGTCGACTGGCGGGCGCGTGGCCTCGATTTCCTGCGGCCTGCCGCGGAGCGCACGCCGCTGGCGCAGCAACTCGATTACTACCGCGACGCGGTGCACTGGGCCGAGCGCCTGAACCGGCCGTACCCGCACCTGCACGGCGCGTACCAATGGCTGGTCGAGCACCAGCCGACCGACGAGCCGCTCGTCGTGTCCTGGGGCGACGCGAAGCTCGGCAACTGCGTCTATGCGGCCGACGGTCGCGTCGCCGGCGCGCTCGACTGGGAGCAGGCCACGCTCGCCAGCCCGGTCGATGACCTCGCCTGGTGGCTGATGCTCGATGAGTCGCTCTGCACGGGCTACGGGCTGCCGCGGCTGGCTGGTCTGCCCGGGCGCGAGGAGACCGTGGCGCACTGGGAGCGTGCGAGCGGCTTCTCCGCGCGCCACCTGCCGTACTACGACGTGTTCGCCGCCTGGCGCATGGCCTACGTGATGGCGCGCATCGGCACGGTGTTCATGGAGCGCGGCTGGGTGCCGCGCGAGAGCGACATGGATGTCAAGAACGGCGGTGCGACGTTGCTCGCGATGCACGCCGCACGGCTGGGTTTCTGAGGACGCACCCATGGCCGGAAGCATCGGGCCGCTCCTCGCCGCCGACGAGTTCTTCAACCACCAGATCGTCGACACGCACGCGAGCGTCCTGCACAGCGACTACTCGTGGACCGAGAAGGTCTGCGGCATGGCCTGCGCGCGCGACGGTTCGCTGTCGGTGAACTTCGGCTTCGGCAAGTACGTCAATCGCAACGTCGTCGACGGCTATGGTGGCGCGAGCCGCGGAGTGGCGCAGTGGACGGTGCGCGCGAGCCGGGCGTTGAGTGCAGGGCCGGACAGCATCGACGTCGGCCCGCTGCGCTACGAGGTGGTCGAGGCACTGCGGAAGGTGCGCGTAGCGCTGGAGCCGAACGAGGTGCAGCCGCTCGCCTTCGACCTGTTGCTCGAGGGCAGCGTGCCCTGCGTGGTGGAGGAGCGCGAGGACCGCCGCACGCTCACCGGCTATCGCCGCAGTGCCGACCAGATCCGCTACCACCAGACCGGTCTCGTGGCGCGCGGCTGGGTCGAACTCGAGGGCCGACGGCTCGAGGTGACACCCGGGAACTGGATCATGACGCGCGACCACTCTTGGGGCCTGCGCCCCTCGATCGGCGCGCCGTTGCCCGACCTGCAGCCGGAGCCGATGGACGCGAACCCGCCGTGCGTGCTCGCCGTGTGGAATCCGTTGCTGTTCACGCGCCCGGGCGGCGGCACGTACGCCTTCCATCAGTACTATCTGCTGTACGCCGGTGAGGGCTGGCGACACGAGAAAGTGCAGGGCGGCTTCGAGTTCCCGGACGGGCGGCGGGAGCCCGTGCAGCGCATCGAGCCGCGGCTGCGCTTCGATCCGCGCAACAAGCGCCTGCTGGGCGGCGAGTTCGGGCTCGTGATGGCCGATGGCCGGCAGCGCGTGCTCACGGCGCGCACGCTCGGCGAGACGGGTTTCCACCTGGGCGCCGGGCTCTACCACGGCTTCGACGGCAAATACCACGGTCAGTGGCGCGGGCCGCTGCTCGTGGAGGGCGAGCACTTCGCCGACTGCTCAACGCCGGAGGCGGCGGCGCGGCTCAACCAGTTTCGCGACTGCCTGATCGAAGTGCATGATGCGGAAACCGGCGCGGTCGGCGTCGGCAACTGCCAGACCTGGGTGCAGGGCCGCTGGCCCTCACTCGGCTTGCCCGAGGGTTGATCCACATGCGATTCGGATTTCACCTGTTCATGGTCGATCCGGCCGAGCACCTGGCGATCGCGCGAACGGCCGACGAATGCGGCTGGGACAGCATCCAGGTGGCCGATGCGCCCTTCTTTCCGGAAGTGACCTCGGTTCCCTATCCGTACACGCCGGACGGCACGCGCTTCTGGCCGCTCGACATGCCGGTGCTCGATCCGTGGGTGGCGATCACGGCCATGGCGACGGTGACGCAGCGCATCCGCTTCATCCCGTCGGTGCTGCGACTGGCCGTTCGCCAGCCGCTGCTCGAAGCGAAGAGCCTGTGCTCGGTCGCGGCCGTGTCGAACGACCGCGTCGCGCTCGGCGTCGGTCTCGCCTGGATGCCGGAGGAGTTCAAGTGGCTCAACGTCGACATGAAGACGCGCGGCGCGCGCCAGGACGAAGCCATCCAGGTCCTGCGGCTGCTCATGGGCGGCGGCATGGTGGAATTTCACGGCAAGTATTTCGATTTCGACCGCCTGACCATGGCGCCCGTGCCGCGCAAGCGCATTCCGATCTACGTCGGCGGTGCGACGAGACCCGCCCGGCAGCGCGCCGCGCGCCTCGGCGACGGCTGGCTCAGCGTCATCCATCCGCTCGACGAGGTCGCGGGGCTCATCGACGAGCTGAACGAAATGCGCCGTGCCGCGGGGCGCGACCAGGAACCGTTCGACATTATGCTGCACTGCCCCGATGCGCAGACGGTCGACGACATCCGTCGCCTCGAGGACATGGGCGTCACCGACCTGCAGGTCACGCCGTGGGCGATGCCGGGCATGCGCGCGGAGCAGGGCGTGGGCGCCATCATGCAGCAGCAGCCGACGCTCGCCATGAAGCAGGACGCCATCCGGCGTTACGCGGACACGGTGATCGCGAAGTTCGTCTGATCCGGACCGCGCACGCGGTGGCGGCAATCACCGGGGCCGGGGCCATCGACACATGACGCAGTGGAACGAGCAGGACATCCCCAACCTCCGCGGCAAGCGCGTGCTGGTGACCGGCGCCGCGAGCGGCATCGGTTACGAAGCGGCCCGTGCGCTGGCCCAGCACGGTGCCGAGGTCCTGATCGCCGACCGCAACGAAACCGCCGGGCGGGCCGCGGTCGATCGCATCCGGGCGCTGCGCCGCTCGGCTCGGGTCCGTTTCCTGCCACTGGACCTGAGCCGGTTGCAGGCAGTCCGCGATTTCGCAGCGGCAATGGTGACAGAGGGCAGGCCGCTGGACGTGCTGGTCAACAATGCCGGCATCACGTCGATCCGCGAACGACAGGTGAGCGCCGACGGTTACGAGCTGACCTTCGCGATCGGTCACCTCGGTCACTACGTGCTCACGGGCCTGCTGCTGCCGTTGCTGAAAGCCGCGCCTCAGCCGCGCGTCGTGACGGTTTCGAGCGTGGTCCACGGAAGGGGCTGGTTCGACTGGGACGACCTGCAGATGGAACGGCGCTACGACCCCCAGCGCGCCTACCAGCAGACCAAGCTCGCGAACCTGCTGTTCGCGCGCGAGTTCCAGCGTCGCATCGACCGCGCCGACGGCAGGATCCTGAGCATTGCCGCGCACCCGGGCGTGGCGCGCACGGCCATCGGCGCGAGCCGACGCAACCTGGGTGCGCTGCGCGCGGGCGACCACCTGGTGAGCGCCGTGCTCGCGGTCGTCATGCCTTTCCTCGGCCAGCCCGCGTCGGCCGGGGCGTTGCCGACGCTGTACGCAGCCGTTTCGCCGGCTGCGAAGGGAGGCGGTTTCTACGGTCCCGACGGCTTCGGCGAGATGAAAGGGGCGCCGCGCGCGGCCAAAGTCCGGGCGGCGGCGCGGGACGACGAGACCGCAGCGAGGCTCTGGCGGGCCACGGAAGAGTTGACGGGACTGCGGTACAAGATCTGATTCGAGCCGCAGCGATCGACCATCACATGCGGCCGCGCATCATCCGGCCGCGCCGGGTTGCAAGTCGAGGACGTTCGAGCGCACCAGCGTGCCGCCGTCGACCACGAGGTCGTGGCCGGTGATGAAGCTCGCGCCATCCGAGCACAGGAAGACCACGGCGTCGGCGACTTCCTCGGGCTCGGCGAGCCGGCCCATCGCGGCCACGTCGAGCACCTTCTGTCGCAGTTCCGGCCGACCCTGCAGGTAGAAGTCCATGCCGCCGGTATTGATGCCACCGGGGCACACCGCGTTGACGCGCACGCCGCGGCGCGCATATTCCGTGGCCGCCGAGCGGGTGAGCGCCAGCACCCCGCCCTTGGCGGCGGCATAGGCGGACTGGAAAGGCTCGCCACGAATGCCCGAGACCGAGGCGATGTTGACGATCGCACCGCCGCCGGACGCCTCGATCAACGGCAACTGATGCTTCAGGCACAGCCAGACACCGCGCAGCGTCACGCTCATGCAGGCGTCCCATTCAGCCTCGGTGATCGCGGTCAGGGGCTTGTTGGCCACGCCGCGCGCCGCGTTGTTCGACACCCAGTGCAGGCCGCCGAACGCTTTCAGCGTCGCATCGAGCACCGCCTGCACGTCGGCCGAGCGCGCCATGTCCGCCTGGACGGCGAGGCCGTGGCCGCCCCCGGCCTCGATCAGTGCGAGCGTCTCGCGGGCACCGTCTGCGGAGAGATCGGCGACGACCACGTGCGCCCCCGCGCGCGCGAAGGCGAGGGCGGTCGCGCGCCCCGTGCCGGCGCCGCCACCCATCACGAGCGCGATCTTCCGGGTCATTGCTTTTCGCTCCGTCCGCGCTCCATCACGCCGCGCCGGCGCGCTTCGATCTCCCGTGCCGAGGCCTGCCGCGCCGATTCGATCGCCTGGCGCTCCTCCCAGGCCAGCGCCTCGCTGAGCGGCATCGACAGCCCGTCGTCGATCAGGCGCTTGTACTGCGGCAGCACATGGGGCACGCAGGCGCACATGTCTTCGGCCAGCTTGATCGCGCGCGGCATCAGCTCGTCGGCCGCCACGACGTGGTTGACGAGACCCCACTCCCAGGCCTGGCGCGCGAACACCGGGGCCCCGGTGAAGCAGATCTCCTTCGCGCGCGACACGCCGATCAGGCGCGGCAGCTTCTGGCTCAGTCCCCAGCCGGGCAGCATGCCGACGCGCGCGTGCGTGTCGGCAAAACGCGCGTCTTCGCTCGCGATCAATAGGTCGCAGGCGAGGGCCAGCTCGAAGCCGCCGGTCACTGCGTGACCGTTGATCGCGCCGATGATCGGTCCGGGAAAGCTCTCCATCGCCCGGGCGAGCTGGTTGTCGACCTCCTCCGCCGCATTGGCCGAGTGGCCCGAGCCCAGTTCCTTCAGGTCGAAGCCGGCGCAGAACGCCTTGCCCGCGCCCGTGAGGATCACGACGCGGATGGCCGGATCGGCGCGTATCGTCTCGAAGACGGCGACGAAATCGCGGCGCAGTTCGCGCGACAGGGCGTTCATCTGGTCGGGCCGATTCAGCGTGACGACGGCAAAGCCGGTGCGTCGCTCGAGCAGGACGGTCGACATGATTAGGAAACCTCTCCATCTCCGATCAGTGAGGGCGCCGAGAGCAGGCCGAGTTCCCTGGCGATCGCGGGCCCGCGCAGGATCCCCTGCGTCTGCCATTCCGGCAGCGGGTCGTGCTCGGCGAGCCACGCAACCACGGCGGCCACCGCCGCGGGTGTGCACGGCTTGTAGCGCTTCAGCACCTCCTGGTCGAAACCGGCCTTGCGCATCAGCTCGGTGACGACCGTGCCCGGCTCCAGGTTGTAGACGCGCAGTCCCCGGCCCGGATGCTCGGCGCGCAGCGCACCGGCCATGCGCGCCAGGGCGGCCTTCGAGGACGGATACGCGAAACCCCAGCCCCCCTGGCTCGCCGGCGCGGGCGGGTCGTTGAACGCGGTGAAGGACACCATGTTCACGATCGTACCCGCGTTCCGCTCGAGCATGCCCGGCAGCACCGCCTGCACCAGGGCCAGGGGCGTGAGCACGTTGCCGCGGTAAATCGCGAGCAGTTGCGCCTCCGTGACCTCGAGCAGCGGCTCCTGGTTGCCGGTGCCCTGGTAGACCGCGTTGTTGAAGAGCAGGTCGATCCGCCCGAAGCGCTCTATGGCCGCGCGGGCCGCGGCGACGACACCCGCCGTATCGAGAATGTCGGCCTGCAGGCACAGCGCTTGCGCGCCGAGTCGCTCGATCGCCGCGCGCGTGGCCTCGAGGCTGCCCCGCATCGGAGCCGTCGAGCCGGCGTGATCGTGTGCTTCGCCCTCGCGCAGCGTGCGCGCCGTCATGGCGACACGGTAGCCGAGCCGGGCAAGCGCGACGGCCGATTCGGCGCCGATCCCGCGACTCGCGCCAGTGACGAAGGCAACCCGGCTGCTCATGTTGAACCTCATCTGGGCAGCCGACGGATCACGCATCGTCCTGCCGCGGGAGGCATTATGCACCACAGGTCGCTCGCGGCCCGGCGGTTAGCGCGTCGTCGACCGATGGTCGGGCGCGGCCTGCGCTCAGCGCGTCATCTCGTGCTTTCTCAGTTCACGAGTTGCCGGGGCTAGAACCGGTGCGGGCGAGTCAGCGCGTCGACGCCGCCGTCGATGAAGATGAGCGTGCCGTGGATGAATCCTGCCGCCGGCGAGTGCAGGTAGCCCACCAGTTCGGCCACTTCGTCGGCGCGACCGCAGCGACCGACGGGCGGGACGAAGCGGCGCTGCTCCTCGGGGATGGTCTCGTCCTGCTCGAGCGCCCGCAGCATCGGTGTCTCGATCGGGCCCGGGGCGACTGCATTGATCCGCACACCCGCCGCGGCCCAGTGCGGCGAACGCTCGCGCATGGCGCAGGCGAGTGCGAACTTGGTCAGGCAGTAGACCAGCAATCCGTGGCCGGCGGCGACGGCCTCGTGGCGCGCGCGCTCTTCGTCGCCGTCGAGCAGGGCGCGTGCGAGCGGGTGTCGCTCGGCATCGGGCACCTGCGCCGCACCCGTGGACGCGAGCAGCGTCGCCGCCGTGCCGGAATCCCGCTTGAGCGCTTCGAACCAGCCATCGAGGCAGGCCAGCGCGCCGAAGTAATTGACCGATGCGATTCGCGCGAGGTCGACGTTCGTCAGCAGTCCGGCCGCGCAGATCACGCCCCCGAGGACGCCGTCACTGCGCTCGAGCGCCTCCTCGACGGCGGTCGCCCGGCCGGCCGCGGTCGCGAGGTCGGCGACGATGTCGGCCGTATCGTGTGCAACGCCGATCACGCGTCGGCCCCGGGCACGCAGCAGGGCGGCGGTGGCGGCTCCGATGCCGGAACTGCTGCCGGTGACGACGAATTCACGCATGGTGGATCCTCAATGCGGTCGAGGCAGGGTCACGGGCTCGCGGCGGGTAAAGAACCGGTCCGCAGACCCCCGAGTTCGATCACCTGCGGACTCCAGCGCCGCGCTGAAGCGCGCGAACTGCCGGTGGGCGAAACCGGTATCGAAGCCAAAGCGCGCGCCCTCGAGGATCATGTGGAGAGCGCCGCGCGCCTGGTACGCACGGCGACGCCAGAGCGCATCGCGGTCGAGGCGATCCTCTGCGACGCTGCGGCCGTAGCCCTCCGCGAACGCCGGCGGAATGTCGAGGAAGCCGAAGATCCACTCCGCCGCTGGGTCGCCGAAGAACGCGCGCTCGGCATCGAGCAGTGCGGTGATGCGCCAGCCGGCCGGTCCCTGGTCCACCAGCACGTTGCGCGGCCAGAGGTCACCGTGCACCAGGCACGGCGTGGTCACCGCTGCGAAGCGGTGCCGTTCTGCGCGCAGCAACGACTGGAACTGGGAGAGGCCGGCCACCTCGATGCGCTGTTCCGCCAGGTCGGCCGCGAGGTCGTCGACGACCTTCGCGAACCATTCGCCGAACCCGCGGTGCCCGCGGCAGGGCGCGGGATATCCGAAGTGCGTACCGCGCTGTCGATGTACCTCGCCGACGATCCGGCCGAATTCCCGCCAGAGCGCTCGCGATGCAGCGCCGTCGATGGCCGGGGCCGCTGATTCCCAGGTCTGTCCGGGCCGCCATTCGAACATCGCCCAGTCGCGCGGAAGCAGACGCCCCGAGGAGTCGACGTGCAGCAGCCGAGGGATGATCTCTCCCACCGCCAGGAGCAGCGGCTGGACGCTGCACTGGCGCTGCAGCAGCGCGCGCTCGTGTCGCCACAGTTGCGCGGTGGGCTCGGGCGCGAGCCGCAGCACGACTGGTGCCTCGCGCTCGCACTGCAGCAGGTAAGTCGTGCTGAAGTGTCCGTCGCCGAGCAGCCGGCAGGAGGCCAGGCGAGTGCGATCGCCGAAGACGGCGCGCGCCATCGACTCCAGCCGCTCCGCGCCAACCTCGCTGATCAGTCCCGGGTTGCGCCGTTCGACGGCCACGAAGTTCATGTCGCCGCACCGCCCACGCCGGGGGCGGCGAAGAGGTGCGGGCCACCGGCGTTGAAATCCTGCACCAGCAGGCGCTCCTGCGGCTTCTCCGAGGCGGTCTTCGGGATCTCCGCGAGGACCTGCAGCCAGCTCGGCACCGCGTTGGCTTCGAGGTGGCGACGGCAGTGAGCGAACACCGCCGCGGGCTCGAACGATCCGCGGTCGACGGGCACGATCGCGGCGACGAGATCTTTTTCGCCCGGCGCGCCGGAGGCCGCCGGCACGCCCCAGACGTACGCGTCGTCGACCTGCGGGTGCTCGGCGACGACCCGTTCGACCGCGCCCGGGTCGATGAAGTCGCCGTTGCGGCGGAGGCCGCCGCCCTTGCGGAAATCGTAGTAGAGCCAGCCCTCGGCGTCGCGATGCCCCATGTCGCCGCTGCGGTTCCAGCCGCCGACGATCTTGCTGCGCGAGGCCGCAGGATTGTTGAAGTACTCGACGCTGGCGTCGCTGCCGTCCTCGGGACGGCAGCAGATCTCGCCGACGATGCCGGGCGGGCACTCCTTGCCGTCGTCGTCCAGGATCTTCATCTGCACGCCGAACACCGGTTTGCCGAACGAGCCGACCGGGCCGTGGCCCGGAGGATTGCATGCCAGCCCGCCGCCGTCGCTGGCGCCGTACATCTCGAACAGCCTGACGCCGAAGCGTTCCTCGAACGGGCGCCACAGGACAGCGGGCATGCCGGAACTGATGATCATGCGCACCGGGTTGTCGGCGTCATCCGGCCTGCGCGGCTGGCTGTAGATGGCGGTGGCCATGCCGCCGAGCACGGCGAAGCTCGTGCAGCCGTAGCGCCGGCACACGTCCCAGAGCAGCGACTTCGTGAAGCGGCGGCTGATCACCGCGCGGTAACCGAACTTGAGCGCCGGGATCAGGGCCGTGGTCTGTGCGTTGTTGTGGGAAAACGAGAGGCCCGTGTACGGGCGCTCGTCCGGTGCGTAGCCGAACAGCTGCGCGACGTATGCCGTGCTGCCGATGCGGCGATGATGGGCGATGATGCCCTTGGGATCGCCGGTCGTGCCGGAGGTGTAGATGATCTGCAACGGGTCGGTCAGCTCGACCGGCGCCGGGTCGAATTCCGGCACCGGGGCGGCCAGCAGCGCGGCGAGCGGCTCGACCGCGTCCGCGCCCGCCACGTTCGCGAGGCCCGGCTCGCCCGAATCGACTCCCAGCACCCAGCGAAGGCCGGGCGCATCGCGCCGCGCAGCGAGAACTTCACCGAGCGCGTAGTCGGCGGCGATCACGCCGCGGCACCCCGAGTCACGCAGCATGAACCCGAGCCGCGCCGCCGGCGTGCGCGGGTCGATCGGCACGAACACCCATCCGCCCAGCGATGCGGCGATCATCGCCTCGATGAACTCGGGATGGTTGCGCATCACGAGCGCAAAGCGGTCGCCTCGTTCCATGCCGAGCGCGCGCAGCCGCGACGCGATGCGCCTGGCGTTCGCGTCCAGCCGGGCGTAAGTGCAGACGTCGTCCGGCGTCGCACCGCCGTCGAGGCTGAAGTGCTCGAAGGTCAGGAGTTCGTGGTCCGGCTGTGTCTCGGCGCGCGCGGCGACGAGGTCCGACAGGATCAGTTCGTTGCGTTCGCGCATGGCGTATCAGCGCACGAGCACTGAGATGTTCATGGCGGCGACCTCGCCGCGGATGTTGCCGCCGCCGTTGTGGGTGAGACCGACGCGCGCGCCTTCGACCTGGCGCTGACCGGCGCGGCCCTGCAGCTGACGGGTGATCTCGAACACCTGGGCGACGCCGGTGGCGCCAACAGGGTGTCCCTTGCGCAACAGGCCGCCCGACGTATTGACCGGGACGCGCCCGCCGAGGCGCGTCTGGCCGTCGACGAGCAGCGCGACGCAGTCCTCCGGCCGGGCGAGCCCGAGGTGTTCGTACGTCAGGATCTCCATGACCGCCGAGCTGTCGTGCAACTCGACGAGGTCCAGGTCCTGGGGTCCGACGCCTGCCTCGTGGTAGGCCTCCGCGATGCAGAGCGAGGTGACGTTTTCGGCGCTCGCGGGCGGGTGTTCGAAGTAGGAGTGCACGACGCTCGCCACCAGCCTCACCGGGCGCTGGATGCCGAGCTGGCGCGCCTTGCGTTCGCTGACGAGGATGGCGGCGGCGCCGCCGTCGCCCAGCGGGCAGACCATCGGGCGGGTGAGCGGCGGGGAGACGACGGGAGCGGCCAGCACCTGTTCCACGGTCAGCGCCTCGCGGAACTGCGCGTTCGGGTTCATGCTGCCGTGCAACGAGTTCTTGGCCGTCACGAGCGCGAAATGTTCGAGCGTCGAACCATGCGTCGCCATGTGTTCCCGGGCCAGCTCGCCGTAGAAGTCGACGAACATGGAGCGGTTCTGACCCGAGCCCGAACCGTGCCCGGCCATGAAGCGGTCGCGCTCGTCGACGTCGACCGCGCCGCCCAGTGCCGCGTAGCTGACCGCCTTGTTCTCGTGGTAGAGCTTCTCGAAGCCGACGACGGCCACGACATCGTAGTAGCCGGCCGAAACCATCATCGCGGCCTGGTTCAGGGCGGTCGAGCCGCTGCCGCAGGCGTTCTCGATGTTGATGATCGGCACGCGGCCGAGGCCGATGTCGAGCAGCGCCACCTGGCCGCGGATCGACTCCTGCCCGGTGACCAGCCCGGCGACACAGTTGCCGCTGTAGACGGCTTCGACGTCGGCAATCGTGAGCCCGGCGTCCTCGAGGGCGGCCAGCACGGGCGGGCCGGCAAGCCACTTGAGGCTCTTGTCGAGGTGCTTGCCGAAGGGCGTCATGCCGACGCCCGCCACCACGGCATTGACTCGCATGTTGCCGTCCCCCCTGATGTGCCGCGTGCTTCAGAGCATGCCGTTGCGCGGCAGGTTGTACCGGGTGCGGATCCGTTCGAGTTCTTCCTCGCGTCCCGGCTGCGGCGCCGGTGCCTGCAGCATGCCATCGCGCTCGAGTTCGGCGACGACCGCGGGATCGCGCGGGAACGGGTTGTCGTAGCTGTTCAACTGGAAGAGCTGCTCGAACGGCAGGCGCGGCCGCTGGCCGCCGGCCCGCGGGCCCTCGACCGGATAACCGAGTGTCTGCACCGCGGCAATGCGGCAGCTCGTCGGCAGCCCGAAGGCCTTGCGCGTGCGTTCCCAGTTCGGCGAGCCCTGCAGGCACATGCCCAGGCCGAGCTCGATGCCCACCAGCGTCGCCTGAGCGATGGCCTGGCCGAGGTCCATGTCGACCAGGCCGGGTGCCTTGAGCGCCTCCTTGCCCTTGTCGAAGATCGGCACCAGGGTCCGGTCGAGTTCCTCCTGGCGCCCCGGGCCGTAGCCGAGCGCGCCGACGGAGACCAGCTCGCGCAGCCGCTGGCCGGCGTCGTTCATCGCGTCGGTCTCGACGTACCAGATGATCACGACCGGCGCCTGCTGGATCTGGAACCCGCCCACCGGCGACGGCAGGCAGGCCAGTTGCTCCTCGTTGGCGGTGGCGCGATGCACGACCAGCGCACGCGCCGCGTTGTTGTTGCCGAAGTGCGAAGCGAGCCGCGCTGCTTCGAGCATCTTCTGGATCTTCCACAGCTCGACCGGGCGGTCCGGGTCGAGGTAGCGGAACGAGCGGCGGCTACCGATGGCCAGTTGGACTTCCATGCGAATCTCCGGTGAGTGGTGGCGGGCGCGACCCGCCCGGTCAGAAGTGTGCCGCGGCGATCAGGCCGAGCATGTAGTTCTCGCCGTCCTCGATCATCGAGGTGCGCGCGTCCCGGAGCAGTTTCTCGACCGGGTATTCGTAGCTCAGGCCGTTGCCGGCGAGCATCTGCACCGCCTCGCTCGCGACCTCGAACGCCGCCTGCGTCGCGAAGACCTTGACGGTCGCGGCCTGCGGGTAGGGCAGGCCGCCGGGACGGGTGGCGTGGGCGACGGCCATGCGCCGCACGTGCGAGCGCATGACCTCGACTTTCTGGAACATGCCGAACAGGCGATGACGCACCGTCTGGTGCTCGATGATCGGCCGGCCGCCCTGCACCCACTGCTTGGCGTAGTCGAGCGCGCACTCGTAGGCCGCGCGCGCGACGCCGACGAGCTGCGTGCCCATGTGCAGGTTGGCGCCGGTGAAGATGCCCTGCCAGACCATCGGGTAGGCCTGCGGCCCCTCGGCGAGCAGGAAGCGGCGTGGTACGCGCACGTCGTTGAAGAAGATCTCGCCCTGGTTGAGCGGGCGCTGGCCGTGCTTTTCGAGCGGCTTGCCGCGCGTGATGCCCGGCAGTTCGAGCGGCATCAGGAACGCGGCGCCGTCCGCGAGCCCGTGCGGCGACTCGGCGAACGTGCCGAACACCGCGGCGGAGCCGGCAATCGTGCCGCACGAGACCCACGCCGCCTTCTGGCCATTGAGGACGTAGTCGTCGCCGTCGCGCTGCACCTTCAGGCTGCCCTTGATGCGCGGGTCGCGGTAACCGGGCTCGGTGAAGGCGATGTGATCGCAGCCGTGCGAGGGCTCGGTGATCGCCAGGCAGCCGATCTCGTCGCGCTCAGCGAAGAATTCGGCCAGGTCCTGGCGTCCGAATCCGGCGGCGAACAGCGGCATCATGCCGTGGAGGCCGCAGGTGATGAACAGGCCGACGTCGCCCCAGGTGAGTTCCTCGAGCACCATGCAGTGCAACAGCGCGTGCTGCGCCGGCGTCAGGTCCGGCGCGGCGATGTTGGCGCCGCCGCCGAAACCGAGTGCCTTGTACCCGTCGAGCACGCTCCACAGCTCGGATCCGGGCGCGATGACCTGCTCGGCGGTGAGACGGTCGAGCCGCTGGCCGGCGGGCCGCAGCACTTCGACCGCGAAACGCCGACACGTGTCGCGGATCGCGAGCATCTCGTCCGTGATGCCCGGATCGAGTTCGAGATCGACCTGTTCCATGCGCGCTCCCCCGTGGACCGGGCCATGATGCGCCATAATTGACTGAAAGATCAATAACTGCCCGACGCGCATGAAGCCTGCGGAGCCGCCGCGACAGAAGCGGGTGCCGCGACAGGCGCGCTCGAAGTTCACGGTCGACGTCATCCTGGAGGCGGCCGAGCAACTGCTGTTGCAGGACG
>CAZRKS010000001.1:0-71217 GCA_964600315.1 uncultured Steroidobacteraceae bacterium | reverse complement strand
CTGCCCGAGCACTTGCGCATCAGCGTGCGGGACGTGATCGAGATGGATCGCCTGCTGCCCAGCTATGGCGAGGGCTTCCACGCGGTGTACGCGCGCCACTTCCTAATTGGCCAGTTAATCAATATCTTATGAGTGCACGACCGCCGCGATGGCCGGATTCCGCCGTCGCGAAGCGGTTCCCGGTGCCGGGCGCCGTTTGACGGGAGCGCCGGGCGCACACAGCATGCAAGCGGCCATGCGCCTGACGTCGCAGGGCGCACTCAACCCTCGGGAACCTGACGATGCACGACAAGCCGCTTTCTGGAATCCGCGTCCTCGACTTCACGCAATACCTGCCCGGGCCACTGGCAACCCAGCACCTCGGCGACCTCGGGGCCGACGTGATCAAGGTCGAGAACCGCGTGGGCGGCGATCTCGCGCGGCCGCAGCCGGGGGGAGGAACCTCGCGGATGTTCCTGCTGCTCAATCGCAACAAGCGTTCGCTGGCGCTCGACCTGCGCCGTCCGGAGGGCGCTGCCATCGCCAGGCGGCTCGCGGGCGAGGTCGATGTCCTGATCGAGGGCTTCCGTCCCGGCGTGATGAATCGACTCGGCCTGGGATACGAAGCGCTCCGGGCCGTCAATCCACGCCTCGTCTATTGCTCCATCTCGGGCTACGGGCAGGACGGACCGTGGTCGCAGCTCGGCGGCCACGACATCAACTACCAGAGCATGGCGGGCGTCCTCGAACAAAGCGGCACCGCCGGCGGTCCGCCGGCGCCGGGCGGATTCCAGGTGGGCGACGTGGCGGGCGGAGCATTGACTGCAGCGATGACGGTGCTGGCCGCGCTGCTCGACGCCGGGCGCAGCGGTCGCGGCCGGTATCTCGATGTCTCGATGACCGACGCCAGTCTGGTCAACATGGTGTCGGCGATGGCGGCCATGGACACCTATGGCCAGGGCCAGCCGATGGCGCGCGGCGAAGACTATGTGACCGGTTGCCTCCCTTGTTACGGCGTGTATGAGACCGCGGATGGCCGCTGGCTGGCGCTCGGTGCGCTCGAGCCGCAATTCTGGCAGGCGCTCTGCGAGGCGGCGCGACGACCGGACCTGATCCCGAAAGCCTGGGCGATGGGACCGCAGGCGGCGGCCGCGAAGGCGGAAGTCGCCGAACTCGTCCGCAGCCGCTCCCTGGCGGACTGGCAGTCCCTGCTCGACGGCGTCGATGGCTGCGCCACGCCGGTGCTGCGACTGGACGAGGTGGTCGCGCATCCCTTGACGCAGGCGCGGGGCATGGTCGCCGAAGGTGTCGGCCCGGACGGTGAGCGCTATCGGCATTTCACTTTCCCGGTGAAGATGAGTGACTTCCAGTTCACCGTCGATCGCCGGCCACCCCGGCTGGGCGAACACAGTGACGAGATCCTGCGCAGCCTGGGCTATGGCGCCCGGGAAGTGCAGGAGTTGCACGACCAGCAGGTGATCTGAAAGATGCTCGAGGCGAGGGCGTGGTGCTGGGCCCTCGCGACCGCCGAGGCAGCCCTCGGCCCACAGAACCCATGATGACGGCGGAGGCGTGAACGAAATGAAGCTCGGATTGCAGCTCGGTTACTGGGGTTCGGAGCCGCCGCCCGATGGCCACGTCGGGCTGGCGCAGGAAGCGGAGCGTCTCGGCTTCGACTCGGTCTGGACGGCGGAGTCGTGGGGCAACGACGTTTTCACGCCGCTCGCCTGGATCGGTGCGCACACGAAGCGCATCAAGCTCGGCACGGGCATCGCGCAACTCTCCGCGCGCACGCCGACCGCGTGCGCCATGGCGGCGCTGGCGCTCGACCGGCTGTCCGGCGGACGGATGATCCTCGGTCTCGGGGTCTCCGGTCCGCAGGTCGTGGAAGGCTGGTACGGGATGCCCTTCGACAAGCCCCTGGCGCGAACCCGGGAATACGTCGACGTCGTGCGCCAGGTGCTCAGGCGCGAGAAGCCCGTGACGAACCCGGGCCCTCATTACCCGCTGCCCTATCGCGGGCCCGGGGCCGTCGGCGTCGGCAAGCCGCTGCGCGCCAACACGCATCCGCTGCGCGCGGACATTCCCATCTACATCGGCGCGGAAGGCCCGAAGAACGTTGCCCAGACGGCGGCCATTGCCGACGGCTGGCTGCCGCTCTATTACACACCGTTTCACCCCGAGATCTACGCGGACCAGATCCGCGATGCGAAGCCCGGCTTCGAGATCGCGCCGATGGTGATGGTCAACGTGAACGACGACCTGCAGGCTGCGCTGCTGCCGGTCAAGACGGCGCTCGCCTTCTACGTCGGCGGCATGGGTGCGCAGGAACACAATTTCCACAAGAACCTGATGGCGCGCATGGGCTATGAGGCCGAGGCGAACGCCATCCAGGAGCACTTCCTCGCGGGCCGGCGCACCGAGGCGGTGAGGGCCGTCCCGGACCAGTTCGCCGACGAGATCTCGCTGCTCGGGCCACGCGCGCGCATACGCGAGCGCCTCGCCGTCTGGGAAGAGTCACCGGTGACGACGATGCTGGTCGCCTGCCAGGACATCGACGCCGTGCGCGACGTCGCGGAACTGCTGCGGTCCTGACCGCCTCGCGTCGCGCCGCCTTGCGGAACCTATACCCTATTAGGCGTTAGTCTGCTACGCTCCTCCCGCGGTCCACCGTCCAGCCGAGGGAGAGCGAAGCAGTGTCCGTCGACGAACGCCGGGGCCTGCGCCTGAACCGCCGCCGCCTGCTGCAGCTGCTGGGTGGCGCGGCCGCCGCGAGCGCCGCCGGCATTCCGCTGTACCACTACGTCTTCAAGCGTGGCGCGCCCGCCGCCGTGCCCGGGCCCCGCACGACGCCGAAGCTCGGCAACTGGCAGGACCTCTACCGCCAGCGGTGGACCTGGGACCGCGTCGTCAAGGGCTCCCACGGCTGGGCCAACTGCCGCTCGGCTTGCGCCTGGGACATGTACGTCAAGGGCGGCGTGGTGGTCCGCGAAGAGCAAACGGCCACTTATGCGCAGTCGGAGCCCGGCGTGCCGGACTTCAATCCGCGCGGCTGCCAGAAAGGCGCCTGCTACACGGAAGTGATGTACGGGCCCTCACGCACCCTCGTGCCGCTGAAGCGCATCGGGCCCCGTGGCTCGGGCCAGTGGCAGCGCATCGGCTGGGAGCAGGCGATGCGCGAGATCGCCGGGAAATGCATCGACGCGGCCACGCGCTACGGCACCGACACGCTGTACCAGGATCTCGGCCCGAACTTCGACTTCGGTCCCACGACCGCCGGGCGCTTCAAGTTCCAGTTCATGGCGGGCGGGATCTTCGCCGACAACTGGGCCGAGATCGGCGACCTCAACATCGGCGCGACCATGACCCTGGGTTTCGCGCACACCGGTGGCTCCTCGGACGAGTGGTTCCTCTCCGACTTCCTCGTCGTGTGGATGATGAACCCGTCGGTCACGCAGATCCCGGACGCGCATTTTCTCTACGAGGCGCGCTACGGGGGCGCCGAACTGGTGGTGATCGATCCCGTCTACTCGCCCACCGCCATCCACGCCGACCAGTGGCTTCCGATTGCCGTCGGTACCGATGCGGCGCTCGCGCTCGCCGTGGCGCGGCACCTCTTCGAGGCGAACGCCGTCGACCTGCCCTTCGTGCGCGAGCAGACGGACCTGCCCTTGCTGGTGCGCCTCGACACGGGGCGCTTCCTGCGCGAAGAGGATCTCCAGACGGGCGGCCGGCCGGACCAGCTCTACCTGTGGCACCCGGGACGCAGGGAGCCCGTCGCAGCGCCCGGCGCTTCGGGCAGCGAGACGCGCCGCCTGACGCTCGACTTCGAGCCGCCAATCGACGGTCAGTGGCCGGTGGCGCTCGCCGACGGCCGCGAGGTGCTCGTGGTCCCGGTGGGCGCATTGCTGAAAGAGCATCTCGAGCCCTGGACCTTCGAGCGCACGGCCGAGGTCACCGGCCTTCACGTCGATCAGGTCCGGCAGTTCGCGCAGGGCTGGGCGCGGGCCGAACGGCCGATGGTGCTGTCCTCGTGGGGCTCCAACCGCTACGTGCACTCCGACCTGATGAACCGCGCGAAGCTCCTGTGCCTGGCGCTGAAGGGCGCGCTCGGGCGCAGGGGCGCGGGCTATCAATCGACCGCATGGGTCGACCTCGACGGGTTCAGCAACGCGATGCGGATGGAGCAGCCCGGGCTGCGCGGCCGGCTCGCCGTGCTGTTCGGGGCCGTCACGCCCGGCGAACTCTTCAACGCAATGCTCGAGATCGCCAGGAAGCGCAAGACCGAACTCGACGTGGCGCTCGCGGGCGAGACCAAGTACCTCGATACGAAGCTCTGCACGACGGACGTCGTGGAGGTGAACCTGAAGGCGCCGGGCTACCGGGCCGCGCTCGAGCGCGAACAGCAGGGCCTGTCGCCGCGCCCGCTCGGCGCCTACTACGACGAGGCGCACGACAAAGGCTGGGCGCCGGGCCTGCCGCGCAAGGCGCCGCCCAGGGTGTACTTCTCGGGCGGCGCCAACCTGCTGCGGCGGAACAACCTGCCGCAGTACCTGAAGGCCCATCAGCTCGACCAGATGGAGCTGATCGTCGACATCAACCCGAAGTTCACTTTCACCGGCATGCACGCGGATTACATCCTGCCGGCGGCCGGCTGGTACGAGAAATCGGGCATCAAGTACACCGTCGCGCACGTCCCTTACCTCCACTACTGCGACGCGGCCGTGCCGCCGCTCGGCGAAGCGAAGGACGAGTACGAGATCTACTGGCTCCTGAGCCGCGAGATCGAGCGCCTCGCGCAGGAGCGCGACCTGCCGGTGTTCGACGGCTGCGGCCGCGGGCCGATCGACTGGAAGACGCTGCACCAGCGTTATTCCAACCAGGGCACGCTCGGCCCCAAGGATGCCGAGAAGCTCGCCGACGAGATCCTGCGCAGCAAGTCCACGGACGGCATGACCGTCGCGGGCCTCAAGCAGACAGGCATCGCCCGCTACACCGCCACCGGCATGGACATTGCGGCGACGTCGCTGCACAACCCCGACTGGAAGGGCCCCGGCGTGCTCACGACGCTCACGCGCTTCACCGAGCACAAGGAGCCGTGGCCGACCTACAGCGGGCGCATCACGACGTTCATCGACCACCCGTGGTTCGTGGAATTCCGCGAGCAGTTCGCGACCCACAAGGCGAGCCCGAAGGCCGGCGGCGACTACCCGTTCCAGTTCGTGAGCTGCCACGCGCGCTGGTCGATCCACTCCACCTGGCGCGACACGCCGATGATGCTGCGGCTGCAACGCGGCGAGCCGCAGGTGTGGGTCAACCCCGAAGATGCCGCGCGCTGCGGTGTGCACGACTACGAGTACGCGGAGATCTTCAACGACTACGGTTCGGTGCGCATGCGCGTGAAGGTCGCCGCCATGGTGCGCCCGGGCGTCGCGTACTACTACCACGCCTGGGAGCCGCACCAGTTCGCGAATCACGAGTCCTACAAGTTCCTAATCCCGGGCCTGGTCAACCCGCTGCACATGGCGGGAGGCTACGGCCACATCCGGCAGGCCATGAATCGTTATCAACCCGGCAGTGCCGTGCAGGACACGCGCATCGGCCTGCGTCCCTGGACGGGGCAGGCCACCGGCGCGAAGCCGGTGGTCGACACCTGAGGCGCCCCGCATGAAGTACGACGTCCCGAAACCCGACGCCCAGGTCGCGATGGTGCTCGACCTCAACAAGTGCCTCGGCTGCCAGACCTGCACGATCGCCTGCAAGAAGCTCTGGAACACCGACGAGGGCACGAACTACAGCTACTGGAACAACGTCGAGACGCTGCCGGGCAAGGGCTTCCCGGCGGGCGTGCACGATCCCGCGACGGGTGGGCGCACCGTGGGCGGCGAGGTGAAGCGCGGCGTCGTGCCGAACGTCGATACCGGCTACGGGCGCGCGTGGACCTTCGATCACGAGCAGGCGCGCGCGTCGGCGGGCGCGAAGGAGAAGATCTGGATCCGGCCCGCCGGGCAGGTGCAATGGGGGCCGAACTTCGACGAGGACCAGGGCGCCGGCCGCTATCCTCGGGACAATCACCACTTCTACCTGCCGCGCCTGTGCAACCACTGCACGCATCCGGCCTGCCTCGATGCCTGCCCGCGCGCGGCGATCGAGAAGCGCAGGCAGGACGGCATCGTGCTGGTCGACCAGGACCGCTGCCACGGCTATCGTTTCTGCGTCGAGGCCTGTCCCTACAAGAAGGTCTACTACGACCACGTGCGCCAGGTCGCGGCAAAGTGCATTTTCTGTCTGCCGCGCATCGAGGAGGGCGTGGCGCCGGCCTGCGCGCGGCAGTGCCCGGGCCGCCTGCGCTTCGTCGGCTTCCGCGACGACGAGCAGGGCCCGATCTGGAAGCTGGTCGAGAAGTGGCAGGTGGCCATTCCCTTGCACCCCGAGTACGGCCTGGGGCCGAACGTCTTCTACGTGCCGCCGCTCTCGCCGCCGCAGCTCGATGCGGACGGGCGCCCGACGGCAGAGCCGCGCATTCCGCTCGCGTATCTCGAGTCGCTGTTCGGCGCGGCCGTGCGACCTGCGCTCGAGACGCTCCGTGCCGAGCGCGCGAAGCGCCAGCGCGGTGAGCCGAGCGAACTCATGGACCTGCTGATCGCGTACGACTGGCAGCAGAATTTCCGGCTGGCACCGCACCAGCGCGAAGTGTTCGCGTGATGCCATGAAGCAGAGAGTCGCACTGATGTCGGCGCCGACCGCGATCCAGCCCGGCGGCTACGTGCCGGCAGCCTACGCCGATCGCGCGACGCCGCTCACCGCCACGGCTGAGATCGCCGTGGAGCCCGCGGACCAGGGGTGGCAGATCGTGCTCGCCTGGGATTGCCCACAGCCGGTGCGGGATGTCGCCCGCGAGACCGACCGTTTCGTCGACGCCTGTGCCATCTTCGCGCCCGAAGTCCCCGAGGCGCCGTGGATCACCATGGGCGCGCCGCGCATGGCCGTGCAGGGCTGGCTCTGGCGCGCGGACAAGGACGCGCCACTGCGGGTGCGTGCGGAAGGTCTCGGCAGCATGCAGCGCAGTGCAGTTCCATCCGGCATCCGCGCGACGTCGGCCTGGGAGAGCGGCCGCTGGCGCGTGGCCTTCGCGGTGGCGGAGTGGCCGGCGCTCGCGGCGCACCGTCGCCTCGCGCTCGCCATCTGGCGCGGCGCCGAGCAGGAACGCGCCGGACTCAAGTCCGTCAGCCCCGGCTGGGTGGAGCTCGCGTGAACTCCGTGGCGACGGTGCCCGCGATCAAGGACGGCACGCTGCGCATGCTCGCCTGGGCGCGACTGTGGAGCCCGTTGAGCGAGGTAGCCACGCTCCACGCAGCGTGGGAGGCGCTCGCGCTGCCGGGCAGCTACGACACCGCGTGCGTCGATTTCTGGAACACCTTCCATGCCGGAGTGCCGCAACCCCCCGTGCCCCTGCAACTGCACGCGCTGCCGGGCGCCGACGGCAGCACGCTGCGCGAGACGCTGCTAAGGGTTGCCGAGCACCTCGAGGTCGAGACTAGCGGGCGACTGCTGCCGCCCGATCACCTGGCGCTCGCGTGCGAGCTCTACGCGCTCGCCATCGAGCGCGAGGAGCCGGTGCTCGTGGCAGGGTTGGTGCAGCGCTGCATCGCCCCCTGGTCGGAGGCGGCGCGCACGGCGCTGCAGCACGGCGATGCACGCATGACAGCCATTCTCGAGGCATTCCAACATGACACGCGCATCGCAGCGGGCTGAGCCGGCCCGCACGGGCCGCCGGCGCCGGCCCGCGGCACTCCCCGCACGCGGCACCGGGCAGCGCACGTCCACCGCCGAACGCGTCCTCGACGTCGCGGAACAGACGTTCGCGGCGCGCGGCTACGCGGCCGCTTCGCTCGTGGACATCGCCGAGCAGGTCGGCATCCGCGCCCCGAGCCTCTACAGCCACTACCGCAGCAAGGAAGCGCTGTACCTCGCGGTGATGGAGCGGCTGCTCGCGCGTTTCGTGCCGCTCACGACCGAGCTGCAGACCGGGGTGATCTCGCGCGAGCGCGTGCTCGAATGGCTGCGCCGCTACGTCGCGCGGCACTTCGAGCATCCGAACCTGGCGCGACTGCTGCAGCATGCCGCGCTCGACGGCGGACCCCGCACCGAGGAGCTCGTCGCCAGGCTGCTCGGACCGATGTTTCGCCGCGATCCGGCGAAGTTGAAAACCGCGAATCTCGAAGTGCTGGGAGAGCGGCTGCTGCAGGGCTGGGCCGTCGTGGCCCTCAACAACATGGTGATGTCCTACATCACCATGGCGCCGCTCTATGCGGGACTGCTGGGCGCCGAGCCGATGTCTGCGAGGGCGAGGAAGAAGCAGGCCGAACTCGTGGCCATGCTGGTCGAGGGGGCCATGGACCGGGCGGCCCGCGCCGCATGACCAGCAGAGGTCTCGACGCCATCGTGATCGGGGCTGGCCTCGGCGGTGCCGCCTGTGCCGGACTGCTCGCCAGGCGGGGGCTCAACGTCCTGGTCGTGGAGAAGAACAGCGTCGCCGGCGGCAAGGCGCTGTCCCTGAGCAAGAAGGGTTTCACCTACTCCGCCTGGCCGATCATGGGGGCTCCGGTCAGGCCGAACGGGTGCCAGAAGCTGGTCGATGAGCTCGGGATCGCGGATGCCGTCACGCTGGTCGCCTCCGAGTCGGGCAGCTACTACAAGACCCCCCAGGGGAAGTACCACGCGATGCCGAAAATGGACGGCCATGTCGACCCCAACCTTCTCTTCG
Source organism: uncultured Steroidobacteraceae bacterium (assembly GCA_964600315.1). Taxonomy (GTDB): domain Bacteria; phylum Pseudomonadota; class Gammaproteobacteria; order Steroidobacterales; family Steroidobacteraceae; genus RPQJ01. The sequence goes on along the minus strand of CAZRKS010000001.1, from coordinate 62,471 downwards.
ACTGGCTCGGCGTCGCCGGTCCCGACCGCGCCCGGGCGCTCGAGTTCTTCATCGCCCTCACCCTGATGCCGCCGGAGCGGATCAAGAGCCACGAGGGCACCGATTTCGAGAGCCTCATCAGGGCCGCCGGCCTCCCGCAGCCGCTCTATGCCTTCATCGTCAGTCTCTGTCTCGACGGAATGTACATGGTGCCGGTCGACCGGCTCGACGCCGCCGAGGCGATCCTGGGGCTCCAGGACATCTTCCTGCGCGGCGGTGGGCTCTTCTGTCAGGGGGGATACGGCGCACTGGGCGAGGCATGCGTGGAATCGGTGCGTCGCAACGGTGGTACGGTGCGGATGCACACCCGCGTCAACCGCATCCTGATCGAAGCGGGGCGGGTGACCGGCATCGAAACCAGGGACGGCGCCATCCATCGGGCGCCGATCGTGATCAGCAACGCCGGCATCCAGCCGACCGTGCTGAAGCTGGCCGGCGAGGCGGCATTCCCGACCGACTACGTCGAGCGCGTCAAGGGACTCGTGCCCTCGCAGGCGCTGCTCGGCTACCGCTACTTCCTCCGGGAGCCGATCACCGACAAGGGGTTCGGCGTGGTCTTTTCCGACAGCAGCCCCTGGAGCAGTGCCCGGCTGGCTGCCGCCGACCGCGGCGAGGCGTCGCGCGAAGGGGTGCTCTATTTCGAAGCACCCAACAACTACCACCCCGGCGCCGCACCGGCCGGCAAGCAGGTGATCCTCACCGGCTCGTTCTGCCCGCCCGATCCGGCGATGAGGAAGGAATCGATTGCGGCGTGGGCCAATGCCGGCGAGGAGATCTTCTTCGGCCTGTTCCCGCAGGCGCGCGGCCTGATCGAGGAGAAGGACCTCTACACCACCCGAAGCGTCTCGAACGCCACCCGTGACCCCACCCTGCCAGGCACCGGTGGAGAGACCATCGGCCTGGCACAGATCGTCGGCCAGTGCGGGGACAGCAAGCCGTCGATCCAGACTCCGGTGCAGGGCCTCTACCTGGTCGGCTGTGATGCCGGCGGCCGGGGCATCGGCACGCAGCAGGCGATCATGTCGGGCTTCACCGTCGCCGAGGCGGTCGCCGGCGGCTGATTTCGCTCGTAGACCGAACTACCGGCGCAGCAGGGCGTTGAGGGATTCGGCGATGGGGAGAAGGTCCTCGAGCGCCGAGCGGGTGATGCGCTGGAATCGGTCCGCGGCCTTCTGTGTCACGTAGAGGTGTCCGCGTTCGTCCTGGTCGATCAATCCGAGTTCGCACAGCGTCTTGACGCGTCGACGCACGGTTTCGCGCGGAATCCCGGTCGCGTCGCTGATCGACAGAGCATTGCAGGGACGCAGCAACCGTCGTTGCAGCGACGGGTCGTTCAGCACCGATTCCGGCAGTTCGGGTTCGCCGCGTGCGAAGAATTGTCCGAGGTTGCGCGTGGCGATCTCGCCGAGCACCAGCGTTAGCAGCATGTCTCCGCCGAACTCGCGGTAGGTTTCGCGCATCGTCGGTACGAGGAAGCGCGAGAGCATGTACGAGAGCTGGTAGTAATGCGCGGAGAACTCGGCTTCGTCGATCTTCACGTCGCGGCCCCGGCGAGTCGGCTGGCGGGCTCGGGCCCCGCGCGATGATAGCGAAGGGTGCGGCGAACTGTCGACGCGACGGGTCCCGGCCAGAGCGGGCGCCAGATCGCCCAATCTGGGGATGCCGGCCCTCCGTGCCGTTGCACGCTCCCTAGAATCGTTGGTCAGGTGAATCCCGACACGTGCCGATGGCGGCTGCCGTTTCCGGAGCAGGGCGATGAAAGCGAGTTCCACCGTTCACTCCCTGGCGAGCCTGCTCGATCCCGCCGCACCCGCGTGGGGCGAGGTGGCGGCGACCGCGGTCGCGTTGCAGGGCACTCCGGTCGGATTGCAGCCCACCGCCGCGGTGCGCAACGGTTGGTACGATCGTGTCATCGGCGCAGTCCGCGCGGTCGAGGTGCGGGCCCTCGTCGCGGGTGATTCACTGCTCTTCCATCTGCGCTGGGCCGATCCCGCACCGAACTACGACCACGGTGACAACACGGTGTTCCCGGACGCCGCCGCGATCGCACTGCCGCTGCACGCGTCTGCGCCCCTGATCACGATGGGCGCACCGGGCATGCCGCTCACGGCGTGGTTGTGGCGTGCCGACAGCGGCCCGCAGGGCTTCGAGGTTCGTGCCGAGGGGCCGGGGACGACGCGCATCACCGGCCGTGGCGTGCAGGCGCGGGCGGCATGGCGCGGTGAGGCCTGGCAACTGGTGATGGCGCGCACGCTTGCGGGCGAAGGCAACGCCGACAGCCTCGCGCTCGCGGCCGGACAGACGACGCGTTTCGGCGTCGCGGTGTGGGAAGGGTCGCACCGGGAACGCGGTGGACTGAAGGCGTACTCGGGCGATTGGCGGGAACTGGTGCTCGCGTAGTCACGTCGGCGATCTGGCCGGGGCACCCAGGGGAGCGAGGCGATGGCGGAAATCAAGCGCCAGATGGCGATGGTCCTGGATCTCAACAAGTGCATCGGCTGCCAGACCTGCAGCGTCGCCTGCAAGACGCTGTGGACGTCGAGCCAGGGCATGGAGCACATGTTCTTCAACACCGTGAACACGATGCCCGGCGAGGGCACACCGCGGCAGTGGGAGAAGATGGGCGGCGGCTTCCCGGGCGGCGAGGCGCAACTCGGCACGCTGCCGTCGCTGGGCGAATTCGGCGATGCGTGGCAGTACAACCACGAGGAAGTGTTCTACGGCGGCAAAGGGCAGGACGTGCACCTGTCGGTGAAGGGCGCCGCGCCGCAGTGGGGACCGAACTGGGACGAGGACCAGGGTGGCGGTGAATTCCCCAACAGTTTCTTCTTCTACCTGCCGCGCCTCTGCAACCACTGCACACATCCGGCGTGCAGGGAGGCCTGTCCGCGCGGGGCGATCGAGAAGCGCGCGCAGGACGGCATCGTGGTGGTCAACGAGGACCGTTGCCGCGGCTACCGCCACTGCATGGAAGCCTGCCCGTACAAGAAGATCTACTTCAATCACGCCACGCGCGTGTCACAGAAGTGCATCTTCTGCTTTCCCCGTCTCGAGCAGGGCGTGGCGCCGGCGTGCGCCCGCCAGTGCCCGGGGCGCGTGCGCTTCGTCGGGTACCGGGACGACCAGGATGCGCCGATCTGGAAGCTGGTCGACAAGTGGCAGGTTGCCTTGCCGCTGCATCCGGAATTCGGCACCGAGCCGAACGTGTTCTACGTGCCGCCGAGCGCTCCCGCGCGTTTCGACGCCGAGGGACGCGTCGACACCGCGAGCCCGCGCATCCCGAACGAGTACCTCGTGTCGCTGTTCGGCGAGCGGGTGCTCGACGCGTTGCGCATCCTGGCCGAGGAGCGCGCGAAGACCGCGCGCGGCGAGCGCTCCGAACTCATGGACCTGCTGATCGCCTACCGCTGGCAGGACATGTTCGGCGGCTTTGACCGCGATCCCCAGACGATCAAGTGGGTCTGAGCGGAGCGCGTCGGGGCGGGGCACGGATCGGTCGGCCGGAAGGAGAATTGCGCCATGTCCATCTCACGTCGTCGCTTCATCCTCGGTTCGGCCGCGGTGGCCGCTGCGGGTGGCCTGATTCTCCACAACCTGCGCCCGCGGCCGGCGCAGAAGCCCGCCTACCAGCCGGTGCCGCCGGTGGCCACCGAGCGCGTGCGCTACGACGACTTCTCCGACATCTGGCGCGAGAAATGGACCTGGGACCGGGTGGCCAAGGGCACGCACACTCGCGCCAACTGCATCTCCGCGTGCTCGTGGGACGTCTACGTGAAGGACGGGATCGCGTGGCGCGAGGAGCAGGCCGCGGTCTACGCGCCGCACCGTCCCGACGTACCAGACTTCAACCCGCGTGGCTGTCAGAAGGGTGCCTGTTACACGCACCTGCAGCTCGCCGAATCGCGCGTCACGCATCCGCTGAAGCGGGTGGGCGAGCGCGGCGAGGGCAAGTGGAAGCGCGTCTCGTGGGACGAGGCCCTGACCGACATCGCCGATCGCGTGATCGACGCCGCGCTCGAGCACGGCACCGAGTCGGTGATCTTCGACGACGGCACGACCAATGCCGGCTACGGGCCGGATTCGGCGGGCGACATGCGTTTCGCGCAGTCGCTGCAGGCGACGCGCATCGACTCGTGGGCCGGCGTGAGCGACATGCCGATGGGCGCGGTGCAGACCTGGGGGCTGTTCAACAGCGAGGGCACCGCCGACGACTGGTTCCTGTCCGACTACATCGTGGTCTGGCTGGGGAACCCCGCGTACACGCGCATCCCCGACATGCACTTCATGCACGAGGCACGCTACCGTGGCGCGCGGCTGGTGGTGATCGCGCCGGACTACAGTCCGAGCGCGATCCACGCCGACCTGTGGCTCAACGTGAGGCCGGAGACCGACGCCGCGCTGGGGCTCGCGTGCGCGCAGGTCATGATCGAGGAGCAGCTGTTCAAGCCGGACTACGTGCTCGAACAGACCGACCTGCCGTTCCTGGTGCGCGCCGACAATCAGCGTTTCCTGCGTGAATCCGACCTCCGGCGCGGCGGTGCGGACAACGCGCTGTACCTGTGGGACCAGGCGACGAATCGGCTCGTGCAGGCACCCGGCTGCGAGGGCGATGGCGAGGGCGGGCGCAGCCTCGCGCTCGGCAGCATCCGTCCGGCGCTGTCCGGACGCTTCGAGGTGAAGCTCGCCGACGGCTCCAAAGTCTGGGTCGAGACGGTGTTCGACAGGCTGCGCGCGCAGCTCGACGCGCACTATCGCCCCGAGCAGGCCGCGGTGCTCACCGGCCTGCATCCGGACACCATCCGGACCTTTGCGCGTGGGATGGCCGGCGCGCGGCGCTCGATGATCTTCGCGTCCTGGGGTGCCTGCAAGCACTACCACAGCGATCTGTTCCAGCGCTCGATGATGTTGCTGATGGCGCTGACCGGCAACCAGGGGCGGCAGGGCGGCGGCGTGCGCATCGCGGCGTGGTGGGGCATGGACGGCCTCGATGCGATCGCCTCGCAGTCGGCGCTGACCACGATGGAGAAGCTGCGGCTCATTCCGAAGGCGATCCGCGGACTGACGCCGCGCGACTACGAGAGCGTCTTCGTCGGCATGAGCGAGCGGGAGCCGATCGTGCCGCTGATGGTGTTCCTGTACGTCCACGGTGGCTACCGCGAGATGTGGGACGAGGCTCACCTGCAGGACCCGGCGCTGCCGCGCCACCTCCGCGAGTACGTGCGCGAATCCCTCGACCGCGGCTGGATGAAGGTCCACCCGCCGGAGGACCGTTCGCCGAAGGTCTACATCTTCACCGGCTGCAACCCGTTGCGGCGCTGGCCGGCGGCGCAGATCGCGCGCGAGAAGCTGTGGCCGAAGCTCGACCTCGTCGTGTCGGTCAACTTCCGCATGTCGACTTCGGGCATGTACGCCGACTACGTCCTGCCGGTGGCGGGTTACTACGAGAAGTACGGCATCAAGTACGGACAGACCTACGTGCCGTACATCATCTGCTCGGACAAGGCGACCGAGCCGCCCGGCGAGGCCAAGTCCGACTGGGAGACGTTCGGCCTGCTGAGCAAGTACATCGCCGAACGAGCACGGCAGCGCGGCGTCTCGACGGTACGCGGCTTCCGCGACGAGCCGCTCGACCTGCGGACCGTGTACGACCGCCACACGCAGGACGGCAAGTACGACCCGACCGATCCGGAGGATCCGCTGCGGCTGATGGACGCGATCTTCGCCGGGAGCCCCAGCGTGGCCGCGAACAGCGCGCGCGAAGCGCTCGACATGGGCGCGGTCCCGGTGATCGATACCGCGCGCCCGACACTGATTTACCAGAACTACAGCGACTACGACCGGAACGACACGCACTGGCCGCACCGTGATTTCGTCGAGAAGAAGGTCGCGTGGCCCACGCTGACCGGCCGCCAGCAGTTCTACCTCGACCATCCGTGGTACCTCGAGGGCGGCGAGGTGCTGCCGGTGCACAAGGATCCGCCGCTCGCGAGCAGCAGGTTTCCGCTGCGGGTCTATGGCGGGCACAACCGCTGGAGCGTCCACGCCATCTGGCGCGACATGAAGCTCATGCTGCAACTCGAGCGCGGGCAGCCGGTCTGCTTCATGAATCCTCGCGACTGCGAGCCGCGCGGCATCGCCGACGGCGACCGCGTGCGCGTGCACAATGACCGCGGCGAGTTCGAGTGCATGGTGAAGGTCGCGGCGGCGACGGCCCCGGGCGAGGTGATCGTCTATCACGCGTGGGAGCCTTACCAGTTCAAGCAGTGGAAGGGGCCCACCGAACCGATCGAGGCGCCGTGGAAGGCGCTGCACCTTGCGGGTGGCTACAGCCAGTTGCACTACCGGATGTTCTACGGCGCACCCAGCCACGTCCCGCGCGGCGCGGCGGTCGAGGTGACCCGGGCATGACGATTGCGCTCGACCGCGGGCGCCTGGCCGAGAGGGCGCGGCTGCGCAGCGAGGCGTGGGGGTTGCTGGCCGCCGCGCTCGAATACCCCGACGCAGCGCTGGTGGCACTGATCCAGGATGGTGCGGTGATGCAGCGGGCGAGGGAGCTGCTCGGCGCGCTCGACCCGTCGCTGGAAGGTGCGATCGACTGGTCGGCGCTCGCGGACGTTCCCGCGGGCGAAGCGCTCGCGACCGAATACTCACGGCTGTTCGACCCGATCGGGCCGGGCGGCCCGGCGTGCCCGCTGAACAGCGGTGCGCTGCTCGGGCAGGACGGACGCATGAAGCTGCTGGAGGAACTGGTGCGGTTCTATAACCACTTCGGGCTCACCGCCGCCGGTGCGCCGGGGAACGAGCTGCCCGATCATGCGTTCGCGCAGATGGATTTCCTGCATTTCTTGAGCCAGCGCGAGGCCGAGTGCCTGGTCGCGGGCACAGGCGCCGACGACTACCGGCGCGCGCGTACCGATTTCCAGCGCCGCCATCCGGCGCGCTGGGCGACGGATCTGGCGGCGCGGCTGGAGCGCCACGACGCGCACCGGTACTACCTCACCCTCGCGCGCCTGATTGCGCGCCTCGCGACCCTGCCGTAGGTCGGGTCGACGAGCCGGGGCGTCGCAGCGCCGCGATCTTCGCTCCGGTGAACGGCGGTGCCGAAGACACCGGCGGGATCAGGTGCCGAATGGCCTCGGCACGAACGTGTTGCGCCCCTTGTGGTTGCTGACGTCGCCTAGCGCCGCCACTAGCCCGCGCCGGGCAGGCTCGAGTAGATGCCCACCGATTGCTTCGACATGAAGCCTCCGTTGCCGGTGGCCAACCCGAAACGGCTGCGGCCCGTGCGCGCCTTGCCCAGCGCGGATGATTGTCGAGCCGCGCACGCTGCGCATAGACTGGCGCGCAACCATGCCCCGCAAGCCAGCCGCCACCGCCCCTGCCCGGCGCCGACCGGGTCGCCCCCGGGGCGGCAGCGTCGCGGCGGACACGCGGCAGCGGATCATCGAAGCGGCCATCCGGTGCTTTGCGAGCCAGGGCTACGCCAAGGCGAGCAACAAGACCATCGCAGCCGATGCAGGCGTCACGGCGACGCTCCTGTATCACTATTTCGACTCGAAGGCGGCGCTGTACCGCAGTGCCCTGCAGGCGGCGAATGCGATCCTCGTCGATGCCTACCGTTCGGCGTGCGAGGAACTTCCGGACGGCACCAGCATGGGGCAGTTGTGCCTGGGCCTCGAAAAGGTGCTGGCGCTGTCGCGGCGCTATCCCGGGCTGATGGCATTCGCGGGGGCTTCGGCCGGCGAGATCGCTCGCTACGACGATCTCGACTGGTTGGACCCCGAGGATGCCAACGCGTTTCCGGAGTTCTTTCGCGGCTTGCTGCGGCGGGCCCGTCGGCGCGGGGAACTCGGGCGCGGCGTCGACATCGAGGCGGCGGCACAGATGCTGATTGCCTGCATCTCGGGGCTGGCTGCGGTGGACGGTCCGCCGACAGGCAGCAAGGACTTTGCGTCCCTGCTGCGTGCCTTCGAGCGAATGCTGAGCGGCGAACTGATGCTGTCGAACGGACGCAAGGCCCGCGGTGCGCAGTGACGGGTGCCCGAATCGGGCACCCGGTTGTCCGTTCGGACGAGGCGTGGCCAGACCCGCGCTGCGAGACTGAAGCTCGAGCCGCCGACAACTGGCCGGCCGCATCAGCGGCAGCGCGATCGCCAATCACGATACGGATGAACTGACCATGGCCCACAGAATCGATGGCAAGGTCGTCCTGGTCACCGGCGCCGCCTCGGGCATCGGTGCGGCCTGCGCGGAGCGCTTCGCACGGGAGGGCGCGCTGGTCGCCGGGGCCGACCAGCAGCCGATGGACGGCGCCGCGGCGTGGCTCCAGGCGCCCGGGGCGCTGTCGCTCGCGGTCGACGTCAGCGACGAGCGCAGTGTCGAAGCCATGGTGGCGGCCGTGCTGCAGCGGCACGGCCGGCTCGACGCGGTCGTGCACGCGGCCGGCATCGAAGGCCACGGCGCCACACACGAGCTCGAGGCCGCGAGCCTCGAGCGCGTCCTCGACGTGAACCTGAAGGGCTCGGCGTACGTGGCCAAGCACGCGGTCCGGCCGATGCTCGCGGCGCGCAGCGGCAGCATCGTGCTGCTCGCGAGCGTGCTCGGGCTGCACGCCCAGGCCGGCAGCGCCGCGTACAGCATGTCGAAGGGCGGGGTCGTGATGCTGGTCCGGTCCATGGCGATGGAATACGGAGCGCTCGGCATCCGCGTCAACGCGCTGTGTCCGGGGGTGATCAAGACGCCGATGACGGCGGCGATCTCACAGTACCCTCCGGTCGAGCAGCAGATGCGGGACTGGCACGCGCTCGCCCGGTTCGGCCGGCCCGAGGAGGTCGCGGGGCCCGCGCTGTTCCTCGTCTCCGACGATGCTTCGTTCGTCACGGGCCACTGCCTTCTCGTCGACGGCGGCTGGACCGCCGGCGACCGCGTCATCCTGTCGTGACGCTTCCGTGCGTGCCCGCACACCGGGGCGCATGACTCGCGCAGCGAGCACGCTTGACCGCCGCGCGTTCCTGCGCGCACTGGGCGCGCTCGGCCTCGGCTGGCCCGCCATAGGGCGGGGGCAGGCTGCCGCTCGGGATCTGGCGCGTGATGCGTACATCTGGGGCTATCCCACCGTGGATCTCTACGCGATCCTGTGCGGATACGCGCTGGATCGGTCGTCGCCCGAGTTCAAGGCTCCGCTCAACGGTGTCGGCCATGCCCGTGCCGTGGCGACGCCGGACGACCGCGCGGTCATCGCCCCGAATGTCGATACGCCGTACTCGTATGCCTGGCTCGACCTGCGCGCGGAACCGGTGGTCGTCACCGTGCCGCCGTTCGAGCGGGAACGCTACCTGTCCCTGCAGTTGTCCGACCTCTACTCGTGGATCCTCGGTTACGTCACCCCGCGTACCAACGGACAGGCTGGCGGGGATTTCCTGGTGGCGCCGCCGGGCTGGCTGGGACCGACACCGCCGGGTATCCGCCAGGTCTTCCACTCCACGACGCAGCTCACGCTCGGCATGTTCCGCACGCAGTCGTTCGGGCCGCACGACCTCGCGAACGTGCACGCGCTGCAGGACCGCATGCGCGTACGAACGCTCTCGGCATACCTGGGGCGGAGCGCCCCCGCAGCGCTGCCCTTGCCGCCGCTCGCGCCGCCATTGAACCTGCGCCAGCGCGCCACGGACCCGGCATTCTTCGACGTGCTCAACTGGATGCTGCAGTTCATGCCCGTGCTGCCGGACGAGGCGCGAATGCGTGAGGACTTCGAGTCGCTGGGCGTCGTGCCGGGCCGACGGTTCGCGCCCGGTGACGCGCTGCGACGGGAGGTGGAGGCGGGCATGGCCGCGGCCCTGCAGGAGATGCAGGCGCGGGCGCGTCGCGTGCGCTCGTCGGCCGAGTTGTTCGGCAGCCGGGAATTCCTGAAGCAGGATTACCTGACGCGAGCCACGGGTGCGATGCTCGGGATCCTCGGCAACTCGGCCGAAGAATTCCTGGGAGTCGGCTGGCAGGCCGATGCCGACGGGCAGCCGTTCGACGGCAGCAAGCGCTACCGCATCCGCTTCGCCGCGGGCCAGTTGCCGCCGGTCGACGCGTTCTGGTCGATCACCGTCTATACCGAGGAGCGGCTGCTCTATGCCAACCCGCTCGAGCGATACGTGATCAATTCGCCGATGTTGCCTTCGCTGCAGCGCGACGCCGATGGCGCGATCACGATAGACGTGCAACACGAATCGCCCGGCCCGGCGCGCGAGAGCAACTGGCTGCCGACGCCGGCCACGCCGTTCGTGCTGACGCTGCGCACGTACCTGCCGCGCGAGGAGATCCGCTCCGCACGCTGGAGCGCGCCTCCCGTGGAGCCTCTGCGACCATGAACGTGCCATCGCCCAACTTCGTCGTCGGTCCAGGAGCGCGCGGAGTGCGCGGAGTGCACGGACTGCGTGCGCTGCTCGCGGTCGCGGTCGTCGCGATTGCGGCGTGGCCCGGCCCGGCGGCAGCACTGCCCGCGTCGGCCGATTCCCTGGTACCGTCGCGGCCGGCGAGCGAGCTCGAGCGCCGCGTGGACGAGGCCTTCATCGCGACGTTTCCGTTGTACGAAATGGCGCGCATGCGATTCAACACGATCGCCAACCCGCGCAATCCGTCGCCGCGCCCGCCGAACGGCACTCCCGTCCACCGACGCACGCTGGCCGACCACACCGCCCGGCAGGTCACGACACCAAACAACGACACGCTCTATTCCGGCACGTGGCTCGACCTGCATGCCACGCCGGTGCGCATCCACGTGCCCCGGGTCGACGGCGATCGCTACTGGTCGGTCGCGCTGCTCGACGCCTGGACGAACGACTTCGCGATCCTCGGCCGGCGCATGGACGGCAGCGGCCCCGTGGACGTGGTGGTCGTGGGGCCGGACTGGACGGGCCCGGTGCCGGCGGGCCGGGTGATCCGCTCGCCCACCAGCGATGCGCAGCTCATCGGTCGGTTCCTGGTCGACGGCCCCGCCGATGCGCCGGCCGTTCACCGCCTGCAGGACGGCATTCGCCTCAGCCAGGTGGCCGCCGAGGCGCCGTTGCTGCCGCAGTGGGTGACGGTGACCACGTCGACCGATCCCGCGAATTTTCTTGCGGTGGTCAACGAGTTCCTGTCGCGCAACCCGCTGCCGGCGGCCGAGCGGGCGCGCTACCGGGGCTGGAGCGATCTCGGCATCGGCGCAGGGCCCGATGCGTACCTGCGCACGAGCCCGGAGGTGCAGGCCGCGTGGCAGCGACGCCTGCCGGTCTTGCACGAAAACCTCGAGATCGGCCTGCAATACGGCGCCCGCACGGTGGAAGGTTGGTCGATGCCGTCGCCGAAACTGGGCGACTACCAGGGGGACGAGCCATTGCGCGCTGCCGTGGCGCTCGGCGGATTGGGTGCGTTGCCGCCGATCGAGGCGCTCTACCTGACGCGCGAAACGGATCCGGACGGCGCGCCGCTCAGCGGGACGCAGCGCTGGAAGCTCGTCGTGCCACCCATCGAGACGCAGGCTTTCTGGTCGCTGTCGATGTACGAGAAGAGTGGCGACGGCCGCCTGTTCTTCATCGACAACCCGATCGGTCGTTACGCGGTCGGCGATCGCACGCCGGGCCTGCAGCGCCAGGCCGACGGCTCACTGGAACTGCTGCTGCAGCACGAGGCGCCGTCCGACACGAGCCACTGGCTGCCGGCGCCGGCCGGAGCCTATGCCCTGGTGCTGCGCATCTACCTGCCGTCCGAGGCCATGCGCCGTGGTGCCGCTCCGCTGCCACGGTTGGTGCCGGCCAACTGACGCCGCGACGCCGGTCAGTCCGGGAGCTGCGGTGCCCAGGCCACCCCGTTGATGTGGCTGCCGCCGTCGACGAACAGCGTGTTGCCGGTCAGGTAGCGGCAGTCGTCGCTCGCGAGGAATACCGCCACCGGCCCGATGTCGCCCTCCGGGTCGCCCAAGCGGCCCATCGGATTGGCAGCCGTGATGGCGCGTGCATTCTCGGGGCTGTGTGCGGCGAAGCGGTCGAACGCCTCGGTTCGTGCGCCCGGGCAAATGACGTTGCAGCAGATCTGGTGCGGAGCCCACTCGCGCGCCGCCGTCCGGGTGAGCGCGCGCAGCGCTTCCTTGGCGGCGTTGTAGTCGACGGTGCCTACGTGCGCGTTCACGCCGTTGAGCGAGGCGAGGTTGATGATGCGGCCCTGCCGGCGCTCGCGCATGAGCGGGAAGACCGCCTGCATCGACCACAGCGCCGCCATCAGGCCGATGCGCAGCGACCGCTCGAAGTCCTCGTCGCTCTTGTGCTCGACCCGCTTCAGGCCGCTGCCGGCCCAGGCATTGTTGACCAGGATGTCGACCGTCCCGAAATGCTCGCGCGCCGTCGCCACCATGGCCAGCACGTCGGCCTTGACGCTGACGTCGGTGCGCGTGAACTCCGCGCGCGCGCCGAATTCGTCGCGCAGCTGCCGCACCGTCGCGAGGCCGGCTTCCTCGTTGACGTCGGACACCAGCACGGAAGCCCCTTCGCGGGCGAAGGCGCGCGCGATGCCGCGCCCGATGCCGAGCGCGCCGCCGGTGACGACGGCGCTGCGACCCTGCAGGCGGTCGCTCACTGCGCCGCGTCCTGTTTCGTCTTGACCATCAGGCTGCCGCCTTTCTGTCGCGGGGGAAACTGCTTGAGTGAGGCCAGGTGCGCGCCCATCAGGTCGTACACCTGGCCGCCGAACGCCACGCCCATGCGCATGGCGAGGTCGTTCGACTTCTGGCCACCGTGCTGCTCGAACGGGTCCATGCGCAGGTTGAACACGAGCGTGCTCGGCTGCAGGAAGTCGAAGAAACCTTCGCGCGTCTTGATATGCGACTTCCAGGGCCCGATGCGTACCGCCGTGATCTCGCTTTCGTTGTAGTAGATCAGCGAGTTGCGCTGCGACGGCGACTTGCCGAGCCAGTGCTGCAGGTTGTCGACGCCGTCGATGTGCACCTTGTTCGATTCGCGCAGCCGGTCCGCGATGCCGGGCGCGCCTGCGGCGGACGCCAGCGTCGTGAACAGGTCGTAATGTGTCTGGATGCCGTTCGACACGCTGCCGGCCGGCACGTGTCCGGGCCAGCGCAGCAGCATCGGCACGCGCACTCCGCCTTCCCAGGTCGTGGCCTTCTGTCCGCGGAACGGCCCGGTGCCGCCATCCGGCCACCACGCGCTCATCGGCCCGTTGTCGCTGGTGTAGATCACGATGGTGTCGTCGGCGATCTGCAGTTGGTCGAGCAGCGCGAGCAGGCGGCCGACATGCCCGTCGTGCTCCATCATGCCGCTGCCGAAGGTGTCGAACTCCGAGGAGATCGAATCGGCGAGGTGGCGCGACTCGGGCTTCAGGTGCGTGTAGATGTGCATGCGCGTCGAGTTGAACCATACGAAGAAGGGCTGCTTCGCACGGACGGACTCCGTGATGAATTTCTCGGTGCGAGCCTCGAGGTCGTCGTCGATCGTCTCCATGCGCTTCGCCGTGAGCGGCCCGGTGTCCTTGCAGCGCTGCCGGCCCACGCGGCCGAAGCGCGCGTCCTCTGTCGGGTCGTCCACGTCGGTGGCCACGCAGTCGAGCACGCCGCGCGGACGGTAGCGCTGGTCGAAGCCCGCGTCCTTCGGCCACATCGCGAGCTCGGGCTCCTCCTCGGTGTTGAGGTGGTAGAGGTTGCCGTAGAAGACGTCGAAGCCGTGCACCGTCGGCAGATGGCTGTTGCGGTCGCCGAGGTGGTTCTTGCCGAACTGTCCGGTGCGGTAGCCGAGGGGTTTCAGGACCTCCGCGAGCGTGGGGTCGCGCGAGTCGAGGCCGATGGTCGAGCCCGGCAGGCCCACCGTCGTCAGGCCGGTCCGGATCGGCATCTGGCCCGTGACGAACGCCGCGCGGCCCGGCGTGCAGCTCGGCTCCGCGTAATGGTCGGTGAACAGCAGGCCTTCGCGACCGATGCGGTCGATGTTCGGCGTGGGCACCATCATGCCGTGGCTGTAGAGGCCCACGTTGGTGTGGCCGACGTCGTCGGACATGATCACGAGGATGTTCGGGCGCTGCGCCGCCGGCGCGGCGTGCGACGCGGCGACAGGTGCCATCGCGGCGGCCATCACCGCAGCTGCGAAGAATCGGTGCAGGGGCACGAGCTGTTCCTCCACTGTCGAATCACTGAAACGTCCAGGCCGCTCGGGCGGCCCTCGGCTCAGGCGCGCCGAGCGCTCGATCAGCGCTCGCCGAGCGCGTCGATCAAGGCCGCGAACGCGCGCCGTTGCTGCGGGTCGATCAGCGCCGCGATCGGCTCGGGGTGGCTGCCGAACATCACGACCACCATGTCCGCGTCCGGGAAGACGTACAGCCGCTGACCGAACGCACCCATCGCCGCAAAGGACCGCGGCGGGTTGGGGTTGACCCACCACTGCGACCGGTACGACCAGCCGGCCCGGAACGGCATGCCCGAGGATTCGAAGGCACGCACGTCGCCGCCGCGGATCAGTTCGTCGACGACGCTCGCCGGGATGAACTGCCGGCCGTGGACCCGGCCGTGCTGCAGCAGCATCTGGCCGAGACGGCCGAGGTCGCGCAGGCTGGCGCTCATCCCGGCGAATGCGACCTCGGTACCGACCGGGTCGAGCATGATGTTGCCGTCGAACTCCATGCCGAGCTGGCTCCAGAGACGCTGCTGCAGCCAATCGGTGAGCGACTGACCGGCCGCACGCGATGCGAGCCAGCAGGCCACATCCGTGGCCGGCGAGTGATAGTGAAACGCCGTCCCGCGCGGCTCGCCGGTCTGCGTGGTGAGGGTCGCCAGCATGTCGCGGATGCCGGTCGGGTTGGCGGGATTCCTGAGTTCGGGTGCCCAGCCCATCGCGCCGACGTAGGCGAAGATGTCCGACTTCGGGTCCGTGTAGACCTCGGTGAAGCGCACCGCGTCGGTCATGTCCAGCACCTGGCGGACCGTCGCCTCACCCCAGGCGCTCGCCGCGAGTTCTGGAATCAGCGTGCCTACGCGCGCCGCGGGGTCGAGCTTGCCCTCGGCGACCAGCACTGCGGCCATCAGCCCCACCATGGACTTGGTGGCCGAGAACATCAGGTGCGGCGTCTCGGGCCGCATGCCGTTCAAGTACCGCTCCTCCACGATGCGCCCCTTGTGGAGCACGAGCACGGCATCCGTGTGCGAGGCTTCGAGCATCTGCGGCCAGGTCTGCGGCGCTTCCGCGGTCCCGACCTGCAGCTGGTCGAGCGACCGGCGCGCTGCAGGCAACTTCCACACCGGACCCACGGGCTGCAGCCGGCGCGTCGGGAACAGCTCACGCGTGTGCTGGAACGACCAGATCTTCTGCGGCCAGCGCTGCCAGTTGCCGATGTAGACGCGGTACTCCGGCGGCGGCGGAAAGCCCTGCATCAGCCGTGCAGGATCGATCGCCGGAGCCGCCGCGGGAACCGGCAGTGCCTGGCCGGCCGCGCCGCCGGCGGTGAGCGCCAGGACGACGCCCGCGAGCAGCGAGCGCAGCAGTTGCAGCGCGGCGGCCATCAGTAATGGACCCCCTTCATCAGCGAGGCGATCGCGACCTGCTCGCTGGTGGGCTCCGCAGGCAGGGCCGGCGCGCCCCTGGCGGCCGGCGCCGCCAGCGTCTCGTCGAACATGCGGAAGATGCCGTTCATGGAGTTCGCATAGGACTTGGGCGAGAGGAGGTTCCAGATCTGCATGAAGCGGCCCATGTCGGTCGCGACGCGGCTCGGCCGGTTGATCACGGCGTCGACCACCAGCTCGGTCGCCTCCTCGGGGGTGAGCGTCGGCGCGTACTCGTACACCTTGGTCGGGCTGATCATCGGCGTGCGCACCAGCGGCATGTTGATGTTCGTGAAGTGCACGTTGCGGTTCGCGTACTCGACCTCGGCGCAGCGCGTCCAGCCCTCGAGCGCGGACTTCGACGCGATGTACGCGGAGAAGCGCGCCGGCGGGCCGAGCACGCCCATGGACGAGACGTTGATGACGTGGCCCGAGCGTCGCTCGCTCATGCCGGGCAGCACGCGCAGCGCGAGCCGCAGCGGCGCGAAGTAGTTGATCTGGATGGTGCGCTCGTAGTCGTGGAAGCGGTCGTAGGAATGCTCCACCGCGCGGCGGATCGAGCGGCCGGCATTGTTGATCAGGACGTCGACGCGGCCATGGTCGGCGAGCACCTGGTCGATGAAGCGGTCGGCCGCGGCAAGGTCGGCCAGGTCGACCTGATAGAGGTGGCAGATGCCGCCGGCGGCCTCGATCGACTGCTTCGCTTCCTCGAGCTTGTCGAGCGTGCGCCCGGCGATCACGAGGATCGCCCCGGCGCCGGCCAGGCGGCGGGCCGCGGCCAGGCCGATGCCGGAGCCGCCGCCGGTGACGATGACGACCTTGCCGCGCACGTTGCCTTCGAGCGAGTGGTCGATGAACAGGTCCGGGTCGAGGTTGCGTTCCCAGTAATCCCAGAGCCGGTGGGCGTAGCTGTCGAGCTTCGGTACCTCGATGCCGCTGCCCTTGAGCGCCTTGCGGGTCATGCGGCTTTCGAAGCGGGTGTTCCAGTTGAACAGCGCCGCCGCGCCCGACGGCAGGCCGGCCCCGGCCAGCAGCGACGACATCAGGCGCTTGACGGGCGGCAGCTTGCCGAGCGTGGCGGCGAGTCCCGACGGCATGAACGAGAACACCTTGCTGTCGAGCCGGAGCGCGAAACGCGGGGCGTGCGCGGCGTCCGCGAAGATGTTGAGCATCTCGCCGCTGCTGTAGTGCTCGGGGTTGACGAGATGGAAGCACTCGCCGTCGAGGCCGTCCTGGTGTGCGAGCCAGTCCATCGCCGCCGCGACGTAGTCCACGGGCACGATGTTGAACTTGCCGGAATCGATGCCGATCAGCGGGAACCATGGCGGCAGCAGCCGCCGGATCTTCTGCAGCAGCTTGAACGAGTAGTAGGGGCCGTCGATCTTGTCGATCTCGCCGGTTTCGGAATGTCCCACCACCGATGCCGGGCGGTAGATGCGCCAGGGCAGCCTGCACTCCCGGCGCACCACGGCCTCCGAGTCGTGCTTGGTCTGGAAGTAGGGATGCGGCAGTTCGCCTGCCTCCTCGAACATGTCCTCGCTGAAGCTGCCGTCGTACAGGCCTGCCACGGCGACGGAGCTGACGTGCTGGAAGCAACGCGCCTCGAGGGCCTCGGCACACTGCACGGCGTGGCGTGTGCCGTCGACGTTGGCCGCCTGCTGGCGCGCGGCGTCGGCGTTCATGTCGTAGATCGCGCCGACGTGGAAGAAGTGGCCGATCTGCCCGCGCAGGCGCTCGACGTCGGGGTCCGCGAGGCCGAGGCGTGGCCGCGCCAGGTCGCCGGTCACGGCCTGCAGGCGGTCGCCTGCCGACGGATAGCGCGCCTGCAACTGCTCGAAGCGTTGCCCGGAGCCGGCCCGGACGAGCACGTGCACGGTGCCGCCGCGCTCGAGCAGCTTGCCGATCAGGAAACGACCGATGAATCCGGTTCCGCCGGTGACGAAGTACTGCACGATTGTCTCCCCTGCCTGTCGCTTGGATCTTCGAGTAACGCACATTAGTTTCCCCCGTCGACGGACAAATCACTCAACCGGACTAGCCGCAGGCGCCCGTCGGCCCGGTCGTGCTGCGGTGCGGGACACGCCGGCCGACGCCCTCCGCTACCCTGTTTGGACGATGAGGGGAGGGCAGGAGGGGGCAGAACATCCGAGGCCACGAACCCTTGGCGTGGCCTGCGCGCGGCGCGTCCCGGCCGGGAGTGAAATTCAGGGAGACCCGACGATGAGCCGTTCGCGAACCTACAATCTCGCCGACCTGTTCGAGATCGTGGCCGGCTGCGTGCCGGACCGCATCGCGTTCCGCTGCGGCGACCATGCACTGACGTACCGCGAACTCGACGAGCGCGCCAACCGGCTCGGCACGGCGCTGCGCGCGCGCGGGTTGCGGCGCGGTGACCACGTCGGCATCCAGCTCTACAACTCGGTCGAGTACCTCGAGACGTTCTTCGGCTGCTGCAAGATCGGCGCCGTGCCGGTCAACGTGAACTACCGCTACGTCAGCGAGGAACTCGCCTACCTGTTCGGCATGCTGGATCTCAAGGCGCTGGTGTACGGATCCGACTTCGAAGCCGAGGTGGCCGCGACGGTCCCGCGCGTGCCGACGCTCCAGACGCTGCTGCGCGTCGGCGACGGCGTCCCGCCGGCCGGCCGCGAGGACTTTGCCGCCGTGATCGCCTCCGGCGAGCCGCAGCTCGACGACCCGGACCGGTCGGACAACGACATCTACATGCTGTGCACGGGCGGCACGACGGGCATGCCGAAAGGCGTGATGTGGCCGCACAAGTCGATCTTCATGGCGGCGCTCGGGGGCGGCGGCATCTTCTTCCGCCGCCCGCCGATCCAGCGTCCGGAGGAACTGGAGGAGTTCGTCCCGCACGGTCCGCCGCTGTCCTTCTTCCCGGTCGCGCCGATGATGCATGGCGCGGCGATGTGGGCGACGCTGATCAGCTTGCTCGCCGGCTACACGGTCGTGGTGAACGACGAGCCGCGCTTCGATCCGGAGCACGTCTGGGATCTCGTGGTGCGCGACGGCGTCAACATCGTGCAGGTGGTCGGGGACGCGATGGCCATGCCGCTGATCCGTGCGCTCGAGGAGAACCCCGGACGCTGGAACCTGTCGTACCTGATCACCTTCGGCAACGGCGGGGCGGTGTTCTCGCAGCAGGCCCAGGCGCGCCTGAAGGCCCTGCTGCCGAACATCATCGTGAGCAACGGCATGGGTTCGTCGGAATCGGGGGTCATCGGCGGCCGCGACCGCGTCGACCACTCCGGCGGCTTCATGGTGATCGACCCGCGCCCGGACCTCGCCGTGATCGGCGACGACGGCCGCATCGTCGATGCCCCGGGCACCGAGGGCACGCTGGCGCGCACCGGTTTCACACCGATCGGCTATTACGGCGACGCGAAGAAGAGCGCGGAAACCTTCGTCAGCATCGACAACCGCATCTGGGTCGTCACCGGCGACCGCGTCCGCATCGACGACGACGGCACCTACGTCCTGCTCGGTCGCGGCTCGTCGTGCATCAACACCGGCGGCGAGAAGGTCTTCCCGGAGGAGGTCGAGGAGGCCGTGCGCCGCTACCCGCCCGTCGGCGACGTGCTGGTGGTCGGAGTGCCCGACGAGCGCTGGGGCCAGAAGGTCGTGGCCGTGGTCGCGCTGTTGCCGGGGGCCGTCTTCGACCGCGCCGATTTCGACCGGGTCTGCCGCGAGAAGCTCGCGGGCTACAAAGTGCCGCGCGCGGTCGTGCTGGTCGAAGAGGTCAAGCGCACGCCCGCCGGCAAGGCCGACTACGGCTGGGCGAAGAAGGTGGCGGCGGAGCGGGCCGGCGCCTAGACGCGGCCCTCTCGAATCAGGTCCTGCAGGTCGATCATCGACGGACGGGCGGCGAGCGTCGCGGCTTCGGGGTCGGTGACGAGCCAGAGGAGGGCGCCGGCGATCGCTTGCGGCGTCATCGCGCCATAGCGCTGTTCCAGCACGCCTCCGTCGCCGAGCGTGGCCGTCACCGCCTCGGTGCTGACCAGGCCCGGATTGACCGTGTACGCGCGTACGCCCTGGCGGCCATATTCCACGTTGATGCAGCCGGAGAGCCGTGCCAGGGCCGCCTTGGAGGCGCCGTAGGCATAGCCCCAGGCGCCCTGGTCGGCCGGCACGGGCGGGTCGTGCTGGCCGGCGCCCGAGCTGACGTTGACGATCTGGCCGCCGCCCTGCGCCACCATGACCGGCAGGGCGCGGCGTACCAGGTGGAACGGCGCGATCACATTGCCCCGCAGCGTGCGCTCGAGCGCCGCGTCGGTCAGGTCGGCGAGCATCGCGTTGGACTCCCTGTCCTGGTAGACGGCGTTGTTCAGCAGCACGTCGATGCGGCCGAAGTGCGCGAGCACCGCATCGAAGGCGGCGTCGAGCGAACCCGAATCCATGAGATCCATCGGATATGCGAATGCCTCCGCGCCGGCCTCACTCACGGCCGCGGCGGTGGACGCCAGGCTGCCCGCCATGACCGTGCCGTCGGGGCGGCGCAGCTGGTGGTCCAGCCGCTGTCCCTCACTTTGGGTTCGCGCCGTGATCGCGACGCGCCAGCCGCTCCGGGCGAAGGCCAGTGCGGTGGCCGCGCCGATGCCGCGGCTAGCGCCGGTGACGAGGACGACGGGTGGGCTCTGGAGGTTCACGAGGTGCTCCACTGCAGCGAGTCCAAAGGTTGAGTGCCGCCGCCGGCCCGGACATCGTCCCTTCGGACGACGCCCGGACGCAAGCCGGCGCGCTCATGGGGCTCGTGGCGGCCGCGTATGGACCCCCGCTCGAACAGGTGCTACGAGAACGGGTGAGAGTGCCGGGCGGTTGAGTTTGCGGCGATGCTGAAATCGATGAACCTGCTGGACGCCATGCTGCTGGCGATGGAGTCACCGGAAACGCCGATGCACATCGGTGGCGTGCAAATCCTGCGCAAACCCCGCGGCGCAGGCCGCGATTACGTGCGCAAGCTGCGCGACCAGCTGCTGCGCATCCCGGCGCGCGCCGCCCCCTTCAACTATCGGTACGCCGCCAGCGGGCTGGTGCCGGGCGTGCCCGCGTGGCAAGTGCTGGACGAGGTCGACCTCCGGGAGCACGTCTTCCACCACGCGCTGCCCTGGCCAGGGACGCAGGCGGAACTGTTCGAGCTCGTCTCGCGCCTCAACTCGAGTCACCTCGATCGCTCGCGGCCCCTCTGGGAATACCACCTGATCGAGGGTCTCGCGGGGCAGCGCTATGCCACGTTCATGCGCGTGCACCACGCGCTGATCGACGGCCAGTGGGGCATGAAGCTGCACGAGGCGACCACCAGTCCGGACCCGAACGTCCGCGGGCTGCTGCCGTACTGGGCCGTGGAAATCCACGAGAAGCCCGCTGCGACGCCGAAGAGGGCTTCCCCGCGCGGCGGGCCGCCCACGCCGGGCTGGCTGGAACGGGGCCGCGCCGGCCTCGATCAAGGCGTCGAGGCCGTGACCGAACTGGGCGCCGCATTCGGCCACCTGTTCGAAGCGCGCCGGCATCCGACGGACGGCGGCCTCGTGCCGATCTACCAGGCGCCGCTCTGCATCCTGAACAGCAAGGTCACCGCGCGACGCGAGATCGGCGTCACGCAATTCGAGCTGGCGCGCATCAAGCGGCTGGCCCGGGCGCACGGTGCGACGGTCAACGACGTCGTGCTGGCCATCTGCGGCGGCGGCCTGCGGCGCTACCTGCTGGAGCGCGACGCCCTGCCCAAGCAGGCGCTGATCGCGGGCATGATCGTGGCCGTCGCACGTCAGCAGGGCGCGAGCGCCGGCAACGCCGTTGCGGCCGCGCAGGTGTCGCTGGCGACCCACCTCAGGGACCCGGTCAAGCGTTTCGAGGCCGTGCGCTCGTCGAGCCGGCGCGCGAAGGACCACATCCACGGCATGGCCTCGCCGACGGCGCTCAACCTCTATATGGGCCTGACCGGCGTGCCGTTCGCGCTCTACACGATCCTGGGCCGGGCCGACAGGGCGCGGGCCCAGAACGTCGTCATCTCCAACCTCATCGGCCTTCGCGAAAGGCGCTACGTCAACGGGGCGCTGGTCGAGTCCGACTACCCGATGTCGCTGCTCGTGCCGGGCCAGGCGATGAACATCACGGTCATCAGCCGCGCGAACATGCTCGACGTGGCCGTGCTCGTCTGCCCGAGCGTGGTCCCCGGTCCGCAGCGTGTCGGCGAGGCCATCGCGGAATCGCTGGACGAGCTCGAACGGGCGCTCGCCAGGAAGCGGTAGGATCGGGTGCCGGTGTTGCGAGGAGCCGGGGAAGAGGTCAGGCAGCGGGAGGTTTGCAGCGATGCTGAAGTCGATGAATCCGATGGACATCATGATGCTGACGATGGAGTCGCCCGAGACGCCGATGCACGTCGCCGGCGTGCAGATCCTGCGCAAGCCGCCCGGCGCGGGTCGCGACTACGTGCGCAAGCTGCGCGATCAGCTGATGAACATCCCTGCGAACGGCGCGCCTTTCAACTACCTGTACACGGCGAGCGGGCCGCTGCCGGGTATCCCTGGCTGGAAGGTCCTCGACGCGGTCGACCTTCGCAGGCACATCTTCCATCACGCGTTGCCGTGGCCGGGGACGGAGAACGAACTGTTCGAACTCGTTTCGCGCCTCAACTCCGGGCTGCTCGACCGCTCGCGGCCGCTGTGGGAGCACCACCTGATCGAGGGCCTCC
Organism: uncultured Steroidobacteraceae bacterium; assembly: GCA_964600315.1. Classification (GTDB taxonomy): domain Bacteria; phylum Pseudomonadota; class Gammaproteobacteria; order Steroidobacterales; family Steroidobacteraceae; genus RPQJ01. The sequence continues at coordinate 40,164 of CAZRKS010000001.1, read as the reverse complement.
CTGGCAACCGGTACGCAACCTTCTCGCGCATCCATCACGCGTACGTCGATGGCCAGTGGGGCATGCGGCTCTACCGCGAGACCACCAGCGCGGACCCCGACGAACGCGGGCTGCTGCCGTTCTGGGGCGTGACCATGGAGGAGAGGAGCGAAGCGGCGGCGACGAAGCGGGGCGGGCGGAGCGCGGAACCCGCGCGCGGCTGGCTGGAACGCGGCCGCGCCGGCGTGAGCGACGGCGTCGAGGTCGTGAGCGAACTCGGCACCGCGTTCGGCCGGGTGATCGACTCGTATCGGCATCCGACCGACGGCGGCCTGGTGCCGATCTACCGCGCACCCGACAGCATCCTCAATGGCAAGGTCACGGCCCAGCGCGAGATCGGTGTCACGCGGCTCCCGCTGTCGCGCCTCAAGCGGCTGGCCAGGTCCCAGGGCGCGACGATCAACGACGTCGTGATGGCCATCTGCGGCGCCGCGCTCCGCCGCTATCTGCTCGGGCGGCACGCGTTGCCGAAGGAGGCGCTGGTCGCCAACATGATCGTCGCCGTGACCCGGGCCGGCGGCCAGGCCGGCGGCAATGCGATTGCGTCCGGCCAGGTTTCGCTCGCGACGCATCTCAAGGATCCCGTGCGGCGCTTCGAGGCCGTGCGCTCGTCGAGCCAGCACGCGAAGGAACTGATCCACGGCCTGCCGTCGCCCACGGCGCTCAACATCTACATGGGCCTGATCGGCCTGCCCTACATCCTGTTCACGATTTTCGGCCGGGCCGAGAAGGCGCACGCCCACAACGTCGTGATCTCGAACGTCGTGGGCCTGCGCGAGAAGCGCTATTCGAACGGGGCCCTGATCGAGGCGGACTACCCGATGTCGCTGCTCGTGCCGGGACAGGCGATGAACATCACCGTGATCAGCCGCCGGAACATGCTCGACGTGGCCGTGCTGGTCTGTCCGGATCTGCTCCCGGATCCGCGGCGGGTCGGCGGGCTCATCCTGGAGTCACTCGACGAACTCGAGCGGGCGCTCGCCGGCCGGCGTACGACCGGCTCAGGCTCGCGCCGGGCCGCCCGGCCGACCAGCCCCGGACGCGGCGCTGCGCGGCGCCGGTAGTCTGAACGGGGGATGAGCGCAGCAGTCCTGCCTGCGACGCTGGCGAGGCCGGAACGCCGACTCGACGGTCGGGCCCGGCCGTGTCATCGCTCACGAGTGCCGGCGGCAGAACCGGCCCCTGCAGGAGAATCAGAGCCGATGGTCAAGCTCAGCACGCAGGACGCCTTGTTCCTGCGACTCGAAACCCCCGAGGCCCCGATGCACATCGGGCTCCTGATGACCTGCAGGCTGCCGAAGGGGGCGTCGCCCGACTTCATGCAGGAACTGCACGCGAAGCTCGCGCGCTGCGCCGTGGACAGCGAGCCGTTCAACCTGCGGCTCGTGGAGAAGCGGGGCCTCGGCAAGTACTCGCCCGCGCTGGAGGCGGCCGAACACGTCGACCTCGAGTACCACCTGCGCCACGAGGCGTTGCCGTGGCCGGGCGGCCAGCGCGAGTTGGGGCTTGCGATCTCGCGCCTGCATTCGCTGCCCCTCGAGCGTTCGCGCCCGCTGTGGGAGTGCACGCTGATCGAAGGCCTGCGGCCCGACCGTTTCGCGCTGTACCTCAAGGTCCACCACTCCCTGGGCGACGGGATCGGGCTGATCAACAAGGTCGCGGGCGCCCTCGGCGAGTCGCCGCGCAGCCCGAGTCTGCCGCCGTGGTCGACACCGCGCAGGGCCCGCGTGACCGTCCGGGCGACGCAGTCGGCCGACGAGGACTGGCGCCGGTTCTTCGCGGAGTTGCTGCGCAACGTCGGCGGATCGCGGGCGCGTTCGCGCGACGTGCCGCTGATCCCGCGCGGACCCCGGTGCGTGCTGAACGGGAGCAGCACCAGCCGGCGGCGCCTCGCCACGCAGGACTTGAGCCTGCCGCGCATCAAGGCCGTCGCCCGTGCGGCGAACGCCACGGTCAACGACGTCGTGCTGGCGGTCTGCAGCGGTGCGCTGCGCGCTTACCTCGCGAAATGTGACCGCATCCCGAAGGACAGCCTGCTCGCCACGGTGCCGGTCGCGCTGCCGCGCCCCGCGGGCGACACGCACGGCAGTTCCGTCGCCAGCATCCACACCGCGATCGCGACGCAGCAGCGCGACCCCCGCAAGCGATTGCTGGCCATTCGCAAGGAAATGCGCGCGGCCAAAGAGGAATTCCAGGTCATGCCCATGTCGCTGCACAAGGCGGTCAATTCCGTCGGCATGCAGCTCATGATGATGGTCCCGAAGCGCGAGAACACGGATCCCGATCGGGCGGCGTTCACCAACCTAACGATCTCCAACGTGCCGGGACCGATGCAACGACTGTATTTCCGGGGCGCCGAGGTCGACGGCATGTACCCGCTGTCAGTGTTGTCGGGGGACCAGCGGCTCAACATCACGGTGCTGAGCTATCGCAAGCACCTGCATTTCGGCCTCGTCGCCTGCCCCGACACGCTGCCGAGCGTGCAGTACCTGGCGCTGCAGCTGCCGGTCGCGCTGCGTGAGCTGGAGGCGGCGCTCGAGCTGAAGCCGCGCGCGAGGGGTCGCGCGGCGCGCGGTGCCCATGCACGTGTTTCGAAGCCATAGGGGGGCGAGGCCATGGCCTTCCAACGACTGAACCGGCAGGACGAATATTTCCTCGACTCCGACACTGTCGCGGCGCCGACGCACATCGGCGGACTGGAGATCTACGATTTGCCGGAGGGGGCGGGACGCGACTACCTCCAGCAGCTGCACGCCTACCTGCGCAAGTCGCCGGTGCGGGCCGAGCCTTTCAACTACAAGCTCGTGACGGTCGCACCGGAGCCGAAGCGCAAGTCGCTGCTGGGCAAGCTGCGGCCACGCGTGCTCGGCGGCGGCAAACCCAAGCCGTTCCGGGCCTGGGCCAAGCTCGACAAGGTGAACGTCGACGAACACATCTACCTGCACGCCCTGCCGCGTCCCGGCGGCCAGCGTGAACTCGGCGAACTCGTTGCGCGCCTGCACGTGAACCGTCTCGACCGCAGCCGCCCGCTGTGGGAGATGCACCTGATCGAGGGGCTGGAGGGCGGGCGCTTCGCGATCTACACCAAGCTCCACCACTCGCAGTTCGACGGCAAGCGGGGCATGGAACTCAGCCGGTACATCCGCTCGACCGATCCCGCGGCGCGAGGGATGCCGCCGGTCTGGGCGGTCGACCTGAAGCAGTTGCGCGCCCGCGCCGCGAAAGCACCGGCCAAAAAGAAGGTGCCGGTCCCGCAGACGAGCACCCTGCAGGCGCTCGCCTCCTGGGGCACGGCGCTGCAGAAGGTGGGCGAGCTGAGCCTCGGCAAATCCGGTGGGGGCAAGATCGCTCCGTATTCGGCGCCGGCGACGATCCTGAACGGCACGCTGACCGCGCGCCGGCGGCTCGGCACGGTGTCGCTGTCGATCGATCGCATGAAGGCGATCGGCGCGGCCGTGCCCGGCGGCGCCACGGTGAACGAGGTCCTGCTGGCCGTCTGTGGCGGCGCGTTGCGCCGCTACCTGAAGGAGCAGCGTGCACTGCCGGAGAAGCCGCTGATCGCCGCCTGCCCGGTGGCGCGCGAGCGCGCCGATGACGCGGCCAGCGGCAATGCGGTCGGCCAGATCCTGGTGTCGCTCGGAACCGAAATCGCCAACCCCCGGCGACGCCTGCTGGCCGTCGTTGCCTCGAGCCGCGCCAACAAGGGGCTCATGCACGAGCTCGACGCGGACACTTACCAGAATTACACCCAGCTGGCGATGATCCCGCAGATTCTCGCGGCGAAGACGACGTTCGCGCACAAGGTGCTCAATGCCAACCTCGTGATCTCCAACGTGCCCGGACCGCGCGAGACTCAGTACGTCAACGGCGCGCGGCTCGAGGCGATGTATGCGACTTCGCTGCTGCTGGCGGGCCAGGCGCTGAACATCACGGTGAGCAATTTCGGCGCCAGCCTGGACATGGGCATCCTGGCCTGTCCCGATCTCTGCCCGAGCCCGCAGCGGATCGCCGTGTATGCCGGCGAGGAACTCGCGATCCTCGAGAAGGCCATGGGCCTCAGGTCGCCCCGCGCCGCGACACCACGCAAGGCAGCGAAGCGACGGGCCCGCGCGTGAAGCCGCGCGAGCCTGCCGCGAGGCGCGGAGCGACCCAGACCCGCGAGCGCATCCTGGCGGCGGCGCTGGCCCTGTTCAACGAACGAGGCGTGCCGCACGTCACCACCAATCACGTCGCCGATGCGGCCGGGATCAGCCCGGGCAACCTCTACTATCACTTCCGCCACAAGGAAGACATCGTCATGGCGCTGTTCGAGCGCTACCAGGGCGCCGTCGCGGAGGTCACCGGCGACGACGCCGGCTACCGGCAGGCTGTCGACGACCTGTGGCTGCTGTTGCACCTGTCGTTCGAGGTGATCCAGGACTACCAGTTCATTCACCGCGACCTGAGCGAACTGTGCTCGGCGTATCCAGTGCTGCGCCGGCGCTTCCTGCGCGGTCTCGAGTCCGGCGTTTCCCGCCTGAGCGCCTACTGCCGGGCGCTCGTCACCTCCGGCTCGCTCGATGCGACGCCGGACGAGGCGCGCGCGCTGGCGACCAACATCTCGCTCTTGACGACCTACTGGCTGAACTTTCGAGCCCTGCAGCGCCCGGTGGGTGCCGGACCGGCCCTGGTCGACGACGACGCGCTCTCGCAAGGAGTCTTCCAGGTGATGTCGCTGGTCACCCCTTACCTTCGAGGCCCGAAGCAGGAGGAGTTCCGGCGCGTGGCGCGCCGCTACCTGCCGCAGCTTGCGGGAAGTACCTGAGTTGATTGCTCTAATCCCGGGGCCTAGGGTCTGAATCGGGCATTCCCATCTGCGAGCACCGGAGAAATCATGCCGAGCCGAAAGATCCGCACGAAGGCCGAATCCGACGCCTGGCTTTCGCGCGTCCGGGAGTCGTCCCACGACGTCGTCCTCGCCGGGCTGGCGTCCCTGAACCGTGCCAACGGGGCCGACAGGAACCGGGCCCGGGCGGACTTCAGGACCCTCGTCGCAGAAGGCCGCAGGCTGGAGCCGGAACTGCACGAGGTGGCCCGCAAGGTCTGGAGTGACTGGACCGGGTCGCCGAGCAGAATGATGGGCTTGCCGTCCCAAGGGCGATTGCAGGGCGTGTTCGACGAGCGGGTCATGGCGGTCTTGATGCGCCTGGGCGTGCCGACCGGCGAGGACATGGCCGAGCTGCGCGACAAGGTCGATCGCCTGCTCGCGCGCGCCGAACCGCAACGGCGGGCCGCGGGGACGCGCCCGGTCAACAGGAAGCCAGCGGGCAGGCGCCGGAGCACCCGCGGCTGACGGCAGAGGCTGAACGAGGGAGACCCCATGGCGACCCCAGCACGAGGACGTGGCAAACAGGCTCTGGAGGTGCCCGACATCCTGCGGGCCCTGGTCGAAGAGCACCATTACCAGCTGCGGGTGTTCAGGCTGCTGGAGAAGCAGGTGGCCCTGCTCAACCAGCGCAAGCAGCCCGACTACGAGGTCATGCACGGCGTCATGCGCTACATGACCAACTACCCGGACCGCTTCCACCACCCCAAGGAGGACCTCGTCTTCCGCAAGCTCGTGGAGCGCGATCCGCCCTCCGCGCCGCAGGTGGAGCACTTGCTCGCGGACCACGTGCAGATCCTGGCGCGGGGCGCCGAGCTGCTCGCGCTGATCGACCGCTGCCGTGCCGATCCCAGGACCGCCGACACCTTCGCGCTGCGCAAGAGCGCACACCGCTATATCGGCCATCTGCGGCGGCACATGGACGTCGAGGAACTCCGGGCCTTCCCGCGTGCCCGGCAGGTGCTCAGGTCCGCGGACTGGGCCGAGATCGATGCGAACATGAAGCCGATCCTGGACCCGGTGTTCGGGGAGGAAGCCACGGCCGAATTCGAGGTGCTCCGCGGGCACGAGGACATTGCGCCCCATGCCGGTCGCCGGCAGGCCGCGCGCTCCAACTGGGTCGAGGCGGCCGCGGCGATCGAGGCCGTCAGCGCGTTGCTCGCCGGAGCGACGAAGGCGAGTGCGAGCTTGTCGCGGCACCAGCGCGAGTCGCTCGGCGCCAAGCTGGAATTCATGCGCGACCTGCGTCGGGCCGAGTCGTTTCGCCGACGCGTCGTGGTGGTCCGCGAGGCTTGCACGCGCAATTCCAGGATGTCAGGCGACATCACGCGGCAGTTGGCGCATATCTGGTCCGAGGCGTTCAAGGCGGCGGGCCGGCCTTACCGGCAGGCAGGGACGCGCACGGCGAAGCTGCTTGAGACTTTCCGCAAGCTGAGGCGACCGGCCCGGCGACCGTCAGCCGCGCGCACGGCGCCGGCGAAGTGAGGTTACGATGGCGAGCTGGCAGGCAAAGGTCCTGAACCTGGTGCTGCACTTCACGGTCAAGCGGATGATGACCAACAGCACGCTCGAGGAGACGCGGCGCTTCGTCGAAGGGCGGGGCAGGCCGAGGTTGCCGGCCGGAGTGAAGATGTCCCCGGTGGCGGCTCACGCCTTCCGCGGCGAATGGATACGGACGCGGGAGTCGAGCGATGCGATGACCCTGCTCTACCTGCCGGGCGGCGGCTTCATGTTGCCGGCGTCGGGGCAGGTGCCGCTGATGGTGGCACGGGTGTGCCGGGCGGCAGGATCGCGGGCGCTGCTGGTGCATTACCGGCTGGCGCCCGAACACCCGTTTCCGGCCGGGCTCGAGGACTGCCTGGCGGCCTATCGCCACCTGCTGGACCTCGGGACCGACCCCGCGAGCATCGTGATTGCCGGCGACTCCGCCGGAGGCGGGCTGACGCTGTCGACCCTGCTGGCGCTGCGGGACGACGGCGACCCGATGCCGGCCGGCGCGGTCGTGATCTCGCCGTTCACCGACTTCAGTTTCGGCGGCGAGTCGCGGTTCTCGAATGCGCGTCGCGACCCGATGCTGTCGCCGAAGAGCATGAAGATGATGAACGCGCTCTATCTCGACGACGCGCTGCACGACAACCCGCTGGTCTCGCCGGTGTTCGGCGACTTTCACGGGCTGCCGCCGGTCCTCGCGCAAGTGGGCAGCACCGAGGTGCTGCTCGACGACACGCGTCGCGTCGCGAAGCGCGCCGTCGCGCAGGGCGTGGACTTCAGGGTCGAGGTCTGGGACCAGGTGCCGCACGTGTGGCACATGGTGCCGTTCCTGCCCGAGACCAAGGCGGCAATCGCCCGGATGGGCGAATTCATGCGGGAAACCACGCAGGCGGCGACGGCCGGGGGGAAGCGCAAGGTGCGTGCGACAGGGTCCGGTCGGACCCGGGGACGGTCCCGGCAGAAACCGCGCGCCGCGGCACGGCCGCGGCGGGATCGTCAAGACGCCAGCTTGCCGATCTGAGCGTCGCTCAGCAGACCGGCGGCCCGCGCCGCGAGGATGGACGCGCGCAGCGTGTCCTCGACATCGCGGTAACGCAGGCCGAGTTCACGCCACACCGCGGAGTCGTCGGTCGGCGGTAACTGCGTGAAATAGACCATGGCCTCGTGCGTGAACGGGTTGGCGAGCCGCGGCAGCGCGCGCGAAACGGCGTCGGACAGCAGGCCAGCGCCGCGCAGCAGCGCGGCGGACACGGGCAGCACGCGGAACTTTCGCCCCGTGAGATTCTGCAGTCGCTGCGCGATGTCCACCGGAGTCAGGTAGTGGCCGCCGCACAGGATCCGTCGTGGGCCGCGTCCGCGGGTCATCAGTGCGGCGTGTATGGCCCCGAGGTCGCGCGCGTCGATGATCGAAAGGGCCGCCTCGCGCGTCGGCAGCAAGCCCGCGCGGACGGTCGCCGCCACGCCCAGCGTCGCTTCACCGAGGATGCTCCACGCAGCCGGACCCGTCACGCTGCCGGGGTAGGTGATGACGACCGGCGCGCCCGTGCTCTGCAGCGTCCGCACGTACTGCTCGCAGATGATCTTGGAACCTGCGTAGCCGCGCGTGAGCGTGCCCGGCGGCATGTCGGCCGTGAGGACCGTGGCGCCCGGCCGCAGCAGGGCGGTGACGCTGGAGCAATGGATGACCGGATCGAGCCCCAGGCGCACGGCGTGGCCGATCACGAACTCGGCACCCTGCGGATTGGCGCGCAGCATTTCCTGCTCGCGCGACGCGTGCGTGCTGACCACGGCCGCGCAGTGCAGTGCCGCGTCGCAGCCCTTCAGGGCCTCCAGCACCGACGCTTCGTCGGTCATGTCACCCTGCACGCAGTCCAGCCGGCCGCTGACCCCGACGGCACGAAGCACGGTTCCCGCCTTGGCGGGATCGCGCACGAGCAACCGGACCCGGTGGCCGGCGTCGATGAGCGCCTTGACGCTGAAGGCGCCGACGTAGCCGGTCGATCCGGTGACCATCACCCGCATGGAGACGGTCTCCCGCCCGTCGCTCAGGCTCGCGCGGGAACCGCTCGGACGGATCGCAGAATGGCGAAGACCATCGACGGCTGCAGCAGCACGGAGAGCATGCCGCCGTAGACGCCCTTGAAGACCATGTAGCTCGCCGCCGGCAGGCTGGGAGCTCCGAGGGCGTGCATGATTCCCGCGACGACGAGACCGATCAATCCGCCGAGGATGCCGATCACGGCGGAACCGCCCCACAGCGTGCTCGGCAAGAAGCGCAGGGCCCAGGGCTCGGGAACGCCGTCCGTTGCCGGGGCCTTGCCGGCGGCCGCCTGCTTGCGGATCAGCGGCCAGAGGATCAGCCAGGTGATGCCGGGCAGCAGCACGCCGGTGAGCACGAGATCGGACCAGTAGCCATGAGCCCCCCAGAGCGACGCCGGGGGATGGTTCTTGTGCGTGGCCCAGGCGATCCAGCCGTTCAGGACTCCGTTGATGACGAACGGAGTCAGCTGCTGCGAGATGATGAAGTGTCTTCGATTGGACATGGTCATGCCTCTTGTCTGACATCACGCCACATGTGGCACGCGCCACGGCGCACGCCTCGCCCCCGATGGTCCGCCAGACTAGGGCGTGCCGCGCTCGAGGGCCATCGTCCGTTTGTGCGATGCTTCCCGCCCGGCGGAGCCCGAGGATCATGGCGCTCGCCAGTCCGCGAACGGAGTCGTCTCGATGCGGAATATCCCCGCCCTGTTTTCCGTCGAAGGCCAGGTGGCCATCGTCACCGGTGCCGGCAAGGGCATCGGCCGTGCCTGCGCGCTCGCCCTCGCGCAGGCGGGTGCCGACGTCGCCGTCGCGGCGCGCACGCGTCCCGACATCGATGCAGTCGCCGACGAAATCCGCGCCGCAGGCCGGCGCGCCATCGCAGTGACCTGCGACGTCAACGACGACGCGGCGCTCGACCGACTGGTCCAGTCCACGGTGGCGGAACTCGGCAAGGTCACGATCCTGGTCAACAACGCGGGCGGCGCCGGGCCGAACGATCCGCGGCGGATGCCGGGCGCGGATTTCGCCAAGGTGCTGGCCTGGAACGTGGTGCCGGCTTATGCGCTGATCCAGAAGTGCGTCCCCCGGATGCGCGAGGCCGGTGGCGGCGCGGTGGTGAACATCTCGTCGAGCGCCGCGCGCTATGCGCAGAAGCATTTCAGCGCCTATGGTGCGGCCAAGGCGGCTCTCAACCAGATGACGCGCAACCTGGCGCAGGACTTCGCGCCGCACGTCCGCATCAATGCCATCGAGCCCGGCAGCATCCTGACCGATGCGCTGCGGCCGTACCTCACGCCCGAGCGCAACGCGGCGATGCTCGAACGCACTCCGCTCGCACGGCTGGGCGAGATTGAGGACATCGCCGCGGCCGCGCTGTTCCTCGCGTCCCCGGCGTCGGGCTGGATCACAGGCAAGGTGCTCGGCGTCGACGGCGGCGCAGAGGCCCCGATCTGGGTCTGACTCCGCGGGCCTGACGGGGGCTCAGACGAGGCGCCCGGCGTTGTAGCCGTCCTCGATCGCGCCTTCGATGCAGCCGACCGTGCGACAGTCGCCGGCGCGGTGCAACGGCACGCCACTCGCGGCCAGGGCCTGCGCGACGCTGTCGTCCGGCTCGGCGCCGAGAGCCATGATGACCGAATCCGCCTCGGTGCGCTGCTCGGCGCCCAGCGCGTCGGTCCACAGCACGGCATCCTCCGTGATGGACGTCACGCGCGCCTTGCGGTGCAGCTGGGCACGCTTCTCGACCGCATCCACGACGCGCCAGCGCAGCACGATCGGCAGCTCGCGCCCCGCCTTGTCCGAGCCCTCGAGGACGGTGACTTCCCGGTCGCGCGCCAGCAGAAACTCCGCCAGTTCGAGCCCGACCAGGCCCCCGCCGACGATGACCACGCGCCGGCCGAGCGGCATCCACAGCTTCGACAGACCCTGCAGCGCGCGCGTGCTGTCCGTGACCTTCAGGATGCCGCCTGCCTTCAGCAGCGCGCGCTGGGCGAGCGTGAGTTTGCGGGCGGCGATCTCCTCGGCGCGGTCGTCCGTCATCAGGCGCTTGAGCTCGTCGCCGCTCCAGACGTGCGGCAGGTCCGCGCCCGGAATGGGCGGGGCCGTGCGGCGCAGCCCGGTCGCGACGATGATGGCGTCCGGCTCGATCTCGGCGACCAGCGCCGGAGTGGCCTCGGTGGACAGTCGCACCTCGATCGGCAGCGCGCGCACCTGCGCCAGCAGGTTGTCGAGCAACGGGCCGTTCGATTCATAGGCGAGCGCGGCAAAGAACAGCACGCCGCCGAGGCGGTCACTGCGCTCGACGAGCGTCACGCGGTGGCCGCGCTCGGCCGCCACGCGCGCTGCCTCGAGGCCCGCCGGCCCGCCGCCGACCACCAGCACGTGGCGCCGTGCCGGGGCCGCCTCGAGCGGCCATTCATACTCGTGGCCGCACTGCGCGTTGACGGCGCACTTGACGCGCCGGTTGATGAAGATCTGGCTGACGCACGAGTAGCAGTAGATGCACGGCCGAATCAGTTCGGTGCTTCCCTGCGCGAGCTTGTGGGGCAGCTCCGGGTCGGCCAGCAGCCCGCGGCCGACGAGCAGGAAGTCGTAATTGCCCTGCGCGATGCCTTCGTCCGCCACCTCCGGGGCGATGCGCCCCGCAGCCAGGACGGGAACGCCGACGGCCTTCTTGACCGCTGCGGCGTAGCCCACGAGCGCGCCCGGCTGGTGAACGAGCGGGGCCTCGGTGAACGCGACGCCGTCGGTGAGCCGTGAGTACGCCGAAATGCTGAAGGCGTCCGCACCTTCCTGCTCGGCCATGCGGGCCGTGGCCACGGTGTCGTCGATGGTGATGCCGCCTGTGGTGCGCAGTTCTTCGCCGTCCAGCCGCACCCAGACCGGAAAATCGGCGCCGACGCGGCTCTTCACGGCCCGGATGATCTCGAGGAGCAGCCGGGCACGGTTCTCGAGCGGGCCGCCGTATTCGTCCTCGCGCTTGTTGTAGTAGGGCGAGAGGAAGCTCGCGACGACGTAGCCGTGCGCGCCGTGCAACTCGACGCCATCGAATCCGGCGGCCTGCGCGCGTGCGGCCGCGGCGGCGAACCACTCGATCAGCTGCTCGATGTCGCCCTGGTCCATCACGCGCAATTGCGGCTTGTGGCTGCCCATGCCGCCGACGAAGGCCGCCATCTCTTCGCGAGTGAGGGCGCTCAGCATCGCGTTCGACGCAGGGGGCGGCGGCGACGGCGCCCAGAGGGGGCGCCCCTCGGCGAGGTCGCGCATGGCGGTCTTGCCGGCGTGCTGCAGCTGAATCGCGATCTTGGCGCCGTGCCGGTGCGCGCGTTCAGCCACGCCGGCCAGGCCCGGGATGAAATCATCGCGGGAGATGCCGACCTGGTAAGGCTCGGCCGCGCCCGCGGGGTAGGCGATGGAGCCCACGCCCATGATCAGCAGTCCGGCGCCGCCCTTTGCACGCGCTTCATAATAAGCTTGGATGCGCTCGCCGCAGTGTCCGTCGGCCTCGGCGAAATTGGAGCCCATCGGCGCCATGCCGATGCGGTTGCGCAGTTCGAGCCCGCCGATGCGACCCGGCTCGAGGAGGTGCGTGAGGGCGGCGGTCATATAGACTCCACTCGTGCGGGCGGCGAAGTTGTCGGAGGCATTCTGATGTTGGAAACGTTCCGGTCATCGTCCGTTTGGACGCGAACAGCGCGTTGCGTGCGCAGGCGGGCTCGCCCGCCCGCCGGCGGTTCCGGGTTGCGTCGATGACGGCGCAGTCCGCGGTCGACCGGTCTTACCGGCAGGCGTCCGACGCGACCGACCTGGCGCACATCCCGGGAGACGAGGGCTGGCCGGTGATCGGCCAGACGTTTGCGGTGCTGCACGACCTGCACGCGGTGGCGACCCGCCACGTGCGCGAGTTCGGGCCAGTGTCGCGTATCCGGCTGGCGTGGCAGGGCGGGCTGCTCGTGACGGGCGTCGATCTGTACGAGCGCATCTTCCACGACCCCGAGGAGTGCTTCTCCGCGGAGAAGGGTTACAACAGGCAGCTCGGCACGTTCTATCCGCGCGGCCTGCTGCTGATGGACTTCGACGAGCACCGTGCCAACCGGCGGATGATGCAGGGCGCCTTCAAGGCGGCGGCGCTGCATCGCTACGTCGAGATGATGCAACCGGTGATGGACCGCCACCTGCAGGTCTGGGGCCGCGAGGAGGGCGTCGTCTTCTATCCGCGCATCAAGCAGCTGCTGCTCGAGATCGGCGCCCTGTGCTTCCTCGGCATCGAGGACTTCGAGCGCGAGGCCGTCACCATCAACGACCTGTTCCTCGACCTCAATGCGGGCCTGACTTCCGTGTTGCGGGTCGAACTGCCGTTCGGGACTTTTGGTCGTGCAATGCGCGCGCGACGCGAACTCGAGCGCTGGTGCAGGGCGATGATCGCCGAACGCCGCCAGCGCGGGGCCGCCGGCGACGACGTGCTGAGCCAGTTGTGCCGCGCGACGGATGAACAGGGCCGGCCGTACGACGTGGGGGCGATCGTCGATCACACCATCTTCCTGCTGTTCGCCGCGCACGACACCAGCACCAGCGCGCTCTCGCACCTCGCGATGTACCTCGGCCGGGATGCTGCGCTGCAGACGCGCCTGCGCGAGCACCTGGCGCAGTTCGGGCCCGGTCCGCTCGCCCATGCCGACCTCGCCCGCATGGACTTCGCCCAGCACTGCCTGTACGAGGCCATGCGCCTGCACCCGCCGGTGCCGATGGCCATGCGGCGCACGATCCGCGACACCGAGCTCGGCGGGTTCAGGGTCCCGGCGCACACGGTCCTCCACCTGCCGATGATGATGAACCAGCGTGACCCGCGCTGGTGGACCGACGCTGACACCTTCGATCCGGCTCGATTCGCGGCGCCGCGCCAGGAGCAGAAGCGCCACCCGATGTGCTTCCACCCGTTCGGCAGCGGCGCGCACAAGTGCATCGGCATGTTCTTCGCCGAACTGATGGTGAAGGCCTTCCTCTGGAAATTCGTCCGGCGTTACGAGTTCACGGTGCCGGAGGGCTACGCGCCGCGCCTGGAGTGGGTCCCACTGCCGAAGCCGGCCGACGGAGTCCCGCTGCGCCTGCAGCCGGCCTGAACACGGCGCAGCGGACCGACCCGGGCGCATCTGCGGGCGCCGGGCATGCGGGGCCGGCATCGTCCGTTTGGCGGGTGCGGCCGCCGGGGAGCTGTGACATGTTTCCCGGAGAGGGAAAACGCCATGTCACTCATCGCCATCACGGGTTCCAGGTCCGGGATCGGGGCAGCGACGGTCGCGCTGTTGCGCGAGCGCGGGCACCGAACCCTCGGCATCGACATCGAGGGAGCGGACGTCACTGCCGACCTGTCGTCGGCGGAAGGGCGTGCCGGCGCGGTCTCGGCGGTGCTGGAGCGCTGCAACGGGACGCTGGACGGCCTCGTGCTGTGCGCAGGCCTCGGCCCGGTCGTGAAGCCCCACGCGAAGATTGCCGCGGTGAACTACTTCGGGGCGGTGGCGCTGCTCGACGGACTCCGCGATGCGCTGGCACGCGGCTCCTCGCCCGCTGCAGTCGTCGTCTCCTCGGTGGCATCGGTGCACGTGGCGTGGGAGAAGAACCCGATCGGACCGGCACTCGAGGCCGGGGATGAAGCGCAGGTGGCCGCGGTGCTGGGCAAGGCGGGCGAGCACGCCGGGCAACTGGCGTATGCGGGCTCCAAGAACGCATTGACGGTGGCGGTGCGGCGGCGCACGGTCGAGTGGGGCCGGCTCGGGATTCGCCTGAACACCGTGGCGCCCGGTGCGGTCGAGACGCCGCTCCTGCAGGCCGGGCTGGCAGACCCCCTCTATGGCAAGGCCATCAGCGAATTCGTCGCACCCATCGGGCGGCGAGCGCGGCCCGCGGAACTGGCGTCGGTGATCGAGTTCCTGATGGGACCGGGCGCCAGCTATGTCCATGGCACCCAGGTCTTCGTCGACGGCGGCGTCGACGGGATGAGCCGTCCGACCCTGTTCTAGGCGGCCGCGCGCCCCATCGAGGCGAACGACGCCTTCCGCCGCAGCGTCGCGCAGAGGGCCGACCACAGGGAGACGCACTGGTGAGCGAGAGCGACACGTTTCGGGCCGAGACGCGGCAATGGCTGGAAGCCAATTGCCCGCACTCGATGCGCTCTCCGATCACGAGCCCGGACGAGATGGTGTGGAGTGGTTCCCGCGTCAGCTTCCGCGCGGAGGACCAGCGTGTCTGGTTCGAGCGAATGCGTGACCGCGGCTGGTTCGTCCCCGGCTGGCCCAAGGCGCTTGGTGGCGGCGGCCTCGGTCCGCGCGAGCAGCGGATCCTGGAGCAGGAGACGCGCGCGCTCGGCTGCCGCGAGCCGCAGTACAACCTGGGCATCTGGATGCTCGGACCGGTGCTGCTCGAGTTCGGCACCGAGGAGCAGAAGCGGGAACACCTGGTCCCGATGGCTCGTGGAGAGGTGCGCTGGTGCCAGGGCTTCTCGGAGCCGAACGCCGGCTCGGACCTTGCGAGCCTGAAGACCGCCGCGGTGCGCGACGGCGACGACTTCATCGTCACCGGACAGAAGATCTGGACCAGCGACGGCGACCTGGCCGACTGGATGTATGCCCTGGTGCGCACCGATCCGCAGGCGAAGAAGCAGCAGGGCATCAGCTTCATCCTGCTCGACATGAAGTCGCCCGGGGTCACGGTGCGCCCGATCGAGCTGATCAGCGGCAAGTCCGGGTTCTGCGAAGTGTTTTTCGATGGCGTGCGCGTGCCGGCGCGGAATGTCGTCGGCGGCATCAACCAGGGCTGGGGCGTGGCGAAGAAGCTGCTCGAACACGAGCGGGCCGCGATGTCGAAGTTGTCCGAGGGCGGCGCCCCGTCGCTCGACGCGCTGGCCATTGCCGTGCCCTACCTGGCCGAGGCCGGTCCGGTGTGGCGCGACCGCATGGCCGCCGCGCTGATGGACCAGCACGCGTTCTCGCTGACGGTGCGCCGCCTGCGCGAGATGGCCCTGGCGCGCGAGGACGTCCACGGGCTCGCTTCGATCATGAAGCTCGTGCAGACGGAACAGGAATCCGCCAAGTACGAACTGCTGCAGCAGATCATGGGGCAGCGCGGTCTCGGCATGGAAGGCGAGGGCTTCACCACGGATGAGCGCGCGGTGTGCCGGCTCTGGCTCTATGCCAAGTCGTACACGATTGCGGGCGGCGCCTCGGAAATCCAGCTCAACATCATCGCCCGGCGCGTGCTCGGGCTACCGACCTGAGGTCGCCGTGACGCTCCTCTTGAACGACGAGCAGCGCATGCTGCGCGACAGCGCGGCAGAGTTCCTAGCCACCCGTTCGCCGGTCTCGGCGCTGCGGGCGCTGCGGGATCGACGCGACGAGCGCGGCTACGACCCGGCAATCTGGCACGAGATGGCCGGGCTCGGCTGGCCGGCCGCCGTGCTGCCCGAGGCCTACGGCGGACTGGGAGTCGGCTACCAGGGCCTGGGCGCCGTCTTCGAGCAGATCGGCCGCAACCTCGCCGCCACGCCACTCCTGTCCACCGTCGTGCTGGGCGGGGGCCTGCTCACGGAGGCCGGCAGCGAGGCGCAGCGCGAGATCTGGCTGCCGAGGATCGCCGCGGGCGAGGCGCTGCTCGCCGTTGCGCTCGAAGAGACGCCGCGCCACGACCCGACGCGGGTGACGCTGCGTGCCTCGCGCGAGGCGGGTCTCTGGCGGCTCGACGGGGACAAGGAGTTCGTGCTCGACGGCCACGTCGCCGACCGGCTCATCGTGGTGGCGCGCAGTTCGGGCGCGGCGGGTCAGTCTGCCGGGCTCAGCCTCTTCCTCGTGGACCCGGCGGCGCCCGGCGTGCAGGTCGAGCGCCGCTGGATGGTGGACAGCCGCAACGCGGCGCGCGTCCGCCTCGAGGGCGTTCAGCTCGGTGACGAGGCTGTCATCGGCGCGCCGGACGTGGCGTTCGGCGTGCTCGACCGCGTGCTCGATCGTGCGCGCGTCTGCGTCGCCGCGGAACTGCTGGGCGTGATCAGCGAGGCGTTCGAGCGTACGGTCGCCTATCTCAAGCAGCGGGTGCAGTTCGACGTGCCCATTGGATCGTTCCAGGCGCTGCAGCACCGCGCTGCGCGGCTGTACGTCGAGATCGAACTGCTGCGCAGCAGCCTCGCCGCGGCGCTCGAGGCCGCGGATGCCGACGACCGTGGCGAGGGCGGGGCGGCGGAGCTCGCGAGCCTCGCCAAGGCGCGCGCCTCCGACCTTAGCGAGAAGGCGCTCAACGAGGCGGTGCAGATGCACGGCGGCGTCGGCGTCACCGACGACCTCGACATCGGGCTGTTTCTCAAGCGGGCACGCGTGCTACAACAGACTTTCGGCGACGGCTCGTTTCATCGCGATCGCTACGCGCGCCTGCGGGCGTTCTGACGGCCGGCGAGACCAGGGGGAAGATCGAATGGACGCCATTACCAGCCTGCTGACGGGCCTGCGTGAGAAGCTGACGGGGCCCGGCGCGCCGTTCGAGCTGACCGAAGTCGAAGTCGGCGGACAGAAGCTCCGGGCCTACCGCCACGCAAAGGCGACGCTGCCCGATCTCATCAACACCGCGCGGGCGCACGGCGAGAAGCCGTTCATCGTCTACCGGGACGAGACCTGGACGTACGCGCGCGTGTTCGCCGAGGCCGATGCCCTGGCCTGGGCACTGAGGGAAAAGCTGGGTGTCCAGCCGGGCGACCGCGTCGTGATTGCGATGCGCAACCGGCCGGAATGGGCGGTCGCGTTCCTGGGCGCCGCACTCGCGGGTGCGGTGCCCGCGCCGGTGAACAGCTTCGGCCTGCATGACGAGCTGCTGGGGGCGTGCGCCACGGTCAAGCCTCGGGCCTTGATCATGGATGCCGACCGGCTCGAGCGGCTGGGCGAGGACTGGCGGTCGCTCGGCGCCGAGGTCGTGCTCTGCGATGGCGAGCCCAAGCCCGGCAGTGGCGTGCACGCGTGGCACGACGTCACGCGGCCCGCGCGCCCGGCGCCGCCGCCGGTGCAGCTCGGTCCGCAGGACCCGGCGCTGCTGCTGTTCACTTCGGGAGCCACGACGCGGCCGAAGGCCGTGCTCACGACCCATCTCGCGGTCTGCCAGTCGATCATGAACATCGACTACATCGCCGCCCTGTCGGCGATGTCCTCCCCGGGCGTCGTCGAGAACCTCATGCGCCGCGCGCTGGCGCCGACCACGCTCACGGTCGTGCCGCTCTTCCACGTGAGCGGGCTGCACGCGCAGCTCCTGACCAATCTGGTCCACGGCCGCAAGCTCGTCTTCATGCACCGCTGGGACCCGGCCGAAGCGATCGAACTGATCCTCGAGCACCGGGTGACGCAGTTCAACGCCGCGCCGGCGATGGTGATGCGGATGCTGGAGCACCCGACGTTCGACTACAAGGCGGTGCGCAGCCTGCTCGCCGGCATCGGCTTCGGCGGCGCCGGGCTGCCACAGCGCGTGATCGACGAGGTCCTCGAAGGCCTCGGGCCGTCGATGTCGGGCGTCGGCTTCGGCATGACCGAGACCGGCGGCGCGGTGACCGCGATCTCGGGCGACGGCTTCCGCGCGGCGCCCACGAGCTCGGGCAAGATCTCACCGATCGCGGAGCTGCGCATCGTGAGCCCCGAGGGCCGGATCCAGCCGGAGGGTGAGGCGGGCGAAATCCAGGTGCGCGGCGTCGCCGTGATGCGCGAGTACTGGGGCATGCCTGAGGCGACGGCCGCGGCGCTGCACGATGGCTGGCTGCGCACCGGCGATGTCGGCTACCTGAAGGACGGCTCCCTGTTCGTCGTCGACCGGATCAAGAACGTCATCAACCGGGCCGGCGAGAAGATCGCGGCAGCCGAGGTCGAATCCTGCCTGCTGCAGCACCCGGGACTCGCCGAGGCCGGCGTGATACCGATCCCCGACCCGGCACACGGCGAGGCGGTGGCGGCCGTCGTCGTTCCGGTGGCAGGCGCGTCCCCGACCGAGGCGCAGCTCCGGGCCTTCGTCGCCGAGCGCCTCGCCGCCTACAAAGTGCCGTCCCGCATCCTCGTGCGCCGGGAACCGCTGCCGAAGAATCCGACGGGCAAGCTGCTCAAGGCCGATCTCCAGCGCCTCTTCAGTGAGCAGCCTTGAACTCCCGCGTCGTGCGAGCGACCGCTCACCTCGTCGATCCGCAGTTGAAGCCCGGGCTCGAACTGCTCCCGGCGATTCGACTCACCCCCGAGACCATTGCGGAAACGCGCGCGCGCTTCGCGACGTTGTACGCGGAAGTTCCACCGCGCGACGATCTTCCGGTCCGCCGCGATGAGCTTCGGGCGGGCGCGCCGGGCCATGCAACGGACGTGCGCGTGCTGCTGTACAGGCCGGTGGGTGCCGCGGGGCTGCGTCCGGCTGTGCTGCAGATCCACGGTGGCGGCTACGTGGTCGGCGCGCCCGAGGTCAACGACCTGTCGAACCGGTTGCTGGTCGCGGAACTCGGTTGCGTCGTCTGCTCGGTGGACTACCGCCTGGCGCCCGAGCATCCGTACCCGGCGGCTCTGGAGGACTGCTTCACGGTCCTGCACTGGCTCACCCGCGAGGCATCGTCGCTCGGGGTCGATCCGGCGCGAATCGGCGTCATGGGCGAGAGCGCAGGCGGCGGGCTCGCGGCCGCCCTCGCCCTGCTGGCACGTGATCGGGGTCTGGCGGCCATCGCCTTCCAGCACCTGATCTACCCCATGATCGACGACCGGACCTGCGTCGATCCAGATCCGCATCCGTACACCGGCGAATTCGTATGGACGCCGGAGGACAACCGGATTGGCTGGGAGGCGTACCTGGGGCGGCCCGCCGGAGGCGAGGGCGTCCCGGCCTGCGCCGCCGCGGCGCGAGCGACGGATCTCTCCGGGCTCCCTCCGGCCTTCATCTCGGTCGGTGCGCTCGACCTGTTCCTGGAGGAAAACCTGGAGTTCGCGCGTCGCCTGACTCGCGCAGGGGTCGCGGTCGAACTGCACGTTTATCCGGGCGCGTACCACGGATTCAACATCGCGGCAGAGGCGCGCACGTCACTGGCAGCGCTGCGCGACAGTCGCGAGGCGCTGCGTCGCGCGATGTTCGACTGACGGCCCGGCAGGGCGACAGAGGACACGGCTTGCAGTGAATCCGCGAGAAGCATTCGCAGGCGGCGTCGCTGTGGTGACGGGGGCCGGCAGCGGCATCGGCGAGGGCATTGCGCGCGCCGCCGCGGGCCTCGGCATGAGCGTCGTGCTCGCGGACATCGCCGCGGAGCGCATCGCGCGCGTCGCGGAGGAAATCTGCGCCGGAGGAGGTGCTGCGTTGCCCGTGACGACCGACGTCGCCGACGCAGCCTCCGTCGAAGCGCTCGCCGCCGCGACCCGCGAACGATTCGGCGACGTCCGTCTCCTCGTCAACAACGCGGGCGTCGAACTCGCGGGCAGCACGTGGGACCTGACGGCTGGGGACTGGGAGCGGGCCTTGCGCGTGAACGTGCTCGGCGTGATCCACGGCGCGCGCACCTTCCTGCCGCCGATGATCGAGCGCGGTGCTCCGGCCTACATCGCGAACCTCTCCTCGGTCGGCGGTCTGGGCATGGCCGCGTGGGAAGCGCCGTACCTCGTGAGCAAGCACGCCGTCCTCTCGTTCAGCGAGTGCCTGTCGCTCGAGTTGCAGTTCGCGGCGCCGCACGTGAGCGTCTCGGCGGTGCTGCCCGGCCCGGTCAAGACCCGTATCTTCGAGGATGTACCGCAAGATACCCGCCCGGGGCCTGTCACCCGCCACGTCGCCCAGATGAAGCGGCTGCTGGCCGCCCATGGAATGGAACCCGACGAGGCGGCCCGGCTCATCCTGGAAGGCATTGCGGCGCGTCGTTTCTGGGTATCGACCCACCCGGAGATGACGACGCAGATGGCTGCGGAACGCGCGCACTACCTCACGACCCAGGCGACGCCATCGATGGCCGCGGAGTACGACGAAGATGCCTGATCGTGACCTGCGGTTCGTGGTGATCGGCGCCGGAATGTCCGGCATTCTCGCGGGTATCCGGCTGCGCGAGGCGGGCTATGAGAAGGTCGCGATTCTCGAGAAGGGGGCGACTCTCGGGGGCACCTGGCGCGAGAACCGCTATGCGGGGCTCTATTGCGACGTGCCCGCCCATGCCTACACGTATTCCTTCGCGCCGAATCCGGACTGGAGCAGTTATCTGGCCCCGGGTCCGGAGATCCAGCGCTATTTCGAGGGCGTCGCAGACCGATTCGGACTGCACGAGGTCATGCGCTTCGACGAGGAGGTCAGCCGGTGCCGCTTTCTCGACGGCTGCTGGCGGGTCGAGACCCTGCGCGGCGGCCGCTACGAGGCCGACGTCGTCATTGCCGCGACCGGCGTGCTGCACCATCCGCGGATGCCGGACATCGAGGGCCTCGGGTCGTTCGCGGGTCCGTGTTTCCACAGTGCGCGCTGGCAGGATGGCATCGACCTGAAGGGCAAGCGCGTCGGCATCATCGGCAACGGCTCGACGGGCGTGCAGCTCGTCTCCGCCCTCGCCGGAGTCGCCGCGCGCGTCGAGCAGTTCTCGCGCTCGCCCCAGTGGATCATGCCGATCGAGAACCCGCGTTACACCGACGAGCAGCGGCGCGCGTTTCGCGCCGATCCCGGGCTCATCGATGCCATCCGCTTCGACGATACGTACCTCGCGAACGTCCGCCGCTTCACCGATGCCGTGGCGGATCCGGACGCCGAGCCGATGCACCTCATCGAGGGCCTCGTCCGGTCCCACCTCGAGAGCAGCATCCAGGATCCGGCGCTGCGGGAGAAACTGCGCCCGACGTACCGCGCGGCGTGCAAGCGTCTCGTGTTCTCGCCGGACTACTACCAGGCCGTGCAGCGACCCGACGTCGCATTCGTCACGGAGCGGATCCAGCGCATCGAGGGGGAGGGGGTGCGGACGGCCGACGGCGCACTCCACGGTCTCGACGTCCTGATTCTCGCGACGGGCTTCCATGCCGATCGCTTCATGCGGCCGATGGACGTCGTCGGCCGCGACGGGGTCCGGCTCGAGGAGTTCTGGGCGAGGCGGCCGCACGCCTACCTGGCGATCTCGATGCCCGATTTTCCGAACCTGTTCATGCTGAACGGACCGGGCGCACCCGTCGGCAATTTCTCGCTCATCGACGTCGCCGAGCGCCAGTGGGGTTACATCGCCCAGCTCATCGAACGCCTCGATCGGGGCGAGTGCCGCGAGATCGCGCCCAGGCGCAGCGCACTTGCCGCCTATGAGGAGCGGCGCATCGCCGCGGCGCGAGGCACGATCTTCGGGACCGGCTGCGCCAGCTGGTACCTCGACGCCGAGGGCGTGCCAAACACCTGGCCGTGGAGTTACCAGGCGTTCGCGGATGCCATGACGACGCCCGATCCCGCCGACTTCGATTGCCGCGGCTGACGGACCGGGTGCGGCGCTGCGCGGCGCCGGGGCCGCGCCGCCAGGCCATCCGTGACCGATCCGGCCTATTCTCCCGAAGGCTTCCGCATCGGCGGCAGGACCCCTTCGGGTGCACCAGGCAGGCCGTAGTAATAGTGACCGGCGATGAGGCCGCCGTCGACGACCAACTCGGTGCCCATGCAGAAGCTCGACTCGTCGGAGGCGAGGAACACGAAGCAGTTGGCGGCCTCTACGGGATCGCCGACCCGCTGTGCCGAGTACCACGACATTCCTCGGTTGAGCGCGTCGGTGGGTGCACCCAGCGGGTTCACCATGGGGGTGTTGATGCTGCCGGGGTGCACCGAGTTGACGCGCACGCCATGCGGGCCGAGTTCGAGCGCGGCAACCTTCGTCATCCCGCGCACGGCGAACTTCGAGCTGGCATAGGCGATGAGCGAGTTGGCCGGTGAGATGCCGTCGCACGACGAGTTGTTGACGATGGAACCGCTGCGCTGCCGGATCATGTGGGGCGCGACGGTGCGCATCCCGATGAACGTGCCCACCGCGTTGACGTCGAGGATCCTGCGCAGGTCGGCGACGGTCGTCGTGAGCAGGTCCTTGAACATCAGGATGCCCGCGTTGTTGACCAGCACGTCGATGCGGCCGTGGCGCGCGATCACGCCGTCGACGATTTCCTGCCAGCGGGATTCATCGGTAACGTCGTGGCGGTAGGCCGTGGCCATCGGACCGATCGCCGCGGCCGTCGCTTCGACCTCGGGCAGGACATCGGTCAGCGCGACGGTCGCCCCTTCCTCCGCAAAACGGCGCGCAATCGCCGCCCCCATGCCGCGAGCGGCACCCGTCACGATCGCGATCTTTCCGGCGAGCCTCGTCATTGCGTTCCTGCCTCCGTAGCGCGGGTCCACCGGGCCGCCGCGAGTCCTCGGCAGGCGGGGGTGGTTGAGGTCAGTTTGCGAGAACGATTGAGCGAATGGCAAATGGAGCAGCCCCAACCTGGGTCCGCCGCAGGCTGCGTCCGCGCAAGCGTCTCAGTTGCAAGGCAATTTCGCTCGATGCTTGCCGGTCCTAGTCCTTTAGGACGTAGCGCCACCCACCACCTGATCGCGTAAAAAGCGAGCTGGCATCTTTCGGGATGCGCTCGTGGCCTGGATGGCTTTCGAATGAACAAGCTCATGACTGCCAGCGACGTCGTCGCGCAGCTGCGCGACGGCATGACCATCGGCATCGGCGGCTGGGGGCCGCGGCGCAAGCCGATGGCGCTCATCCGCGAGATCCTGCGCAGCCCGCTCGAGGATCTCACCCTCGTGTCCTACGGCGGCGCGGACGTCGGCATGCTGTGCGCTGCCGGAAAGGTGAAGAAGCTGGTCTTCGCCTTCGTGTCGCTCGACTTCATCCCGCTCGAACCCTACTTCCGCGTCGCGCGCCAGTCCGGGTCGATCGAAGTGATGGAGATCGACGAAGGGTTGCTCCTGCTCGGATTGAAGGCGGCGGCGATGCGCGTGCCGTTCATACCGACGCGCGTGGGGCTCGGCACCGACGTGCTCCGGCACAACCCCGGAATCCAGCTCGTCGACTCGCCCTACGACGACCGGCAGTGGGTGGCGATGCCGGCGCTGCCGCTCGACGTCGCCCTGCTGCACGTGGACCGTGCCGATGCGCGCGGCGTCTGTCAGGTCAAGGGTCCGGACCTCTACATGGACGATCTGTACGCGCGCGCGGCCACGCGCACGTACGTCACGTGCGACGAACTGGTCGAGCCGGCCGTGTTCGAGCAGGGCGAGGAGGCGCGCTACGTGTTCTGGGAGCGCGCACAGACCACCGGCGTCGTGCACGCGCCCTGTGGCGCACACCCGACTTCCTGTGCGCCGCTCTACGGGTTCGACGTCAGGCATTTCAAGGAGTACGCCGCGAGCGCGAAGGAACAGAGCGGCTGGGCGCAGTACTTCGAGCGCTACGTCGCCTGCGGCGAGGCCGAGTACCTGCAGCGTGTCGGCGGTGAGGTGGCGGTGAAGAGTTTGCCGCTGCCGGTGTTCTGACGGAGCGCGCGATGACCGACACGACCCTGGTGGACACCCTCATCTGCGCGGCCTCCGAGGCCTGGCGCCACGACCGCGAGGTGCTCGCGAGCGGCATCGGCATCGTGCCGCGGCTGGCCGCCTCGCTCGCGAAGAGGACCTGCAATCCGGACCTGATGATGACCGACAGCGAGGCGTGGCTGGTGGCCGAACCGGTGCCGGTCGGGCCTCGCGGCGACTACCGCATCCGGCGCGAGGCGCACATGGGCTTCGCGCGCATCTTCGACAACGTCTGGGGCGGCAAGCGCCACGCCATGGTCGGGCCCACGCAGGTGGACCGCTATGGCCAGGCCAACATCTCGATGATCGGCGCGGACTACCGCAGGCCGAAGGCACAGATGCTAGGCGTGCGCGGTTTCCCGGGGAACTCGATGAACCACGCCAACTCGTTCTTCGTGCCGAACCACAGCCCCAAGGTGTTCGTCGAGGGCGAGGTCGACATGGTCGCCTCCGCGGGTTACAACCCGGCGCGGCTCGCGCGCGGCTGGCGGCTCGAGGACATCGACATCCGGCTCATCGTCACCAACCTGTGCGTGATGGATTTCGGCGGTCCGTCGCGCCAGGTGCGGCTGCGCAGCCTCCACGCGGGCGTGACCTCCGGCCAGGTGCAGCAGGCGACCGGCTTCCCGCTGCACGTCCCGGCCGAGGTGCCGGTCACCGCGGCGCCGACGGCCGGGCAGCTGGCGCTGCTCGCGCAGCTCGATCCGCACGGGCTGCGGGCGTCCGCGCTGGGAACCTGAGGCCATGAGCGCGAAGACCGAACGACCGTTCCTCGAAGGCTGGTTCGCGCAGGGCGAGTCCGGCGCGCACCTGGTCGGCACGCGCTGCACGAGTTGCGGCACGTTCTATTTTCCGCGCCAGGCGCGCTTCTGCCGCAACCCCGCGTGCCAGGGCGAGCAGTTCGAGGAGGTGCCGCTGTCGCGGCGCGGTCGCCTGTGGTCGTACACGAACGCGTGCTACCAGCCGCCCGAACCGTTCATCGCGGCCGAACCGTACCAGCCGTTCGCGATCGCCGCCGTGGAACTCGAGCGGGAGAAGATGATCGTGCTCGGGCCGGTGGTGCAGGGCGTCGACGTCGATGCACTGCAACTCGGCATGCCGATGGAACTCGTGATCGAGACGCTGTCCGAGGCCTCGGGCGAGCGTCACCTCACCTGGAAGTGGAAGCCCGCCGCATGAGCAAGGACATCGCGATCCTCGGCGTCGGCATGCACCCCTGGGGCAAGTGGGGACGCAGCTTCATCGACTACGGCGTGGTCGCGGCGCGCGCGGCGCTCGCCGACGCCGGCGTGGACTGGCGGGCCGTGCAGTTCGTCAGCGGCGCGGCGACGATCCGCAACGGCTATCCCGGGCAGGTGGCCGGCGCCACCTTCGCGCAGGCGCTCGGCTGGCAGGGCGCGCAGGTCAACACCTCCTATGCCGCGTGTGCGTCGGGCTCGCAGGCGCTGGCCGCGGCGCGCTCCAAGATCCTCTCGGGCGAGTGCGAACTCGCGCTGGTGATCGGGTCCGACACCACGCCCAAGGGGTTCCTCGCGCCCGCCAAGGGCGATCGCCCCGACGATCCGGACTGGGTGCGCTTTCGGCTCGGCATCACCAATCCGACCTACTTCGCGCTGTATGCGCGGCGGCGCATGGCGTTGTACGGCGACACGGTCGACGACTTCGCACGCGTCAAGATCAAGAACTCCGAGCACGGTTTCGAGAACGCGAACGCGCGCTACCGCAAGCGCTTCACCGCGGCCGAGGTCGCCGCCTCGCCGATGGTGGCGAACCCGCTGCGGTTGATGGACGTGTGCGCAACCTCCGATGGCGCGGCGGCGCTGATCGTGTCGAGCGTCGAGTATGCGCGGCGCATCGGGCGAGCGGACGCGCCGCGCGTGGCCGCGATCTCCACCGTCACGCCGACTTTCGCCTCGGCGATGATCGAGATGCCGGACCTCGCCACGGACTCGGCCGTCGCCGCCGAGGCGCACAGTTTTCGCGCCGCACTGCCCGCGAAGGCCTACGAGGAGGCTGGTATCGCCCCGACCGACGTCAGTCTCGCCGAGGTCTACGACCTGTCGACGGCGCTCGAGCTCGACTGGATGGAGGACCTGCAGCTGTGTGGTCGCGGCGAAGCCGCCGCGCTGCTGCGCGCCGGGGCGACGCGGGTCGGCGGCCGCATCCCGGTCAACGCCTCCGGTGGCCTCGCGTGCTTCGGCGAGGCCGTGCCGGCGCAGGCGCTGGCGCAGGTGTGCGAGCTGACGTGGCAGTTGCGTGGCGAGGCCGGTGCGCGTCAGGTGAGCGGCGCTCGGGTCGGCATCACCGCCAATCAGGGCCTGTTCGGCCACGGCTCCACGGTCATCGTCAAGCGCTGAGGCCCGAACGCGATGTCCGGTTTCCACACGCCGCTCTGTGACCTGCTCGGCTGCCGTTACCCGATCGTGCAGACGGCCATGGGCTGGGTGGCGGGCTCGGACCTGGTGGCGGCGACGACCAACGCCGGCGGCTTCGGCTTCCTGGCCGGCGCCACCATCGCCGCCGATCGCATCGAGGCCGAGATCGTCCGGGTCAAGGAACTCACGGGCGACCGGCCTTTCGGCCTCAACTTCCACATGTTCCAGCCGAATGCGGCGCAGTTGCTCGACCTGGCGGTCAAGCATCGCGTCCGCGCCGTGAGCTACGGGCGCGGGCCGGACAAGAAAGTGATCGGTCGCCTGCGCGATGCAGGCATCGTCTGCATGCCCACCGTCGGCGCGCTCAAGCATGCGCAGAAGGCGATCGAGATGGGCGCCAACGTCATCACGATCCAGGGCGCCGAGGGCGGCGGCCACACCGGCAGCGTGCCGACCACGGTGCTGCTGCCGCAGGTCGTCGACGCCGTGCAGGTGCCGGTGGTGGCCGCGGGCGGCTTCTACGACGGTCGCGGGCTGCTGGCCGCGCTCGCCTTCGGCGCACAGGGCATCGCCATGGGCACGCGCTTCCTGATGACCAGCGACAGCCACGTGCCGCAGGCGACGCTGCAGCGCTACCTCGACGCCAGGGATGCCGAGAAGATCCAGGTCTCCTACCTCGTCGACGGCATGCCGCAGCGGATGATCCCCAACGAGTACCTCGCGATGCTCGAGAAGGCCTCGCCGCTCAAGCGGCTGCGTCTCGCGCTGCAGCTCGCGCTGCAGTGGAAAGCGCAGACCGGCATGACGACCGGACACGCCCTTGGCGTGCTCTGGCAGGGCCTGCGCGAGGACGCGAGCAGCGTCGCACAGACGGTGATGGCCGCCAATGCGCCGATGCTGCTGCAGCGCTCCATGGTGGACGGCAGGCCTGCCGAGGGCGTGATGTCCGCGGGCCAGGTGGCGGCGCTGATCGACCGGCTGCCGAGCTGCCGCGAACTCATCGACGGCATCATCGCGCAGGCGCGCGAACGCCGCGACTCGTTGCTCGCCACAAGCACTGTCGAGGAAGGCCATGACTGACCAGTTCACGAGCAAGGTGCACGACGAGGGCGTCGCCGAGGTCGTGCTCGACCGCCCGCCGGTCAACGCGCTGAATTCCGCCGGCTGGCACGCGCTCGCGCAGCGCATCGCCGCGCTCGGCGACGACCCGGCCGTGCGCGTCATCGTCATCCGCGCCGAGGGCCGTGGCTTCTGCGCGGGCGTGGACATCAAGGAACTCGATGCCGACCCGGGCCTGATCGTGCAGGTCAACGCCGGCAATTACGCGACATTCCAGGCCGTGCACCTCAACAAGGTGCCGGTGATCGCGGCGGTGCACGGCTTCGTGCTCGGCGGCGGCATCGGCATCTGCGGCGCGGCCGACATCGTCATCGCCGCCGAGGACGCGCGCTTCGGCCTGCCCGAGGTCGACCGCGGCGCCATGGGCGGGGCCGCGCACCTGCAGCGCATGTTCGGCGTGCAGAAGACGCGCTACCTGTTCTTCACGGGCGAGATGATCGCTGCGCCCGAAGCGTTCCGGCTCGGCGCCATCGAGCGGGTGGTCCCGCGCGAGCGCCTGCGCGAGGAGGCGCTGGCCGTGGCCGCGAAGATCGCCGCGAAGAGCCCGGCGATGATCCGCATCGCCAAGGAAGCGCTCACCGGCATCGAGGACGGCAACCTCGAGGCGAAGTACCGCTGGGAGCAGGGCTTCACGCTGCAGGCCTACCTGAGCCCGGACTCGGCGGAGACGCGGCGCGCCTTCGTCGAGAAGCGCGACACCAAGTTCTGACGGAGCGACGCATGGACCTCGATTTCACTCCGCAGCAGCAAGCCTTTCGCGCCGAGGTGCACGCGTGGCTGCGCGACAACGTGCCGAAGTCGCCGCTCGGGAGCTACGATACGCGCGAAGGTTTCGAGCAGCATCGCGCCTGGGAGGCACGGCTCGCCGAGGGTGGCTATAGCAGCGTGATCTGGCCGAAGGAACTCGGCGGCCGCGGTTCCGACCTCATCGAGTGGCTGATCTTCGAGGAGGAGTACCACGCGGCCGACGCGCCGATGCGCGTGAACCAGAACGGCATCCTGCTGCTCGGGCCCACGCTGATGGAGTTCGGCACGGCGGAGCAGAAGGCGCGCTTCCTGCCGCGCATGGCCCGCTGCGACGACATGTGGGCGCAGGGCTGGAGCGAGCCCAACGCCGGCTCGGACATGGCCAACATCACGAGCCGTGCGATCCGCGACGGCGACGAGTACGTCATCAACGGCCAGAAGATCTGGGCGACGCGCGCGGTGTTCGCCAACTGGCTGTTCGGGCTGTTCCGCAGCGACCCGCAGAGCGCCCGCCACCATGGCCTCAGCTACCTGCTGGTGCCCCTGGATGCCAAGGGCATCACCATCCGTCCGATCAAGGCTTTGAACGGCAAGCAGGCGTTCGCCGAGGTGTTCTTCGACGACGTGCGGGTCAGCGTCGGCAACCGCATCGGCGAAGAAGGCCAGGGCTGGAACGTGGCGATGGCCACGGCCGGCTTCGAGCGCGGACTGCTGCTGCGCTCGCCGGCCCGCTTCCAGCGGACGGCGCAGCGACTCGTCGAGCTGTACCGGCGTCATCAGGCGACTGCCGATCGCGACCCTTCGATCCGCGACGGGGTGCTGAAGGCGTGGATGGACGCCGAG
The DNA here is from genome assembly GCA_964600315.1 of uncultured Steroidobacteraceae bacterium. Lineage (GTDB taxonomy): Bacteria > Pseudomonadota > Gammaproteobacteria > Steroidobacterales > Steroidobacteraceae > RPQJ01. Next base: position 11,118 of record CAZRKS010000001.1, on the reverse strand, counting down.
GCCTACAACCTCGCGAGCTACCACACCGTGGGCCGGCTGCTGAAGGGTGCTCGAATCGGCGCCGAATCGAGCACCAACAAGATCTTCTGGTCGGAGCTCGACCTGCAGATGCACGAGACCGCGATGCGGATCCTCGGGCCGCGCGCCGAGCTCATCGACGATCCCGAGGTGCACGACTGGCTCGAGGGTTTCCTGTTTGCGCAGGCCGGGCCGATCTACGCGGGCACCAACGAGATCCAGCGCAACATCATCGCCGAGCGGGTGCTCGGCCTGCCGAAATCCTGAGGGAGGGCGAGCATCGTGGACTTCACGTTCACCGAAGACCAGCTCGCGCTGCGCGATTCGGTCAGCCGCTTCCTGATGAACGAGGCGGCTCCCGAGCTGCTGCGCGAGATCTGGGAGACCGGCGGCGGCCGCTCGCCCGAGCTGCGCGCCAAGATCGCCGCGCAGGGCATGACGGGACTGTCGGTGCCGGAGGCCTATGGCGGTCTCGGCATGGGCGACGTCGACTGGGCGTTGATCGCGGAGGAACTCGGCTACTACGCGATTCCCGACTCGCTGGCCGATACGGCTTGCGTGGCCACGGGCCTGCTGTGCGCACTGCCCGGGGCCGGCAAGCTGCGTGACCAGTGGCTGCCCAGGATCGCCGACGGCACCGCGCGCGTGTCGATCGAGCACCCGGTCAATCCGTGGGTGGCCGACGCGCACATGGCCGACCTGCTGCTCGCGTTCCGCGCGGGAGCGGGCGGTTCCCTCGAGCTGCACGCGGTGCCCGGCGCCGAGTTGCAGCGCTCGGCGATGAGCAGCATCGATGCGTCGCGCCGTCTCGCCACCCTGCCGCAGCCGCTCGATGTCTCGACGAGGCTGATGGCGGGTGCCGAGGTGCAGGCGCTCGCGGACGAGACGGTGGACCGTGCAACCGTCGCAGTGGCCGGCCAGCTGGTGGGCCTGGCGCAGCGCATGCTCGACCTGTCCGTGGACTACGCCGCGCAGCGCAAGCAGTTCGGCAAGCCGATAGGCTCCTTCCAGGCCGTCAAGCATCACCTCGCCGACGTCGTGACCCGGATCGAGTTCGCCCGGCCCGTGCTCTACCGGGCGGCGCTGGCGCTGCAGCGCGGCGAGCGTCACCGCGCGGCGCTCGTGTCGCACGCGAAGCTCGCCTGTGCCGACGCCGCCTGGACCGCGGCGCGCAAGGGCATCCAGGTCCACGGCGCGAACGGCTACACCTGGGAGGTCGACCTGCAGATGTTCATGAAGCGAGCCTGGGTGCTGGACGCCGCCTGGGGCGATCGCGCGTTCCACAAGGCGCGCCTGGGCGACGCGTTGCTCTGCGACGGCGCGCCGCTCGGGCCGGCCGCCACCCTGAAATGAGAATGGAAGGACGCTCCATGGCCGAAGCCTTCATCGTCGACGCGCTGCGCTCGCCCACGGGCCGGCGCAACGGCTCGCTGGCCCAGGTGCACGGCGCCGATCTCGGCGCGCACGTCATCAAGGCGCTCGTCGACCGCAACGCCATCCCGGCGGCCGAGTACGACGACGTCATCTTCGGCTGTGTCGACACCATCGGCGCACTCGCGGGCGACATCGCGCGCACGGCGTGGCTGGCCGCGGGCCTGCCGATCAACGTGCCGGGAACGACGGTGGACCGGCAGTGCGGAAGTTCGCAGCAGGCGGTGCATTTCGCGGCGCAGGCCGTGATGAGCGGCACGCAGGACGTGGTGCTGGCCGGCGGCGTGCAGACGATGTCGAGCATCCCGATTTCCTCCGCGATGCGGGCCGGGCAGCCCCTCGGGTTCACGACCCCGTTCGCGCAGAGCAAGGGCTGGCAGGCGCGATTCGGCGATGCGCCGGTCAACCAGTTCTACGCGGCGCAGCGCATCGCCGACCGCTGGGACATCAGCCGCGAGGCGATGGAGGTCTTTGCCAAGGAGAGCCACGACCGTGCGCTCGCGGCCATGGCCGAGGGGCGCTTCGACCGCGAGGTGGTTCCGCTCGGCGGGCTGCGCATGGACGAGACGGCGCGCGTCAGCACGCTCGAGAAGATGGCGACGTTGCAGCCGGTCGACCCGGCGTTCCCGAAGATCACCGCGGCCGTATCCAGTTCCGTTTGCGACGCCGCTTCCGCGGTGCTCGTGGTCTCGGCGGCGGCCCTGAAGCGCTACGGGCTCGAGCCACGCGCGCGCATCGTGCACCTGTCGGTGCTGGCCGACGACCCGATCTGGCACCTCACCGCGCCGATTCCGGCGACACGGCGGGCGCTCGCGAAAGCCGGCCTCGGGCTAGAGGACATCGACCTCGTGGAGATCAACGAGGCCTTCGCCTCGGTGGTCATGGCCTGGCTGAAGGAAACCGGCTATCCGCACGGGCGCACCAACGTGAACGGCGGGGCGATCGCGCTCGGTCACCCGCTCGGGGCGAGCGGAACGAAGCTGATGACGACCCTGCTGCACGAACTCGAGCGCACCGGCGGGCGCTACGGCCTGCAGACGATGTGCGAGGGCGGCGGGCAGGCCAACGTGACGATCATCGAACGACTGGGATAGCAAAGATGGGCATCTGTGACGGACGCACCGCAATCATCACCGGCGCCGGCGGCGGCCTCGGCCGCGCCTACGCGCTCACGTTCGCGGCCGAGGGCGCCAACGTCGTCGTCAACGACATCCGGCGCGAGGCGGCGGAGGCCGTGGTCGCGGAGATCAGCGCCGCGGGCGGACGCGCGCTGGCCGACAGCGGCGACATCACCACGCTCGAGGGCGCGCAGGGCATCGTCGACGCTGCGCTGGCGGCGTTCGGCGAGGTGCACGTGCTCGTTAACAACGCCGGCGTGCTGCGCGACCGCATGTTCCTGTCGCTCGGCGAGGACGACTGGGACACCGTGATGCGCGTGCACCTGAAGGGCCACTTCTGCCTCGCCAGCGTGCTCGGGCGTCGCTGGCGCGATGCCAGCAAGGCGGGCAAGCCGGTCGATGCGCGCATCATCAACACCAGCTCCGGCGCCGGCCTGCAGGGCTCGGTCGCGCAGAGCAACTACTCGGCGGCCAAGGGCGGCATCGCCGCGCTGACGCTGGTGCAGGCAGCGGAGTTGAAGCGCTACGGCATCACCGTCAATTGCCTGGCGCCGGCGGCGCGCACCGCGATGACCGAAGGCGCGATGCCCGAGATGGTCAAGAAGCCGCAGAGCGGATTCGACGTCTGGGACCCGATGAACGTGGCCTCGATCGTGGTCTGGCTCGGCAGCCCGCGGTCGTCCCACGTCACCGGGCGCTGCTTCGAGGCCAAGGGCGGCGAGCTGTCGATCGCCGAGGGTTGGCACACGGGCCGGATCACGGACAAGAAAGCGCGCTGGGAGCCGGCGGAGTTGACCGCGGTGGTCGACCAGTTGATCGCCGAAGGGCGGCCGGCACAGCCGGTCTACGGCAGCTGAGGCGAGCAGATGGACCTGAGGCTCAGCGAAGAGCAGCGTCAGATCGCGGACTCGGTCGAGGAGCTGCTCGCCAATGCGAGCGACTCGACGCGCATGCGGCGTGCGGCATTCGAAGGCGGTGGCTTCGATCCGGCGCTGTGGCAGCAGGTCGCCGAGCTCGGCGCCTGCGGGTTGCACATTCCCGAGGCGCACGGCGGCCTCGGCCTCGGCGTCACCGAACTCGTGCTGGTCGCGGAGGCGTTCGGTCGCCGCCTGGCCTGCGTGCCCTGGCTCGAGAGCGTGGCGCTCGCCGGCACGACGATCCTGTCGGTCGGCGACGAGGCGGTCGCGGCGCGCTGGCTGCCGGCCCTCGCGAGCGGCGAAGAAATCTTCACGCTCGACATCGGTCTGCTCGAGGGAGCGCCGCCCGAGGCGCGCCGCGAGGACGCGGGCTGGCGCCTCGACGGGGTGCTGCCGGCGGTGCCTGCGGCGATGGCCGCGCGTTGGCTGCTGCTGCCAGCGCAGAGCGAACAGGGCCGACTGCTCTTGGCCGTCGCGCTCGACGCTGCGGGCGTCACGCGCCGTCCGCGAGCCAGTCACGACGCCACCCGTCCCGTCGCCGAGGTGCGGCTGCAGGGCGTGCGGGTCCCCGACGCTGGCTGCCTCGCGCGCGGCGCCGCGGTCGACCGTGCACTGGAACGCGGCCGGCGGCTGGCGGCCGTCGTGCTCGCTTCCGAGCTGGTCGGCATGGCCCAGCAGTGCCTGGACCTGACCGTCGCCTATCTCGGCGATCGCGTGCAGTTCGGCAAGCCGCTCGCCACCTTCCAGGCGCTCAAGCACCGGTGCGCACTGATGATGGTCGCCGTCGAGTTCGCGCGCTCGGCGGTGCTCGGCGCCGCCCGCGAATTCGATGAGCAGCCCGCGGAGGGCCGCACGCTCCGGCTCGCCACCATGGCGCGCTGCCTGGCCGACGACGCGGCGCAGTACTGCACTCAGGAGGCCATCCAGCTGCACGGTGGCGTCGGCTTCACCTGGGAGTACGACCCGCACCTCTATTTCAAGCGCGCGCAGGCGGCGCGCTCGTGGCTCGGGAATCCCGCCGAGTGGCGTGCGCGCCTGGCCGTCGCGCTGTTCGACGAGGCCGTCCCATGACGCAAGAGGATTACGAGGCGTTCCGCGCGGAGGTCGCTGCCTGGATGCAGGAGCACCTGCGCGGCGAATTCGAGTCGCTGCGGGGCTGCGGCGGCATGGGCGACCCCGCCTACGATCCGCAGCTCGCCAAGCGCTGGGAGCAGGAACTCGCGCGGGGTGGCTGGGTCGGCATCGGCTGGCCCAGGGAACACGGCGGGCGCGCCTTGCCGCTGTCGCAGCAGGTCGTGTTCCACGAGGAATACGTGCGGGCCGGCGGCCCCGGACGACTCGGGCACATCGGCGAGCAATTGCTGGCGCCCACGCTGATGGCCTTCGGCACGCCGGATCAGCAGCGACGCTTCCTGCCCGGCATCCTGGCGGGCACCGAGTACTGGGCGCAGGGCTACTCGGAGCCGAACGCGGGTTCCGACCTCGCGAACGTCCAGACCCGCGCCCGGCTCGAGGGCGACCGCTGGGTGATCGACGGCCAGAAGACCTGGACGTCGTGGGCCCACGAGTCCGACTGGATCTTCGTGGTGGCGCGCTGCGAGCCGGGTTCGCAGCGCCACCACGGCCTCGTGATGCTGCTCGTGCCGTTGCGGCAGGACGGCGTCACGATCCGGCCGATCAAGCAGATCACGGGCGACTCGGAGTTCTGCGAGGTGTTCTTCGACGGCGCGCGCACCGAGGCTTCCCTGCACCTGGGCGCCCCTGGCGAGGGCTGGAAGGTGGCGATGGCTCTGCTCGGCTTCGAGCGCGGCGTGTCGACCCTGGGCCAGCAGGCGGGCTTCGAACGCGAGATGCAGTGTCTCCTCGAGGTGGCGCGGCGCAATGGCGCGGCGCGCGACCCCGATCTGCGTCAGCGGATCGCGCAGGCGGCGGTGACGCTCGATGCCCTGCGCTGCAACGCCTTGCGCGTGCTCGCCGAGGGCGACGCGGAGCAGGGCAGTGCTCGGGTCTCGCGCGAGGGCTACATCGCGAAGTACGCCTGGTCGAACTGGCGACGCGATTTCGGGCGCCTCGCCGCCGACGTGCTGGGCGCGGCCGCGGTCCTCACCGACGATGACGACCCGTCGGCGCAGTTGCTGCGGCAGGTCTGGCTCTTCAGCCGCTCCGACACGATCTACGCCGGTGCCAACGAGATCCAGCTCAACCTGATCGCCGAGCGTGCGCTCGGCATGCCGCGCTGACTGCGCAACCACCGGGGAAGTTCATGAGACCGCCTCCTGACTACGTGCCCGCGCACGGGCTGTTGCGCGACAAGACCGTGCTGGTGACCGCGGCCGCCGGCGCCGGCATCGGCTTCGCGGTCGCGAAGCGCTGCGCCGAGGAAGGCTGCCGGGCGCTCGTCATCAGCGACATCCACGAGCGACGGCTCGGCGAGGCGGTGGCGGCGATCCGTGCCGAGACGGGTCTCGCGGCCGTCTACGGCCGGTTGTGCGACGTCTCGCAAGAAGAACAGGTCCAGTCGCTGTTCGAATTCGCCGTGGCGCAGGTCGGTGACATCGACGTGCTGATGAACAACGCGGGTCTCGGCACGAGCAAGCGCATCGTCGAGATGGCGGACGAAGAGTGGGCCCGGGTCATCGACATCACGCTCACCGGAACGTTCCGCATGACGCGGGCCGCGCTCAAGATCATGCAGCCGCGCGGCCGCGGAGTGATCGTCAACAACGCCTCGGTGCTCGGCTGGCGCGCCCAGGTCGAGCAGGCTCACTACGCGGCGGCCAAGGCCGGCGTGATGGCGCTCACCCGCTGCGCGGCCGTCGAGGCCGCCGAGTTCGGCGTACGCGTCAATGCCGTGGCGCCATCGATCGCGATCCATGCGTTCCTGCGCAAGTCCGCCTCCGAGGAACTGCTCGCCCAGCTCTCCTCGCGCGAGGCCTTTGGCCGGGGCGCCGAACCGTGGGAGGTCGCCAACGTGATGGTCTTCCTGGCCAGCGACTACTCGTCGTACATGACCGGCGAGGTGGTCTCGGTCAGTTCGCAGCGTGCCTGAGGGGCTCGAGGCCATGACACAGCGATTCGATTCCGTGGCCGGAGTGCTGGCGGCCGTCGGCCGCGACCTGGGCCGCAGCGAGTGGATGCCGCTCACGCAGCAGCGCATCAACCAGTTCGCGGACGCCACCGACGACCACCAGTGGATCCACGTGGACGAGGCGCGAGCGGCCCAGGGGCCGTTCGGCGGCTGCATCGCGCACGGCTATCTCACGCTGAGCCTCGCCAACAAGTTCCTGCCGGAACTCATCGCCTACGACCGTCTGAAGATGGGCGTGAACTACGGGTGCGAGCGGGTGCGGTTTCCCTCCCCGGTGCGCGCCGGCGCGCGCATCCGCGGCCGCGGCGAGGTGGTGGCGGCCGAGGAAGTCAAGGGCGGGGGCGTGCAGGTGACGATCCGCATCACGGTCGAGATCGAAGGCGGCGACAAGCCCGCCTGCGTCGTCGACACGATCAGCCGACTGTATTTCGAATGAGGTATTGCCGATGAGCCTTGCGGAAGCCGTCATCGTCTCGACCGCGCGCACGCCGATCGGCCGCGCCTACCGCGGCGCGTTCAACGACACCGAGGCGCCGGTGCTCGGCGGCCACGTGATCCGCGCCGCGCTCGCCCGGGCGAACGTGGACGGTGCCGACGTCGACGACGTGATCCTCGGCATCGCCGCGCAGCAGGGCACGCAGGGCTACAACCTCGGGCGGCTCTGCACCTACACCGCCGGTCTGCCGGACAGCGTGGGTGGCATGACGATCGACCGCATGTGTGCCTCCGGTCTCGCCGCGATCGCGAGCGCCGCCAAGAGCATCATGGTGGGCGAGCACAGGATCGCGGTCGCGGGCGGCCTCGAGTCGATCTCGCTCACGCAGAACAAGCACAAGAACGCCTACCGCGCGCAGTCGAAGGCCGTGCTCGAGGCGATGCCCACCGCCTACATCCAGATGATCGAGACCGCGGAGCTGGTGGCCGAGCGCTACCGCATCACGCGCGCCGCGCAGGACGAGTACTCGCTGCAGAGCCAGCAGCGCACGGCGCGGGCGCAGCGGGAAGGGCTGTTCGACGACGAGATCGTGCCGCTGCCGACGGTGAAGCAGCTGTTCGACAAGGACGGCAACCCGGCCGGCACGGAGGCGGTGACGCTCACCCGCGACGAGGGCAACCGGCCGGACACGACGCTCGACAGTCTGGCGGCCCTGAAGCCGGTGTGGAAGAACGGCCAGTGGGTGCCCGAAGGGCGGCACATCACCGCCGGCAATGCCTCGCAACTCTCCGACGGCGCGAGCGCCTGCGTCGTCATGAACCGCGAGGAAGCGGCGCGGCGCGGGCTGCCGCCGCTCGGCACCTACCGCAGCATGGCCGTCGCGGGCTGCCGTGCCGACGAGATGGGCATCGGCCCTGTGTTCGCGGTCCCGAAGCTGCTGCAGCAGACGGGGCTCTCGGTCGCCGACGTCGGCCTGTGGGAAATCAACGAGGCCTTCGCCTGCCAGGTGCTGTATTGCCGCGACAAGCTCGGCATCCCGGACGACCGCCTGAACGTCAACGGCGGCGCGATTGCGATCGGCCATCCCTTTGGAATGTCCGGTGCGCGGCTGGTGGGTCACGCGCTGCTCGAAGGCCGCCGGCGCGGCGTGCGCAACGTCGTGGTCAGCATGTGCATCGGCGGCGGCATGGGCGCCGCGGCCCTGTTCGAATTGACTTGAGTGGGCGAGCCGACCTGCGGCCAGCGCGGCTCGGCGGGCGTCTAGGGCTCGGGTGACGTCGGCCGTTTCGCCATTCCGTTGCCGGTCTTGCGCCTGACGCGCGAGCGCTTGCGGCGCGTTGCCGCCAGCAGGCGCGCGGCTCCATTCAGGCGATCGACGGGCGGGTTTGCGCCGAACAGTGCGCGATAGAACAGCACGGCCAGCCAGTCCGCCAGTTCCTCCGGGGGCAGCTTGACGTTGCGCAGCGCCGGGTTGCGCACGATGTAGCGCTCGCGCAGCGCGGCTTCCGAGATGCCGCCCAGCGCATAGGCGAGCAGCAGCGACTCGTCCGGGGCCAGCTTCGCGGCGGGGAACAGCCGCGGCATCTGCGTCGCCAGCAGCTCGAGCTGGGCCTGGTAGAAACTCCGCAGCTGGGCGCGGAACGGGGGGTATTCGTCGGCCAGCTGGTTCATCGCGCGCACCAGGCCCGGCCGCAACGCGTGATTGGCGACCGAGGGCACGATGTGCGACTTGATGCGGCCCATCCAGTCGCCGCGGTCCACGCCCTGCTCGATGCGCTCCGTGTCGCCGAGTTCGGCCATCACCTCGCTCAGCAGCTCCACGGTCAGCGACCGCAGGTCCGGAAAATAGCGGTGGAACAGGCCGGCGGCGACGCCGGCTTCCTTGGTCACGTCCGCCACCGTCATCTGGCTGTAGCCCTTGCCGTCCAGGACGCGGCGGGCCGCCGCCTTCAAGCGTTCGCGGGTCGCCAGGCCCCGGCTGCCGAGCTGGTCGCTCCGCACGGGCGCACGCTTGTGACGGTGGATGCGAGGCATAGTTGAATCTATATTCAACTACAAATATGCTTGGCGCAAGACCTCGCGGAGCACAGCATGACCCCCGAAGAGACCCTGGCCTTCGAAGCCAAGATACGCACCTACGTGGGCCGCGAGATGGGACCGCCGAAGCGCGGTTACGACGACGTCAACCTGGCCATGATCCGCCACTGGGCCGAAGTGACCGGGGACGAGAACCCCGTGTACACGGACGCGGAATTCGCGGCCGCCTCGAGCAAGAAGGGCATCATCGCGCCCCCGACCATGCTGCTGATCTGGGCGATGGAAGGCTATCCCATGGCCGGGCAGCAGACGGGCAAGGTCGACGTGCAGCGCGAGCTGCACAACGTGTTCGACGCGCACGGCTACACCGGCGTGCTCGGCACCAACACCATCACCGAGTTCTACCGCGACCTGCGGCCGGGCGACCAGGTGACCTCGTACACCGTGATCGACAGCGTCACGGGGCCCAAGAAGACGGCCCGCGGCATGGGCTACTTCATCGAGACGGTCACGAAGTTCACGGACCAGAACGGCGAGGACGTCGGCCGTCAGGTGTTCCGCACGCTGCGGTTCATGCCGAGCGCTGAGCTCGTGGCCGCCAAGGCGGAGGCGGCCGGCGGCGAGACCAAGCTCGAGGCCCCTGTGCGCATCCCGTCGCCGCGCGGCCATGACAACGCCTGGTGGTGGGAGGCGATCGACCAGGGCAGGCTCCTGATCCAGCGCTGCAAGAGCTGCGGCACGCTGCGCCACCCGCCGCGCCCGATGTGCGGCGAGTGCCAGTCCCTCGAGTGGGACAGCATCGAGTCCACGCTCGAAGGCGAGGTGTACAGCTACACCGAGATCAACTATCCGAAGTTCCCCGGCTATCCGTACCCGCTGGTGTGCGGCCTCATCCAGTTGCGGGAAGGTACGCGACTAGTGGCCAACATCGTCGGCTGCGACCCGGAGCAGGTGCGCATCGGCATGAAGGTGCAGGGCAGGGTGGAGCGGGTCGACGAGCGGACCGTACTGCCCAACTTCTACCCCGCCTGACGACACGACAGCGAGCGGACATCATGAACAAGACCACGCGGAGTTTCGGCAGCATCGCCATCGGCGAGAAACTGCCGCCCCTCAAGATCGACGTCACGGCCGGGCTCATCGTCGGCGGCGCTATTGCGTCGCGCGACTTCACGCCCGTCCATCACGAGAAGGCGGCTGCGCAGGCGGCCGGCCTGCCCGACATCTTCATGAACATCCTCACGAGCAACGGCCTGATGGCCCGCTACGTGACCGACTGGACCGGCCCCGAGGCGACGATCAGGCGCATCGACGTGAAGCTCGGCGCGCCCAACCTGCCGGGCATGATCATGACCATCACCGGCGACGTGGTGGCCAGGGACGAATCCGCTGGAACGGTGGACGTCAACGTCAGCGGCGACAACAACGTCTGGGGAAACCACATGTCCGGCATGGTGCGCGTGGCACTGCCGAAGGAAGCCTGAGCCATGGTCGCGAGAATTTCCGACAAGTCCACCATCGTCGGCATCGGTTCGACGGAGTTTTCCAAGGACTCGGGCCGCTCGGAGCTCGCCCTGGCGGCGGAAGCCGTCAAGAAGGCGCTCGACGATGCGGGTCTCCGGCCCTCGGACGTCGACGGCCTGGTGACTTTCACGATCGACCAGAACGAAGAGGTGGACGTCGCGCGCGCCGTCGGCTGCGACAACATCAGCCTGTACGCCCGCGTGCCCTACGGTGGCGGCGCCGCCACGGGCACGCTCCTGCAGGCGGCGATGGCCGTGGCCACCGGCGTCGCCGAGACCGTGGTCTGCTACCGGGCCCTGAACGGCCGCTCCGGCCAGCGCTATTCCGCTGGCGTCTCGGGCAACCTGATCACGGGCAGCGCCATCCATTACGGCTATTACATGCCGTTCGGACTGCTGACGCCCGCCTCCTGGGTCGCGATGTTCACCCGGCGCTACATGCACGCGACCGGCTGCACCGAGGATGCCTTGTTCGAGGTGGCGCACGCGACGCGCGAGTACGCCGTGAACAATCCCGCGGCGTTCTTCTACCAGCGCCCGTTCACCCGCA